>CADDYT010000034.1 GCA_902810755.1 Chloroflexota bacterium
CGAAAAGAAACTGGTGGTCGTTACAGTCAGGCCGAGTCATGGACCTGTCTATCAAGCTCATGGAGTCTATTGGGTGAGGCGGGGTACTCATACGGTTTCGTTAAGTTTATCAGAATTGCTCGAAATGGCCAATGACCGGGGTCTGGTCGATTGGGAACACCAGCCTGCGCGGAATGCCACCATAGAAGACCTCGATCTAGAAAAGGTCAAAGCATATTTAGCGCTTCGCTCAACCACTACGCGTCAAACCAGTCGCTTCAAGGACCTGGAGCGGGCGCTCATTGCGATGGAGTGCGCCGTTGTGATCAATAGCGGCAAGGTGGTGCCCACCAATGCTGGTATCCTGTTTTTCGGTTCTGCCCCGCAAGAACATATTGTGCAAAGCGATGTGGCCTGTGTGTTGTTCCGTGAAACGGTAGGGGCGAGTCGCTATGCCGACCGCAGAATTATTACGGGAACGCTTCAGGAACTGATAGATGGGGCGGAGCTATTTCTGAGCCGCTATATTGCTGTGGGAGCAAGAGTCGAGGGTTTTAAGCGCATCGATATCCCAGAGTATTCGCTCGAGGTCTTGCGCGAGGCTGTCATCAATGCCGTGGTGCATCGCGATTATAGTAAACGCGGCGAGAGCGTGCGGGTCTTTTTTTATCCTGATCGGGTAGAGGTACACAGCCCTGGCTTACTATTGCCAGGGATCACTGTAGAACAAATGGAACGGGGAGAGGTGCAATCCAAGTTGCGCAATCCGACGCTGGCGAACTTGCTGATGGGGATTCCCGGCTACATGGAGCGGCTGGGAAGTGGTATCAGGTTTATGCTGGACGAGACCAAGCGCATGGGGCTCCCTGCTCCGCAGTTTCGAGAGGTGAATGAATTCGTGGTCACCTTTCGCAAGGCTCCTGCCCTGGAAGCTCCGCGAACGCCAGCACAGTACAGCGAAACTCTGTGGGCGGATGATCAGGTTGTTCAGCCTGACGACATCCTGGTAGAGAATCAGTCCGAACAACGCGAGCGTCGACTGACCAAAGCCGTGGAGTATGTGCAGAAACATGGCTCTATCACGAATAGCATCTACCGACAATTAACGGGAGTTTCAGATAGGACTGCTCATCGAGACCTGGAGACACTCATAGAGCACGGAAGGTTGAAAGGCACCGGCCAAAGAGCAGCGCGGCGCTATGTGTTAGCGTGATTGCCGGGAACGCGAGCATAATGAGTAAGGTACTGAACGGCTGAAGACTGGGCAGTGAATGGAGGAGAAATATTTTCCAAGACAGACCTGATTGGATAAAAACGAACCCGCAACGAGGAGTTGCGGAATGCCTTCCTGGTTGCGGGTTTCTTTGAATTTCCATTGCGATAAACAGGCCTGTATTCTGTATCTTTCCGGTTTACCTTGACAGCAAAGTTGACAGCAAAACCGGTAGACAACCCTGGATTTTGCTAGACATCGGTGGAATCTCAACTGGCCTGTGGAGCGCCTGGAAGAAGAGAGTAGACAGTAGTGGATGAGCAATGCCGGTGGAGGGATTCGAACCCTCAACCCCTCGCGGGGACTTGTTTTTGAGACAAGCGCGTATACCGTTCCGCCACGCCGGCCTGGGAGGGAAGCTGCTTCTACCTGCTTTGCTCCGGTCGAGATTGGACCAGAACAGGCGCGTTCCCGAGGTCAATCATATCATATTCCTGCAACCAGGTCAATAGGTCAGTTGAGGAACGTGTTATTGCTCTCTGTGTCAGAAACCCTTGATAATCTCTCTATCCTCTGGTACACTAGATACAAGAACTCCACAAACCGTAGCAGGATGCTTTATCGTTTTCCGATGGTTATACATAGACGTATTTCTATCTTAGCGCGAGGCAAGGCATAGATAGCCTCGGCAGATCAAAGGAGAACCCCTATGAGTGGCGATGTGGATGCCGGTCCTACACGATCAACATCCTCTATCCCTGTTCCCCTCACGTACCGCTTTTCTTCGCGTCCTCACCACGCCCACCTGATTCGCTGGCGCGAATGGGGGCAGGCGGCCTTTCAGGAAGCGCAGGAGCAGAGAAAACCGGTTTTCCTCCTTATCTCCTCGCTCTGGTGCCAGTGGTGTCATATCATGGATGAGACGACGCTTTCTGAACCGGCCATTGTCTCGATTCTCAACGCCGATTATATCCCCATTCGGATTGATAGTGATTTGCGCCCTGATATTAACCAGCGTTACAATCAGAATGGCCTGCCCAGCGTCCTGCTGCTGACGCCGGGGGGAGAGATTCTCTGGGGCGGCGTCTATGTCCCTCCCAGGCAGATGCTCTATTATCTGGGCCACGTGCGCCGTTACTATAGTGAACATGCTCAGGAGATCGAGGAGCAGGTACGGGAATTGCAGGATCGCCGCTTCACGCGCAAGCTCTCGCAAACGCTGTCCCACACGGGCCTGCGTTCTCTGCTCACCGAGGAACGCAGCGAGCTTGCGCATCTGCCCGCAGAAGCCGTCAATGTCTTGCGCGAACTCTATGACGCGGATTACGGCGGGTTCTGTATTCATCCGCACATGAAATTCCCCCACCCGGAGGCGCTGGAACTTCTGCTCATGCATGCCCGGCAGGCCCGAACCGGGCAGACAGCAGCTACTCAGGCAGAGATGCTGGAAATGGTCTCTTATTCGCTCGATCAAATGTGTGAAGGCGGCCTGTGGGATAAAGAGGATGGCGGCTTCTTTCGTTACTCAGCCGCCAGCGACTGGAGTATGCCGCACACAGAGAAGATGCTGGACGAGAACGCCGCTATGCTCCGCCTGTTGCTGCTGACCGCCCGTGCCACCGGTTCGCGCAAATGGCATGACCTCTCTTATCGCCTTGTGCGCTATATCAACGCGACCCTCTGGCAGCCGCGTCCGGGCGTTTTCAGCGGCAGTCAGAGCGCCGACGAAGAATATTATGAACCGGGCGCCTACTCGCGGGCCACTCGCCAACCGCCCCCCGTTGATAGGACTGTGTATACCACCTCGAATGCGCGCATAATCTCAGCTTACCTGCTGGGCGCGCAGGTGCAGCACGATTCCTCGATGGAGAAAATGGCTTTGCTGGCGCTGGACTGGCTATGCGAGCATATGATGCATCGCGAGGGCAGTATCTATCACTATTTTCTCGATGGCTACGCCGGGCTGCCCGGTCAGCTTGCCGACCAGGTGTGGATGACTCAGGCTCTGCTGGATGCCTACGATCTGCGCGGACAAAAGGTGTATCTGGAAACGGCCATTGCCCTTATGCATTTTGCCTGTGAAGAATTGCTGGACGGCCAGAATGGTCTCTTCTATGATTACCCGGAGCAACCAGATGCCGAAGGGCGCCTTTGCCTGCGCGAGCAACCGTTAATCGAAAACGCGCTTGCGGCAGAATGCCTGCTGCGCATGGCGGCTTACAGCAAGCGACCTCACCTGCGCGATACCGGCCTGCTGGTTCTCTACGGCTGTCTCGAAAAATACCGGCGCGCTGGCATCCAGGGGGCAACTTACTCCTGCGTGGTCGCCAGGGCCATTGAAAATGGCTGGCTTTAGCCCGGGCCGCTTCAGCCCCCTGAGTGCAGCGAAGTATGACGAGCGGGCTGTTCATCCTGTTCGTTCAATCGCCGGGTGTTTGCCCGCTTTTCAGGAGTTCCGTGAGCTTGCCGACGATATCGTAGCGCCCGTAAGAAGGCATCAGGTAGACGCCCTGGACCATGCTGCGCGCGGCAGCCAGCAATTGCTGCGCCTGGCGCAGACCCTCCTCGTGGCCATGCTCCCCGGCGGCGCGCATCCGCGCTCGCACGCTCTCAGGAATGCTGATGCCCGGTACCTCATTATGCAGGTATTCGGCGTGGCGCGAGCTGTGCAGGGGGATGCAGCCAAGAATGAGCGGCACCGGCGGCTTTCCCACTCTGTCGAGGAAGCGTAGAAGTGGCGCCAGTTCGTAGATGGGCTGTGTCATGATGAAGTGCGCGCCCGCCTCAATCTTGCGCCGGTATTTTTCGATTTCGTTTTTGCTCTCTTCTTCCGTCATATTCAGGTTGAGCGCGGCCCCGATATGGAAACTGGCTCGCGCGCCAATGGATGAGCCTGCTGCATCGTGGCCCTCATTCATGCCGCGCAGCATACCGATCAGCCCGACCGAATCCACGTCCCAGACGCCCGTCGTATTGGGATAGTCGCCAACCGGCACGGGATCGCCTGTCAGGGCCAGAATGTTGCGAATACCCAGCGCATGCGCGCCCATCAACTCCGATTGCAGGGCCATCAGGTTGCGATCTCGCGTCGTGAAGTGAATGATGGTCTCGACGCCCAGATGATCCTGAATCAGGCGCGCCATCGCGATGCAGCCCATACGCACCCGCGCCATCGGACTGTCTGCGATGTTGATGCAGTCTACGCCGACTTGCTGCAAGAGCGCGGCCCCTTCCAGAATTTTCGTCGGGTTCAGCCCTTTCGGTGGGTCAAGCTCCACGCTGACCACAAACTCCCCGGCGGCCAGCTTCTCCTGCAATGGCGTCCTTGATCCCTGCGGCGGCAAAATGATTTCCTCTTCAATCAGGCTGGCGATAATGCTTCTGGCGTTGGAAGCTGTTGTGCCGTTGCCGCTGGCTTTCGATGATGGGGACTCTTCGCCGAGAGCAAAGCTTCTGTGCCTCTGTGTCCCATACTGCTCATCGAGGGCTTTACGCATAGCGGCGATATGGCGCGGGGTGGTGCCGCAGCAGCCGCCGATGAGCCGAACACCGGCACGGGCGAAGCGCAGGGCGTAATCGGCGAAGTAATCGGGGGTCGCCATATAGAAAAAACGGTTATCGATGCGGGTAGGGAGACCGGCATTGGGCTGGGCGGAGAAAAGGGCTGGCATGGGACGCACTGTCTCCGTCTGTTGCTTGATCGCCTCGATCATCTCTTGCATCACATCCAGCGTCGCTGCCGGTCCAACGCTGCAATTGGCGCCCATGACGTCGACATCCAACTCGTTGAGAACTGCCGCGACTCGCGCCGGTGATTGGCCGGAGAGCGTATGGCCGTCTTCGTAAAAGCTCATTTGCGCCACAATGGGCAGGACACTGCCAACTTCTTTGGCCGCCAGCAGAGCCTGTCGCAATTCGGCCAGACTCGAAAACGTCTCGAAGATCAGCAGGTCGGCCCCGCCCTCTATCAGCGCGACAATCTGCTCGCGAAAGATGGCGCGCAACTCGCTCAGACGCTGCTCGTCTGGCGCCCGCAGCGGACGACCGCTCGGCCCGATTGCGCCAGCCACGAAGACGGACAGCCCCGATTCCTCTCTGGCCTCGCGGGCCAGCTTCACTGCCCGCAGATTGATGGCGCGCACTTTATCCGCCAGATTATGCGCCTCCAGCCTGGCCCGGTTCGCGCCAAATGTGTTGGTCTCGATAATCTGCGCACCCGCCAGAATATATTCGCGGTGGATGCTCTGAATGAGTTCCGGCTGCGTCAAATTCAACTCATCAAAGCATTGTTCATACGGAATGCCGCGTGTGTATAACAATGTTCCCATCGCCCCATCACACAGTAACGGGCGCTCTTGCATCTGTTCAAGTAAGACCATAACGATACTCCCCACTGGATTGAGCAATAAAATCCGCCGCCCTTATTGTAGCGTGTTTTTCGGCAAAGTAAAGACGATCAAACGGTACTGGGGCGCAATGGGTAGCGGAATAAAAGAACTCTCTGCTATACTACGTATAGTATCCCTCCTGATAGGAGAGCGCGAACTCCTTTTGCCGCCGAAGGCAAATGCTCAAAGCAGAAAGGTAGCGTGCATGCAGCGAGACATAGGCACCCACAGCGATGCATTACGGGCTTTAAGCGAACAAACGAGGCGAAAACCTCCTGCCGGTGAGCCATGCAAGAGCTGATGGGGAGTGGCACACGTATGCAACAGCGTCTGATAGTCGCCGTCTGTGGCGATAGTGGATCAGGAAAGACAACCTTGACCGATGGTATGGTGCGTGTCTTCGGTCAAGACCGTATTACCCATATCTGCCTGGACGATTACCACACCCTTGATCGCGCCACGCGCCTGCGTACCGGCATCAGCGCGCTACACCCGGACGCGAACAATATTGCCCTCATGACAGAGCATATTCGCCGTCTGGCGCGTGGCGAAAGCATCATCAAGCCCGTCTACGATCATGCGACCGGCACAATTGGCGGCCCGGTCGAATTACATCCCGCCGATATCATCATCGTCCACGGCCTGCATCCGCTTTTCACCGAGGAGTTGCGCAGCCTCTCGCATGTGCGCATCTACCTTGACCCGGAGACTGCCCTGTTGCAACAGTGGAAGATCATGCGTGATAGCACCTCTCGCGGCTACACCGTCCAGCAGGTGCGCCAGCAGATGGCGACGCGGCGCCACGATAGCAAGCTCTACATCCAGCCACAGAAGCAATATGCCGACATCATCATTCGTTTCTCGCGCGGCAGCCTCTACTACCGCACGCGCGACCTCGCCCACCTGGATGTGCGCCTCATCGAAGCCAAACACGCCCCCAAAATCGACCTGAGCGATGTACTGGAGGTGTCACGGCATGGCCATCGTCCGGCGCTGCGTCTCATCGAAGAGCAATATGCCGGTGAGATGCGCGACGTGCTGGAAATCGACGGCAATATCAGCCATCAGAAAGCCTGCGAACTCGAAGACTGCATCTGGTCCCACATGGAGGAAGCCAGCCACCTGCGCCCCGAACGCCTGGCCCAGCTCGGCCTCTTCTACGTCGGCAACACCCTGCGCCAGAGCGACCCCCTGGCCCTTACCCAGCTCATCATCCTCTACCACGTCGTCAGCAAACTTCGTGAAATGTCGCCCGAAGCCGTCTCAGAATATCAGTAAGGAAGCTTCGCCGATGCTCTCAGCTTCATCGAAGATGTTGCCTGATATTTCCCATCTTGCACAAACAGAGGTCGGCTTGCCTCACAGGCAAGCCGACCTGATCTATAGACACGCACTACGAAAGTTTCAGCCTGCAAAACAACTACTTCCCGGCGCTGACTTTCAGGGTGCGGGCTTTGACATGCTCAGCCTTTGGCAGGTTCAGGTAGAGGACGCCATTGGTCGTGGTGGCTTCGGCGCGATCCGGGTTGATGGGGGCGGGCAGCGTGAAGGTCTGCTGGAACTGGCCGGAGGGGAAGCTCTGCCAGAGTGCGGTCGCGTTTTCAGGGACGGGCATCTTGACTTCCCACTTCAGGGTAATCGTGTCCTGCTGCGTGGTGATATCCACATCTTCCGGCTTGACTCCGGGCATAGGCATCTGCAAAATGAAGCCTTCCGACGTCTCGTACAGGTTCGCGTTCACGGCGCGCCCATTCCAGCCGAACTGGCGGGGAGAGATAAAGCTGTCCTCAAACAGGCGATCCATCGCCTCACGCAGCGAAACTACCTCGTTGAACGGGTTGTAACGTGTCAAATTTGCCATTGCGCTATCTCCTTTCCGTTTCTCTCTACTGATCTGTTTATGCTGTTTTGCTACTCTCTGCTGTTCTTACCGACCCCGTTCTGTCCATCCGAACGGGCCGGTTGTTTTCTCTGTTCATAAGATAACCCGAAGTGCGTTAGAACAACGTATGCGAAGTGTAAGAGTTCTGTTAGAAAGATTGATAGTCTTGCTATCAACTTTATGTGAGAAGCATAGAGAAAAATTGCGGCGTGCTGAAAAAGCGCATAGAACGCTGCTGGAAAAAGAACAACGCCACCCCCATTGAGAGAGGGTGGCGTTGTTGCCAGTCAGCGGCAGATGTATGCTAATGGTGCCACAGACTGGAGGTCGTTGACGACGATGAGAGGCCGAAGGTGGCACCAAGAATAAGGGAGCCGAGACCGGTCACGGCATCCCAGCCGGTGGTGGTGCTGTAGCCAGGAATGCCGGTGGGAACGAGGGCGTTGGTGCCAACGGTGACATCGTGGAAGAACTGGCTATAGCCATGCTTCGCAAATCCCTCGTAGAGTGTGGGATTGATGTTGCCCTGGCGGCCAAAGACCTGGTTGACCAGAGCCAGTTCACCGGCCATCTGCGGGGAACCGGCGCTTGTACCGCCGAACAGGTAGAAGCCGCTATTGCTGCCCAGGAAGCCCAGGTAGACCAGCACGCCGCCGTTGACGCTGGCATTGTATGCAATGTCAGGCACGCCACGCTGCGTCTTGTTGCGGTTGAAATTGACCTGGTAGTTGGGGCGAGAGTAAACGCTGCTGTAGCCGCCGCCGCTGGCGCCATCAACCACGTCGGTCTCGTTCCAGGCCTGCTCGCCATAATAGATGCCAGAGGAGGTGTTTGCATTGAGGTAGGTGCCGCCGACACCCGTGACCAGTGGATCGCTGGCCGGGGTGCTGACTGCCTGCATAAAGCTGCTACCATCGCAGGTAGGCTGTGCAGAGCCGTCATCGCCAGAGGAAGCAAACAGGGTGATGCCCTTATCAACAGCATTCTGGAAGGTCTGGTGCTGCGCGGCCATTAGCGTCGGGTCCATGCAGGCTTCTGCCTCGCCAAAGCTCATGGAGATCACAGATCCCAGATTATTCTTCACAGCATACTGGATGACGCTCTGGAGGTCTGCATCCTGATTGCTCTTTGCCAGCACGAGATCAATGGTGGCATAGGGGGCAATGGCGTGCGCCCATTCTACATCGAGAGAAATTTCCTCGGCCCAGCCCACCTGGTTGGGATCGTTCGGGTTAAACGGTGTCAGGCCGTCCGGTGCGATGATGTTCAAGGTCGAGAAATGCAGTCCAAAGGTCAAATTGAACTGCTTCAGGTCCTGCCGAATGGTTGGACTCTGGAAGGCGTCGATAATGACAATTGTCTGCCCTGCCCCGTTGGCCCCTGCCTTCAGGACGCTCTGAATGTCATAAGCGACGCGCATCTGATAGGGGCTGTAGCAGCGCAATAGCGCCCCCGGCTCCTGGCAGGTAAACAGATTGTGCTTGCCATCGAAGGTGGCCGGAGTCATGATCGGTTTCACGGTAATCGGGTGAGACTTATACGGCGCTGTCGCATGAGCAGCGGCTCCCATGCCGTGGAAATAGAATGCGCCCGCGAGAATACCGAGCAGCAGGACAAATGCTACCCCGGCGCTCACAAAACGACTGGAAAGCTTGAGATTCTTCACAGAGAAGATTCCCCTTTCTGGTAATGATTTGCAACAATGTTATACAGATCCTGGTATCTTTCGCGCTGGCAACGAAAGATATATCACTATCTGAATAGATCAATTCATCTGGCTAGCCGCACAAACTGGCACCAGCGCGTCTCAACGCGCTTTACTGTCATATTCCTCTCTCATTATGCTCGATATGGCCCCATTTGTGAATGACAACCTGGTTGAGAATCAGTTGAATGTTGGTAAAGATTTGATGTTTATCTTAACCGGTTCAACCTGTTTTAGCGGATTTGTATCGCATCAGAAGGCTTGACGCTATTGTTGCCAGGGTGCGCAAGAACAACCACGAAAAACAACAACGGGTAACCGGTTTTTCTCCGGCTGTGGTACAATAGAACGAGAAGGCGCTCTGTTTGCTCCTCCTCCGGTCTCTCGCGGGAGAAGGTACGAGCTTTCTTATACCATGTCTTCTGACAAAAATATCAAGATATTCTACTAGCTATCTACATCAAATTTTACTGAAATGGTGGACAGCAGGCAGAAAATATGCTATAGTGACAGGAGTAAAGAGGCAACTGGCATGAGATCGCCAGCGAGCGGAAGCATGGCCGGAGGACGCTTTCCATCTGGCATAGCGCATTCTAGTGAGAACGCTATGAGTATGCAGGAATTGACACTCGAAGAGGCGTGTCAGGAATTGAGCGACACGCAGATGGCAATCGAGCGGGCGTCATTGGAGGAGACACAGGATAATCATGTTCTCCCTGCCGTCACGGCGCTCAATGTGAGCGATGCGCTGCGTCACCTCGTCAGGCTGCTTACGCAACCGCTGTCGCTGGATGAGATGCTCTCTTCGCTGGCAAATGCCATGAGGCAGACAGCGAATATCGATCTGTGTGCGATCCTGCTTATGGAGCAGGATCAGCTTGTGCTGCGTACCTGCGCGCCCGACCTGCGAAATCGGCGCGTGGTCATCACCCCGCTTAAAGTCGGGCCGGACCTCTGGGAACGCCTGCGCGACACCCGGATACCGGGTCAACTGCCCGTCGTTCTCACGCCCGGCGAATGTGCCTCGCTTAACCCGTTGAAAAATGTCCAGTATGCAACCCTGCTGCCGTTGCCACTGATTGTCGGCAATGAGTATATTGGTCTCATGAACTGCTATTCCAGCAAAAGGCTTGACTGGTCAGCTGATGAGCAGTTGCTGGCTGCTACCATTGCCAGCCAGGTGGCGCTGGCAATCAAACACTTCCAGCACGTCGAGGCAGACATCCTCGCACAAAAGAATATGGTCAGATCGCTTTTTGATGACCTGTTTTCAGGGAACGAGGGGTTGGAGGAATCTCTATACCGGCAGGCCTCATTTCTTGGCGGTGATCTGACCCGGCCTCATGTCGTGGTCACAATGGAGATCTCATCGCTCGGCCCGGCGCATGGGACTGACAGGGGAGTGATAGAGACAGAGCGCGTAGCCTTCTACCGGCGGCTGATGAATCTGCTGGGTCAGCGTCTGCACGCAAAGTATCCCACTGCGCTGGTGGGTGAGCGGGAACGAACGTTGATCGCCTTGCTGCCCGTCGGTGAGGTCACTCCGTTGGATCGCATTACCGACTGGCTGGATGAACTGGTGCGCCAGGTGCGAGTGGAGCAGCAGGTCTCCCTCTCGGTGGGCGTGGGAAATCCCTGCTACGGTCTGGACGAATATCGACGGGGATATGCCGAGGCGAGCGAAGCCCTGGAAATCGGGCTGTTCCTGCATCAGGAGGGTGGCGCTATGCAATTTAATGCTCTGGGTGTCTACCGCTACATCTACAAATTCGCGCGCACCGATACCCTGCGCGACGAGTACCAGCAGCAGATTCTCTCCATTGCCGACTACGATCAACGGAAAGGAACGCACTTGCTGGAAACGCTGGAGGTCTACCTGGAAAGTGGCGGCAATACCGCCAGAGCATACAATCAGTTACACATTCACCGCAATACCATGCTTCAGCGTATGGAGCGACTGCAAGCCCTCTGCACCATTGATCTGGAAGCGTTGGAACACCGGCTGCCGCTGCTGGTTGCCCTCAAAGTCTACAAGCTGCGCGCTCGCAACTCCTGAATCAATCCTGCCTGGCCCCTGCCACACAGCCTATTCCCCGGCTTCGACATAGCGGCGGCCAACTGTCCTCTTTTTCAGCATGTAACCCGTTTCATGCACGGAGATAATATCAATGCCAAAATTATGCAGCTTGAGCCGGGCGCGCGAGAGAACATTGCGTACCGGGCGCATTTCTTGATCCCAGACCCCTTCTTCTTGCGCCTCTTCCAGCAATTCGCGGCAGCGTGCCACCGCCGCCTCGGTAACTTTGCCGTGATTGTAGCTTGCCAGCAAGGTCTCGTAGGCGCAGTAGTAGGGATGCGATTCGAGAATGGGGAGCAGGACATAGACCTCGCTGGTCGTGAATTCTTGCTGGCAGAGCAACCGGGGCAGACCGTTCGCGCAAAATAGTTGTGAAAGGGTTCCCAGATCGGTGTTGAGCGCGAGCGTGTGTCCCTCCGGCAAAAGGCCATTCAGGGTAAAATGCAGGATGTCGTCACTTTCTTCTGTGTAACTGACAGACGCTTTCGCTTTCCGTAAAGAAACTTTTTGCATAGATGGGACTCCTTGTCTCGCTTATCGGGAATCATCGCCCTCAGCATATCTCTCTGCCCGATTGCTTGCTGCCTCCCGGTCATCGACCGTACGTTCTGTAGAGAAATGCTTTCCATGCACATAGGTTTTCCAGAACCTATGTGCAAATACATAATACATGAGAAGCAGAGAAAAATCAATGCCTGAGCAGGCAAAAATCGGGCTGCAATTTAGCATAAGACATCTGTGTTTGTCTTATGTTCAATCGCTCTTCACGTATAAGACGTTTGCATTTAGCGGTGGGCGTCTGTATCGGGCTGCAGGGCATTCGTATCTGGATGAAGCGCCAGCTGCGTTTGCTGGAGGAGTTTTTCTTCCAGCGAGCGGAGAAAATAGAGAACGGAAAGGGCGTCCTGAGCATAGAGAAAATAGCATTCGTCATCGTTGTAGATAACGATGCCCCCCATACGTCTGTCATGCGGCGAAGCGGTAGCTTCTCCTATCCAGTAATAACCGGTGGAGAGCGGAAACTGTGGCCCGGTGGCGGTAAGGCCGACCGGCAGGCGTGGAGGACGAACATTAACCGGCTTGATAGTTGCCATTTCTTTACCCCTCTCTTTTCCTGTCTTATACCGATGTCTTATGCATGGCTCTCTGCTATCGCGTGTTGCCTTTTCCTCAAAAAGCAGGAACGGTCTATCCTTGCGTGTGCAATGCGCTTCGCATGCGTCGGTGCAGTTGGCCGACGCTCACAGCGAGAATGCCTGGTTTTCTTGCGTACATAGCTATACCTCACCTCTCTGGCAGACGAAACATGCGCGTTGACAGGAAGCTCTTTTCACTACCTGTGCAAGCACCACAAGAGATAAAACTACGATGTACAACACCATACCCACTTCCTTGCTGACAGTGTAGAGGACGAAACTTTTCTCAGGCTCCCACGCTTCTTCCAGGAGAATATGCTATGCACGTTCAGCCAGGCCTCGCTCACAACTGGCTGATTTTTGCTATAATACGATTGGCAACTGTAAGTACCGTGCGCCGGGAAAGCAGGGCCGTAATTCAGGGAGACACAGCGACACTCCGAGAGATTGAAAGGAACTTCCATGTATAAAAAGGTGTTTTGTGCATTGGCTGTATTTGGTTTGATTACTGTTCTGTTTTGCGCCTGCGCCATCCGGGATACCGGCAGCGCGTCGTGTCCATGCGTCCATATGGGCGGCGCGGACTTTATTCAGCACTCGATTACTATTCAGAAGGGGCAATCGATTCTGCTGATCGACGATGCGGCCTCACCGCATACCATTGTCAATGGGAGCTGGGTGAACGGCGTACAGAAGCCGAGCAAAGAGTCGGGCGCGCCAACAGTCAATGTACAGTTTGTGGGCAACGACCAGGCGCCAATCGGACCGTTTAATAATGCAGGTACCTTCCATGTCTACTGTACCATTCACCTGGGCATGAATCTCACCATCACGGTACAGTGAGCAGGGCCATTCGCAGAAACACGTAGCACAAAACGGGTCAGTCTTTGTGACTGGCCCGTTTTGTTACCGGCGATTAGTACTTTTCTGGCAGGTAGCAGGCAAAGCCGGCAACTTCTGGCTCGCAACTCGTTATACTGTTGCAGAAAGAGTTTGAAAGCATAAAGGTGAGCCTGTCTATGCAACCATTAAACGGATTGAAAGGAAGAGCTTCTCTCTCTCTTTATTTGAAATGTGGGGCTATTCTTCTCCTGTTTGCTCTGAGCGTGCTGATCGTGGCATGCAGCAGCAGCGCGCCCACCGATACCAGCCTGGGCGATCCGACCGTCACCGTTACAATAAACCTGAATCAGAGTAATTCGTCGCCCACGCCGCCGCTACCGCCATACACTTGCGGAGCGTGGGTCACCAATACCACTCCCGCCTACAATACCACGTCGGTAGTGGAGGTTTATGCCAAATTTATTCATAACGATGCGAATGATAATCCGGTCGGTGTCGGTGGGGCCAGCGCCACCGCCACTGTGTTGTGGCCCGATGGCTCTACCAGCACCGTCACCGCAACGACCACATCCGATGGACTGGCCGTTTTCCCGGTTGCCATTTCCAGCAAAGCTGACGCGATCAACAAGGTGGTGCTGGTCACAGTCACCTTCACCAGTCCTGATGGTCATAGTTGCACCGTGAATCAGAACCAGGCGGCCTATTTCACGCTGGTGATCGTCTCGCCAACAGCGACAAAAGGCCCGACGCCCACAACGACTGCCACAGGAACGCCCGGTGGGACCGCGACGCCGACGGGAACGGTGCGACCAACGGGAACGCCAGGGCCGAAACGGACACCCACTGCCGGTAATTGATCGGTTCGATAGTTCACCGCCAGATTGTGAAGCAGCCCATTGACAGCAGAGTCTTTCTCGGCCATGATTGGCATAAGGAGAACGATTTCTCGTTCTCAATGTATTCGCAGGTACACATGGTGATGCGCCTGCGAGATTGCTCGCGAAAGGAGCCTCTCATGGCAGGAAATCATCGCTGGATTATTGGACTTACCACGAGTAGCGGACTGTTGGGCCTGGCGGTGAGCAGCGGGCTGGCTATTCTGGCGCACCATTTTGTTGACGAACTCTCTCATCCCCATGCAGAGATAGATGAAGGGCAATTTGCGCTGGATTTACCACACTACGCTGCGGAACCGCCTCTGGCTGTCCAGCGTTCCCTGACATTTCAGGCCAGCGATGGTACTTGCCTGCGCGGCGAGTTCTGGGCGCAGCCTGCGCCGGCCCCCACCGTTATTCTCTGTCATGGCTATCGCATCTCGCGCTCAACGCTGCGGCCTGCTGCGGCTCTGGAATACGAGTATGGTTACAACATCCTGCTCTTCGATTTTCGCGGGCATGGGGAAAGCGAAAGCGTGATTACGAGCGGCGGCGTGGCCGAAGTGCGCGATCTGGAAGCGGCTATCACCACCGCCACGCGCCAGCCGGAGACGTTGCCGGGGAAAATCATCATTCAAGGGTTTTCGATGGGCGCTTCGATTGCCCTGCTCACGCCGCCCCACCCGGACGTGGCCGCCATCATTGCCGATAGCCCCTACGCGCGGCTCGATGATATCCTGCGTCGCTTTGTCCGCTATCGCCTCACCCACGAGAGCAGGGGCTGGAGGCCCACGCTGCGCCAGTTGCGCCATCTTTTCCCCGCGCTCGCCTGGGCCGTTGTCGTTGCCAGCTCGCTCGACTTCCGTATTCGCTTCGGCCATTCTCTCTTCGCCCGGCCAGACCTGAACATCAAACGACGGAACGAGAAGCAGAGAAACCTGCGCCAGATTCCCATCCTGCTGATTCATGGTGAGGATGATGAGACTATCCCCATCCAGCATGCCTATACGCTTGCCAGAGCGGCTCAGGCCAGCGGCACGCCGCTGGAAACCTACTTTGTGCCGCAGGCAGGTCACTGTGAAGCATATAGCCGTAACCCGCAGCACTACGTCTCCCTGCTGCGCTCCTTCGCTGCGCGCCACCTGAAGCTCGCTTCGCCAGACGCCTGAGCATGGACGCCTGATGGGACAAGGAGAGGGATACAGACGCACATTCCCGCTTTTTTCTGATTGTGAGTGGTTTGAGAGCCGAATTGCGGCAAAAAGGACTTGAAAAGTTACTCACTTCTATGTATGATTGGTAATGGGAGAGCTACCATATGCCGTGTCGTAGATGCAAGTTTGTGGGCAGAGTGCGTTTTGGAGTCCAGACAGGCACAGATAGAAGGAGCGAGCTATGCAGCCACCAGATGACACACGACAGACGCCAGACGTTTTGGAAGAAGTTGCGGATATACTTGAACCAGATACCGGTGTGCTTGAACGAGATACCGGCGTCATCGAAGGTATAACCCGCCCGCATGACTCTTATCAAGAGGCTCGTGCGCGGCGGCAACACATCTTACAGCAGAAACAGTCCCTGCCCGCTAGCTCGCTCCCTGGCTCCGGCAGCAGTCGAAATCTCTGGCGGCAACTCGCGCTTCTGCGTGATGAAAACCAGCAGTTGCGGCGCGAGGTGGAAACACTACGCG
The DNA here is from genome assembly GCA_902810755.1 of Chloroflexota bacterium. Next base: position 15,789 of record CADDYT010000034.1, read on the forward strand.
CTCAGGTCAATGCTTCCACACCTCCCATAGCAGATATCAGCGGTGATGCAGCTATCTCCTCTGAGATCGAGACCATTCACCGGGGCTATCAACAGGAGATTCAGCAGTATCAGAGCCATCTTGCCGACTTGATGGAGGAGCGCAACAGGCTGCAAAAAGAGTACCATGCTCTGGAAAGCCGCTATCATGACCTCTATTACAATTTCCTGGCGTCCCTCGAGGAGGAGGCCCACAGGATGGTTACAGAAGCGGCTCGCACCATCACCCTGTCCCCGACCGGCGGCGAAACTCACCCCTTGTTTCAGGATGTCGTGCAGGCGCTGGCAACGCACGCGCAGCAACTGGAAAACGAACACGTTGCCCATACGCTCTACCTCATGCGCGAGGCGCAGCGCAAAGCGGCTCAGTTGGAGGAGGAACTGCAACGCGAACGCCAGCAACTGCTGGAGGAGCGACAGAACCTGATTGCCCAGCAACAGAGTATCCGCCAGCAGGCCCGGCAGCGTTACCAGGCAATTCAGACGCGCCTGCAGGCGCGCTGGCTACTGCGGCTGATAACAGTCGTGGGGGTGCTACTGGTGTTTCTGCTCGTGGTGCAGTTGCTTGGCCTCTCCCTGTTCCAGGTGCCAGTGAGTCCTCCATTGCTCATGGCGGTAATTGCCCCTGTCTTCCTCTGCCCCATTGTCGCCTCTCTCTGGGTCTACCTGCGCCAGCGCATCCGTTTCCTCTATCACGGCGCGCCACACAGGAAAAAAACCAGGAAACTTTCCGAGTTCCATGCCTGAAGCGTATGCTGTTTCCGGGAAGCGTTTGACAGAAAAATGTCCCAGGCCAGCCGAATACTGGTCTGGGACATTGAGGTGAATCCCCCATGCCAGATTACGGGCTGTAAGCCAGAGACTCCATGACGGCCATCTTCTGCTGGTACCTCCTCAACAGACGACATTGGCGCTCACCGGGACAATCCACATCGCTGTCGAGTAGCCAGCATGGCTATCTGCTCTAACAATCGCCGAGGAGCCGGTGCTGGTGAGCGCGCCGAGGAAGATGATGCGACCATAGGCGATGGCATAGGGTGCAATGCTGTCTGTCGCCCGATCGGTTGGATAAAAAGGACACCTGCCACCGTAATCACCAGCGCCACACTCCAGAAGATCAGGAAGGTACTGGCAACCGTTCTGGAAGCCTTCTGCGGCTTCGCCTCACTCAGCGCCCTGGAAACCACTGATGCGCCCCGGCGCCCACCGTCGTGGCAACGCCGCCGAGGGCGAGCAAGATGGGCGAGATGATCGAGGTCCCGGCGGGGGCCAGCGCGTTGATGCCAACCGAAAGGAAGAAGGTATCCGTGACGCTGTAGATCGCATAGACCGGCAGCGAAAGCGTGGTCTGGGAAGACATTTCCAGCAGGAGCTTACCAGGGTTCTCCGTCCCCAGGCGTTGGACCTTTGAAGGAGCATTCATGGGAACTCAGTTCTCCTTGAGTCAGTTGAGGGTTGGCACCAGCAACTGCTTTGCCAGGTTGCTGACATCGTCAGAATCATAGTTGCGGTAATAGCATTCCGTTTTCATCACCAGGGCCAGGTACAGGGTGTAGCGGCCAAGGCTAATCCCAGAAGCCTTCTCGACCATCCGTGCAATCTGCTCGCGCCTCTTTCGGTTTTTGGTTGTACTTTCCACGTTCTTCCTCTCTTTCTCACTGCTGATAATCAGGCCGTATGACTTATCAGTGGTCAGTGGCGGAGCTTTTGATGGGAGAAGACTGCGCCGTGCCTGTTCAGCCTTCTTCTGAAGTAGTATACCTTAGAGGAAGGCTGATCCGGTACCTGTGTGCTGAGAGTGATCATCTTCATAGATTGCTTCGTGTTATCAGGATGCCGGTTTTACAGACTCTGGGTGTCCGCATTGCGGTCTGCGTCCTTCAGCGGACAGCCGGAGGCACTGTTCCTCCAGCGTGGTTCACCTTCATGGAAGTGAGTGGGCGAGGGCAGGGTCGCCCTACAACTCCATCCTTATCAACCTCGCTTTAGTTCCTGTCCCTCCAGCTTCCCCTCAAAGGATGGAGAGCCGCTAGCGTGAAAAGGTTGACATCTATGCTAAGATGATTGTATCATAAAGAGTAGTAAAGTATAAATTTCAACAGGTGGATTACTCATGCCCGAAAAACAGAGATTTCTTACCATCGGTGAAGCTGCGGCCTTCCTTCATGTCAGTGAGATTTCGTTGCGCCGCTGGACGAACAGCGGCAAGTTGCGCTGCTTCCGCGTTGGGGGGCGCAACGAACGCCGTTTCCTGATCGAGGATTTGCTCGCCTTTATGCCTGCTACAGAAGCTCAGACAACAGAGTCCCAGCCAGATGAAAAAAACGCGCCCGCTGCGTTGAATGATACAGATTATACTGAACGCCATATCAGTCTCTTCTTCCGCGACGCTGAGGAGCAGTGGCAATTACTGCGTCCGTATATCATTGACCATCTGAATGCAGGCGCGCCGGTCATCTACCTCCAGCATAGCACGCCCTCGGAACAGTTGATGCAGCGACTGCATGCCGAAGGATTGCCGCTGGACAAACTGATCGCGCGCGGCTTGCTGCGCGTCCTGCCGCCATCGCAGACCTACCTGCTGCCCGGCCATTTCAACGGGCAACGCATGCTCGACTTTATTGAGACTGCTATTCTGGCCTCCCTGGAAGCAGGCCACCAACGGGTACTGATGACCGGCGAAATGACCTGGTCGCTGCAGGGGACGCCCGGAGCCGAGGAGATGGCGAAATACGAGGAACAGCTCAATCCGCTGGTTGATAAATACCCGGCGGTGACCATCATCTGCCAGTACGATCTCAAGCGTTTCAGTGGCGACATCATACTCGACGCCTTGCTCACACACCCCTCGATCCTGGTGGCGCATGGGGAGCGGCTGGCCCCCGGCTTCTATGGCCTGTAATGCCTTACAGCGGTCACAATAACAGGTAGGGATTTTCCAGAAACAGCTTGAACTGGTGCAGGAAGCGACTGCCACTGGCGCCGTCGAGGACGCGATGATCGGCAGAGAGCGAGACCTTCATGATCGGGCGTATTTCCAGGCGTGCGTTTTCGCCTTCTTCGATTACCACGCCCCGGCGCGTCACTTTGCCGACGGCGAGAATCGCGCTTTGCCCCGGCACGATAATGGCATGGAAAGTATCGATCCCATACATACCCAGATTGGAAATGGTAAAACTTGCCCCCGTGACCTCCTCTGGCTTCAGTGTGCCTTGCCGTGCCGCCAGCGTCAGCCGTCGCAGTTCGCTGGCAATCGCGGGCAGCGAGAGTTGATGGGCATTGCGAATCACAGGCGTGACCAGCGCGCGTTCCGTGTCGGTGGCGATGCCGATATGCACCGCTTTGCGCTGCCGGATGCCATCTTTCCCCTGCAAAATCCCCGGTTCAAATACGGAATTCACCTCTGGATGCAGCGCGAGAGCAGCGGCGGCGGCGCGCACAATTAGCGCGGTCAGTGATGGTGGTTGTTCTCCCTGTGCCTGCAAGTGCTGGCCGATACTCCTGTGGCAGCGTTGTGCCTCCGTCATATCAATTTCCAGATCGAGATAGATATGCGGCGTCGTGCTGCTGCTCTGCTGCATGCGCTGCGCTATCAACTGCCTGGCCGGCGTCAGCGCAATGATGGTTTCTGCCTCTGCTTCTGTCGCAGGCAGTGACGGAGCAACTGCCTCTGCTTCTTCCACAGGTGACTCCGCATGAGCAGGCTGCTGAAGATAGGCTTCAACGTCGGCGCGTGTCAGCTTTTCACCGGGCCTGCGTTCGGCCAGCACGGCAAGGTCAACGCCGTGTTCCCTGGCGATTTTTTGCGCCAGCGGTGTCGCCTGTAAGCCGGGAGTTAGCGTGCGTTCGCCCTCTTTCCTCGCGCCTGCTTGCTGTTGGACAAAAGCGAGAATATCATCGCGGGTCAGTGGAAGCCTGACTCCACTGCTGGCAACAACTTGCAGGTCGATATGGCGCAGCGCGGCCTCGCGTTTGGCCGCAGGGGTGCTGGCAATACGTTCTGAGAGCGGAATGCGGGCGGTCTCTGTACTGGTCCGCGTCGCGGCTTCGTCGCTCAGCAGTGCGAGAGGTGCGCCAATCGGTAAAACGTCGCCATCCTGCGCCAGTACTTTCAGCAGGAAACCGTCCATCGGAGCCTCTACCTCGATGTTTACTTTATCGGTCATTACCTCTAGCAGCGGCTCGCCCTTTGTAATGCGCTCGCCTGGCCGGTAGAGCCAGCGCAGCACCGTTCCCTCTGTCATGGTTGCGCCCAGTTTAGGCATCGTCAGCGATTTCTCCATTGGCTTTGCTGCTCCTACGTGTTCCTATGCGCTCTCGCTCTTATGCAGGTTTCTGTTGTAACAGCAGATGCGCTGCCTGGAAAATATCTTCTTCTTGCGGTACGGCGCGTTTTTCGAGTTCAACCTGATAGGGGATAGGTATTTCCGCGCCTCCCAGGCGTATGATAGGCGCATCCAGATAATAGAACGCTTCGCTGGCAGCGATACGAGCGGCAATTTCGCCGCCGAAGCCGCCGGTCAGCACAGCTTCGTGGACAATCAGCACGCGCCCGGTTTTGCGCGCCGAGGCTACCAGCGTCTCCTCGTCCAGCGGGCGCAGGGTACGCGGGTCGATCACCTCGGCCTCGATGCCCTCTTTTGCCAGGCGTTCAGCAGCGGCCAGGGCGCGCTGCACCATGATCGAAAGTGCGATGATGGTCAGGTGCTTGCCTTCCCGCGCCACAGCAGCTTTCCCCAGCGGCGTTTCACAGGCGGCGACAGGCACCATGCCCGGCACTCTATACAGGGCTTTGTGTTCGAGGAAGATGACAGGATTCGGCTCATGAATGGCCGCCCGCAGCAATCCATAGGCGTCGGCAGGCGTTGAGGGCAGCGCCACTTTGAGGCCGGGAACGTGGGCGAACCAGGCTTCCAGCGACTGTGAATGCTGCGCCGCCAGGCCAGCCCCTGAGCCGAGCGGGGCGCGAAAGACCACCGGCACCTGCGCCTTGCCGCCAAACATGAAACGCAGCTTGGCCCCCTGATTGACAATCTGGTCCATCGCCAGCGTCATGAAATCGCTGAACTGAAATTCCGCGACGGGTCGCATGCCGCTCAACGCCGCGCCGATGGCGCAACCGGCAATTGCCTGCTCCGAAATCGGCGTATCGCGCACTCGCTCCTCTCCAAACTCTTCCAGCAGGCCTTTTGTGACGCCAAACGCTCCGCCATAAATGCCGATATCTTCCCCCATCAGGAAGACGCGAGGGTCGCTCAACATCTCTTCTCGTAACGCCCGGCGAATAGCCTCGCCGTAGGTCATCTGCTGTGTGGCCTCGCTGGCCCCTGCAGTAGTGGTGCCGCGAGTTTGTGGTTGAGAAATCGTCATGCGTACACTCCTTCCAGCAGGGTTTCAGGGGCGGGATCGGGACTGCTCAGGGCGAATTGATAGGCTTCCTCTACGGCAGCATAAGCTGCGGCTTCTTCCTGTTTCGCCCCGGCCTGATCCAGTTTGCCCTCAGAGATGAGCAGGTTGGCGAAATACTGAATGGGGTCGCGTTTTTGCCACTCGCGAATCTCGCCGCGGCTGCGATAGAGGTTCTGGTCGCTTTTGGCATGCCCCTTATAGCGATAGGTGAGACCCTCGATCAGGCTGGGACCCTGACCGGTGCGGGCGCGCTGTACCGCTGCGGAGACGGCGGCATAGATGGCCAGCACGTTGTTGCCGTCCACGCGCTCCCCCGGTATGCCATAGGCGGCGGCGCGTTGGGCGACGGTTTCGTTGCGCATGGCGCGCCGCGTGGACATGGACATGCCGTACTGGTTATTTTCACAGAGGAAGACAACGGGCAAGTCCCAGATCGCCGCCAGATTGATCGACTCGTGGAAGGCCCCCTCGTTGGCCGCACCGTCGCCAAAGATGCAGAGGCAGATGTTCTCACGACGCTGCATCTTCATGCTCAGACCTACTCCGGTCGCGATGGGCATACCCCCGGCCACAATGCCGTTGGCCCCCAGGTTGCCCATCTCGACATCAGCAATGTGCATCGAGCCGCCGCGCCCGCGACAATAGCCCGTTTCTTTGCCCAGCAGTTCGGCCATCATCAGCCTGATGTCCGCGCCTCTGGCGATGCAATGTCCATGCCCGCGATGCGTGCTGGTAATGAAATCACCACTTTTCAAGGCGCTGATCGCTCCTACGGCGGTTCCTTCCTGCCCGATTGAGAGATGCGTCGTGCCGTGCATTTCGCCGCGCATAAATAGCTCATCAACTTTCTCCTCGAAGGCGCGGATGAGATACATGGTACGCAGCATCGAAAGCGACTGAGCAAGAGGCAACTCTGGCGGTTGCTCAAACATCTTCCGTCTCCTGATATGAGATCAACAAAGATAAGATAAAATACGAAAAATGTCTCTGTGAGTAACTGTACCATGCAAAAAGAAGGCTGTCAAGATAACAAAGAAACAAATTTAGCGAAAAATATATTGACATCTTGCTAAAAATCCTTATACTAAAGACTAATAAAGATAAACGTAGATAATAATAGGCGTCACTGTCGGAGAGACTTTTTGGAGAAAGGAGGTTTGTTCTTCGATTGAAGATAGTAGTTCTGCTCTTTTGAGTAGAAGAAATGCTTCGCGCCGTCTTGCCGAAGACGGGACGGCAGATACGGCGAACGATGCAGACCGCGCCAACTTTCGTAGCTTCCTGCCAGCTGGCAGTATTTTCCAATGACGGATTGATACAGTAGGAGCAAACGAGGAGGTCAAAATGAAGATCAGAGGTGAAGAGGTTCGCCTTCCATGTTCGATGATTGGCGGCTATCCACGTCCGCACTGGCTGCAAGGGCGGGTATTTGGCTCCCTGCACGAGCCACTCTATCGTAGTATGGATCTGCGCGTGGCTTATGAAGACGCCGTGCGACTGGCTGCTCAGGATCAGGAGTGGGCGGGTCTCGACATCCTGGCTGACGCACAACAATATTTCCCCTGGGAGGTTCCGGCATTCCAGCTGGAGCCGATTTTCCACTTCAATACCGAGATGGTCGAGGGCTTCCGCCCCTGGGGGCCTCCTAACTCTATCAAAAAGTACGAAAAGTTCTACATGGCCGAGTGCGTTGAGAAGATTCGCTGGGTGCGGCCCATCTTCGAGGGTGTGCTGGTGGCTATGCAGGGCGCGACGAAAAAACCCTTCAAGATCGGCTGTTTCGGCCCCGGTCAGAACAGCGTGATCGTCTCTGATCGCTACTACAACGATAATGTCGCCCTGGCCATGGATCTGGCTGCCGCCCTCAACGAAGAATTTCGCTACCTCAAGGAGCGGGGGCTGGAGGCCATACAGATCATCGATGTACTCCCCACCTACACGCAGGATACCTGGCAGATTGACGCCGTGAACCGCATGCTGGAGGGTCTCGACGATCTCATCTCCATCTGGCACATCTGCTATGGCAGCGTGGACGGCCAGACCGACGTCTGGGAAGACAAAGCGGAGGAGATGATGGGGATGTTTGAAGGGGCCAACGTGACCGCCATCCACTTTGAGTCGGCGCATCGGGATTTCCGTGAGATGAATGCCTACCGCCGCTTCCCGCCTGACAAAGTGCTGGGTCTGGGCTTTATTGATGTGAAGGATCCCAATGTTGAGAGGCCGGAGCAGGTCGCGGCCCGTATTCGCAAAGTGCTGGATGCCGGTATCGTGCCGCCCGAACGCCTGCTGGTCATGCCCGACTGCGGCCTCGGCTACATGAGCCGCAGCGTCGCCGCCGGGAAGCTCAAGGCGATGGGTGAGGGCGTGCGCATAGTGCGGGAAGAGCTGTAAGCGCAGCCTGTGCCTGAAAGAACGCGCTTTCTTGCACGCTTCTACATTACACAGAAAGGAGGATGTGTTTCAGGTAGCATCGGCTTATCCCTGGTTCGTTGTTGTGTGGATACTCGACAGACGTCGCTGTCTTTTTTCCTTTGTTTCAGGAGGAATCTATGAAGATTCGAGGCCAGGAAGTGACCCTGCCAACCAGTATGGTTGGCAATTATCCCAATCCCCGCTGGTGGGACGCCCACTTCGCCCGGCACTTTACCGGCGATCAATTGCCGCCAGACGCTTTTGATCGCGAGGCATTGGAAGATGTGATTGTCGCTCTTGCCCACGATCAAGAAATGGCGGGGCTCGACATTATTTCCGATGCCCGTGTGCAGGCCGATGATTATGCTGAACAGGCTGTCTACTACTACTACAAGCGCATGGGCTACGATCTGAAAGGCGGCTATCTCGGCTTCCCCATCTATAGCCGACTCCATGCCGGGACGGTGACGCAGGAGATCAAGCGGCGCGGGCAGATGATGGTCGAGCAGACCAGGGCGCTCAAGCGGGCAACGAAGAAGCCAGTTAAAGTGCAGTATACCGGCATCCAGGTGCTGGCGCAGGCTACCAACGACCTCTATTACAAATCGAGCCGCGATCGTGCTATGGATATCGCCAGAGCCATCAATGAAGATATCCTGGCCGTGGACGCGCTGGGCGCGGATTTCATCCAGCTTGACGAGTTCACGTGGCCCTATGGGTTTGAGGACTGGGCGATTGAGGCGTTTAACCGGGCAGTAGAGGGCGTCAAGAACGCGAAGGTTGTCGTCCATGTCTGTTGGGGCAACTGGGGCGGCACCCCTGCTTACATGCCGGATGAGACGGCGCAGCCCGGCGAAATCTTTGACCTCACGGTCCGCAAGGGTCCGACGCCGGGCGATAGCACCTACGTCATTCCCAGAGCCTATGATGCCAGGATCGATGTGCTGAACCTGGAGACCGGCGGGCGCAGACGCGATCTGAGCGGCCTCGGTACCATCCTCCAGCAGCATCCTCTGCCCAAACACGTGCAGTTCTGGGCAGGCGTGATAGATGTGAAGAGTACCATCACCGAAACTGCCGAAGAAGTGGCGAACCGCATCCGGCAAGTCTTGCAGTACGTTCCCGCCGATCAACTTGGCCTCACGACCGACTGCGGCTTGATCCTGCTCCAACGCTACATCGCCATTGACAAGCTTCATGCCCTGGTCGCCGGTACAGAGATCGTGCGCAAGGAACTGGCCCGCGAGCCTGCTGCTGCTCCTGCATAGTTCTCGTACACAGGGAACCGCAGCATGTTCATGCCAGAGTAAGCGGAGGGGAACTGGTAGAAATCCTGTCTCTACGGTTTCTACCGGCCCCTTCAGTTGGAGGGATACTATGCCCTTTATGTTCCTCAAATGTCCCGAATGCGGCCACGAGTTTCAGGGTTTCGTGCTGGAGGGAACACGCCCACCACAGGAGTGGGTCTGCTCTCAATGCGGCAGCAGGAAGGCCGAGGTGGCACCTGAGAAAAAGCCGGTGCCGCACCCCTGGGAAAGCGGTCATGGTCATGGATTATGTCCCTGTTGCGAGTAAGGATCGATCATGCGGCTAAAAGACAAGGTGGCAATTATTACCGGAGGCGGCTCCGGCTTTGGCGAGGTGACGGCGCGCCTCTTTGCGCGTGAGGGCGCGGCGATCATGATCGCCGATATCAATGGCGAGGCCGCGCAGACTGTTGCAGACTCCATTGCCGCTGAAGGCGGGCAGGCCGCCTGGGCGCGCACCGATGTGACCTCTTCGCCAAGCGTTGAGGCAATGGTGCAGGCGGCGCTGAACCAGTTCGGGCGTGTGGATATCCTCTTTAACAACGCGGGCATCGAAGGCTTCGGCACCGTCGTCGACACGGACGAAAACGCCTGGGAGCGTATCTTTGCCGTCCACGTGCGCGGCACCTATCTCTGCTCGAAGTACACGCTGCCTGCGATGATCGAGGGCGGGCGCGGCGGCTCGGTGGTGAATGTCTCTTCGGTGGCCGGGCTGGTTGGCATCCGCAACATGACCGCTTACAGTGCGGCCAAAGGGGCCATTCTCAGCATGACCCGCTCTATGGCCGTCGATTTCGCTCAATACGGCGTGCGCGTGAACTGTGTCGCCCCCGGCACCACGATGACGCCGATGGGCCAGCGCCTGGTCGAGGGTGATACGCCGGAGCAGCTAGCCCTTCGGATGAGTCGGTATCCGCTCAACCGCTTTGGACGCCCGGAGGAGATCGCCAACGCCGTCCTCTTCCTTGCTTCGGATGAAAGCTCATACGCGACGGGTTCCTGCCTTGTCGTCGATGGCGGATTAACGGCTGTCTAGGCTGTTTCTCTCTAAGATAGGGATAGCAGTTATGGAACATTACGGATTATGGATCAACGGCGAAGTCTGGGAGAGCGACCGGCAGCTCGTCGTGACCGAGAAGGCAAGCGGCGCGCCCTGGGCGACTATCAGTCAGGCCGGGCCGAAAGAGGTGGACGCGGCTGTCAGCGCCGCTGTACAGGCATTTGCGGGCAGGCCGCTGACAGTCACGCAGCGGTATCATATTTTGATGCGTGCCGCCTCACTCATCCGCGCGCGTCAGCAAGAACTGGCGTTGACGATGGCCTGCGAAGCCGGAAAACCGCTACGTGACGCAATGGCCGAAGTCGAGCGGGCAGCAGACACCTTTATCTGGTCGGCGGAAGAGGCAAAGCGTATTCACGGTGAGATGGTGCCGCTCGAGGCCACTGTCGGCTCAGAGAACCGGCTGGCCTTCACGCTGCGCGTTCCCGTCGGCGTCGTCTGCGCCATCACGCCCTTCAACTTCCCGATCAATATGGTAGCGCACAAGGTTGCGCCTGCGCTGGCGGCTGGCAATGCTGTCGTGCTGAAACCCGCCTCGTATACCCCCATCGTGGCCGCGAAACTATGCGCTATTCTGACTGAGGCCGGTCTGCCGCCGGGCTGGCTGAATATGGTGGTCGGTCCCGGCGATAGCGTGGGCAATGCCTTGCTCGCCGATTCTCGTATAGGCTTCTACACCTTCACCGGCTCGGTTCCTGTCGGCGAGATGCTCAAACGCTCGATCGGCCTGCGCCGTTGCACGCTGGAACTTGGTTCCAACTCGGCGGTGATTGTCCATGATGATGCCGACATTGCCACTGCCGCCACGCAGTGCGCCTTAAAGGGCTTCTCTTATGCCGGACAGGTCTGCCTCTCAGTACAGCGTATCCTCGTCCATCAGGCTGTCGCTGAAGCATTCACGGCTAAACTGGTGAGCGTGGCCCGGAGCCTGCGCGTGGGCGACCCGAAGGAGCAGGATACCGATATCGGCCCGATGATCAGTGAAGGCGAGGCCAGCCGGGCGCAGTCCTGGATACAGGAAGCCATTGCTCAGGGCGCGTCACTGCTTAGCGGTGGTCGGCGCGACGGCGCGTTCCTGACGCCGACCGTGCTGGGCAATGTAGAGCCGCATATGCGCGTCGTCTGCCAGGAGACCTTCGCCCCCATTGTGGCGGTGCAGACTTATGAGACGCTCGACGAGGCTCTGAGCCGCGCCAATGACTCCGAATACGGTTTGCAGGCGGGCATCTTCACTCGCTCGCTCGCCGTTGCCATGATGGCGGCGCGCCGCTTGCAGGTTGGCGGCGTCATGATTAACGACACCTCGTTCTACCGTGCCGGTCAGATGCCTTATGGCGGCGTCAAGCGCAGCGGCATGGGCCGCGAGGGGCCGCGCTACGCCATCGAAGAAATGACGGAGTTACGCCTGGTTGTACTGAACCCGTAGCAGTGAAAGAAGGTTTCTCGACGATGCGTCTTGCGAACAAAACCGGGTTGGTGACGGGGGCAGGCTCCGGCATCGGGCGCGCCATCGCCCGCCGCTTCGCCGCCGAAGGAGTCTCGCTTGTCATCAGCGATATCTCTGAGGCTGGTCTGCGGGAGACCGCCGCGTTGATTGGCGGCATGGATGGGCAGACGGTCTCCGTCGTGGGTGACGTAGCAGAACGGGCTGATGCGGAGCGCATGGTGCAGGCGGCAGTGAATGCCTGGGGGCGACTGGATATCGTGGTGAACAACGCCGGTATTGCCGGTTCGCGCCAGGCCACGCTTGCCCACCTGACGCCGGATGAAGAATGGGATCGCGTCATCGCCGTCAATGTGACGGGCGTCTTTCGTGTCGCCAGCGCCGCCATTCGCCAGATGCTGGCGCAGGAGCGCGGTGTCATCATCAATATCGCATCCGTCGCCGGGTTTGTGCCATTTCCGGCCCGCGCCGCTTATGATGCCTCCAAAGGGGCCGTCATTGCCTTCACGCGGGCGCTGGCGCTGGACTATGCTCCCCATCATATTCGCGCCAATGCCATCTGCCCCGGCATGGTGGAGACCGAGATGACGCGCTGGCGTTTAGAGATTCCAGATCTGCGCCAGCAGGTGCTGGACATGATCCCCTGGAATCGTGTGGGCAAGCCTGAGGACATCGCGGCGGCTGCGGTCTACCTCGCCTCGGACGAAGCCGAGTATATGACCGGCCACATGCTGGTCATCGATGGCGGCTGGATGGTCAAGTAGCCTGATGAGAACTCCCGTAGGGGTCTGTATATAAAAGGAATACAAGTATGCCAGTTTTTACTTCAGAACAGAAACAGGTTTCGCTGGCTGAGGCGGCAGCTATCGTGCAGGATGGCATGACGGTCGCCGTTGGCGGCGGGCTGTCATGGCGCGAGCCAATGGCGTTGCTGCGCGAACTGATCCGGCGGGGGCGGCGCGATTTGCATGTGATAGGCACCGCGCACGGCGTTGACGTGGATCTGCTGTGCGGCGCGGGCGCAGTCAGTATCATCGAAGAGTCCTATGTCGGCTTTGAGCAGGATTTCGGCATGGCCCCGAACTACCGGCGGGTTTGCCAGGAAGGGCAGGCAAAAGTCCACGATACCTGTTGCCATACGCTGCTGCAACAGTTGCGGGCGGCGGAGTATGGCGTGCCGTTTTTGCCGGTGCGCAGCGTGCAGGGAACCGATTTTTTGCAACTGCACCCGGAATACAAGACAATGACCTGTCCCTTCACCGGCCTGCCGCTTGTCCTGGTGCCTGCCCTCGCCCCTGATGTCGCCATTATTCACGCGCAGTATGGCGATGCGCACGGCAATCTGAAGATTCTCCCCCCGCTGGTGGCGGATATGCTCTTTATTCGCGCCGCAAAGCATGTCATCGCCACCGTTGAGCAACTGATATCAACAGAAGAACTGCAGGCGATGGAGCCGAACGTGCCGTATTTCTGGGTTGAGACCGTCACCGAAGTTCCTTACGGCGCGCATCCCACCTCGTGCTATCCTTTCTATGCCTACGATCGCCAGCACCTCGCGCACTACTACCATGCCGCCAGCGCCGGGCGCGAAGCGTTTGCCCGCGAATATCTTGACCCCTATGTTTATGGGCCGACCAGCCATGAAGAGTATCTCCAGCGTATCGGCGGGGCGGTCAGGCAGCGGGAACTGGAAAGCTGGAAGGAGAGCGCAGATGCCTGGCGGGCGCTGTTTGCCGCGCCGGAAGGAGCCATTGCATGAACGAGCAGGACATTGCTTATGCCACGCTACCGGAAGTCATGATCGTTCAGGTGGCGCGCACCATTCGCGACGGCGAACTGGTTTTTCACGGCTACGGTTCCCCCGTTCCCGCCCTTGCCATGCTCCTGGCGAAACGCACCCACGCGCCGCACATGGTGCATATCGAGGGCGCGACCTACGGCGTCAACCCGGAGCCGCCGTTTCTGCCGCCAACCTCCAACGACTGGTCGCTCTCACAGGGCAGCGTCCTGGCGATTGGCATTACCGACCTCTTCGATATCGCCGCACGCGGTGATATGGGGCGCATGTTCCTCTCCGGCGTGCAGGTGGATCGCTACGGCAATTTGAACGTCACCGCTATTGGCAGCCCGGCTGCGCCGCGCGTCAAGCTGCCCGGCAGCGGCGGCGGTTGTAACCTCTCCGGCGATGTCCAGCATGTCACGATCTGGACGACCGGGCATCGCGCTTCGCTCAACAAAGCCGGCAAACGCCAGTATCGTTTTGTGAAGCAGATCGATTTTATCTCGTCCATCGGCCATGTGACCAGAGATGGCAGGCCGCGCAGCGCGCTCGGCCTGCGCGGCTGCGGCCCGGAGTGGGTCGTGACCGAACTGGGCGTCTTCGATTTCGACCCGCAGACGCACGTGTTACGCCTGCGCAGCCTCTATCCAGATACGACCGTGCAGGACGTGCTGGACAACACGGAATTTGAGCCGGTCATTGCCCCGGACGTGGGTGTCGCCCCCTTGCCCACGCCCACAGAGGTGGCGCTGATCCGCCGCTTTGACCCGTTGAACACGCACCAGCGTGAATTTAAGTCAGTCGATGTGTCCCGGCGTTTCCCTCTCCCGGACAATCGCTAGCAGGAGGTAGCAGTGGATATCACTTTGACCCCAACGACGAACAAGCAGTGGACCGGTCTGGTTGAAGAGTACATGCAGAAGAGCGAGCCGATCATCAATGTGCATCGCGACGACTCGCGCAAATTTGATGCCATCTTTATTGGCGGCGGCGCGGGCGGTCGCTTTGGCTCGGGCTATCTGCGCGCAATGGGCGGGCGGCAGCTCATCATTGATCGCTGGCCCTTCCTGGGCGGTAGTTGCCCGCATCAGGCATGCGTGCCGCACCATCTCTTCTCCGAAGCGGCCCGCGAACTTGACCTCATGCGCTGGTTCTCCGGTAAGCTCTGGTTCCCTGATGCCAGCCATCTGCGAGCCTCGATTCTGCAAGTGGTTGAACTCTTCAAGGCCGGACGCGGCACTGCTCATGCTTTCATGAACTGGCAGTCTAAAGAGCAACTTGACCTCGAATATATCCTCAACGCCTCCGCGACGGTCATTGACGACCACACGGTAGAGGTGGCGGGCGAGCGTTTCCAGGCCGATAACCTGGTGCTGGGCATCGGGGCCGCGCCGCTGCCGCCGGCTATTCCCGGCATCGACCTGCATGGCGTGTATGACTACTCTTCCTTTATCGAAGAGCTGGATTTCGAGCCACAACGCTGCGTTATGATCGGCGGCTCGAAGACGGGCATAGAGTACGGCTCGTTCTTCCAGGCCGCGGGCTGCCCGACCACCATTGTGGCGCGCAAACCGCTCATGCGCACGTCCAGCCTCCACCACGTCGATGAAGACCTGCGCAACTATGTTGTCGATGGGATGCGCAAGCGCGGCATGCAAATCATTGAGGGCCACGAGCCGGTGGAGATCAGAGGGAATAGCAACGGGCATGTACAGGCGGTCGTCATTCGCGATATGCAGAGCGGCGAGGAGCAGACGCTGCCCTGCGATTTCGTCTTCCTGGCAACAGGCGAGCGACCGCGCTCCGATCATTTCCAGCAGGTGCTGGGCGTCGCTGTTGGTGAAAAGGGCGAAATTCTGGTCGATAAACATATGCGCACCAGCGTTCCGCATGTCTATGCTATTGGTGACCTGATCGGCCCGCCAATGGAGATGTTCAAGGCGCGCAAAAGCGGTGTGACCGCCGCCCGCAACATCATGGGCGAGGATGTCGAGCTAGATTGGACAAATTATCCCGACTTCCTGCATTCCACCTATGAAATCAGCTGGGTTGGCCTCTCAGAAGAGGAGGCCAGGCAGAGCTACGACAATGTGGTCATCATTCAGATGCCGCCCAAAGGCGTCCCGCCGGGCGACATTCCCCTGCCCTGTGCCGAGGGAACCATGCTCTACGCCTTCATGTTTCCAGAACTTTCCGGCTTCCTCAAGGCTGTTGTCGATGGGGATAGCCGCAAAGTCCTCGGTTTCCACCACGTTGGCTACGGGGCGAAGGACGCTTTCCAGTACCTCGATTACCTGCTGCGCCGCCCGCAGGGCGTCACCATCGATGAGATGGGCAGCATGAACGAGTTATTCCTCAACCCTGAACATTTCATCCAGCTCTGTCGCCTGCGGGCCGGTTCGCCCAACCTGCGCGATTTGTAGAGGTATGATTTAAGGAGGTGAAAGGTCGATGCTTGAACTTTCGCGAACACAGACATGGGGGTCTGTACAGAATCTCGTTCCCCTGCCATACCGGCGTGTTAGCGTGCAACGCTACGACGGGCCGATGACGGTCGAAGCCATTTCTCGCCTGCTGCTGAGCCGGGAAGCCTATCGGCGCACAGATTTTATCGTGCTGCGCGGGGCAGGCGAGGAGACCGCCGTTGTGGCGATTACGCGAGCGGAAAACGAACCGCTGTTTTCACAGATTACCTCGGTTGAGGTGCTGGCATTGCCCGAAACCTGCTTTTTTGCGCACCGACCAGAGGTTGATACGGCCAATCGCTCGGCGCTGGCGGAGGTGGCGCACGAACTGGGCATCGGGGCGGCTGGCACGCTTGTGGTGCAGGGCCTCTACGACCACGTCAACTTTATTCACCATCCTCGCCCGCTGCTCATCCGCGTGGTAGAGGTTGCTCCTCCTGAGCCGCCAAAGCTGTATGGTCTGGCGCGCCAGGTATTGAGCTATGCCGATCTGCCGCCGATCCGACTGGAACTGGAACGCATCGAGGTGCGCGATCTCGCCGACAGCGTGCGCCCGACCTCTTACCTGGTTCCCTGCCGCTCCGGCGGCCTGGATGATCTGCCCGCGCCTGTGCATTTTCTGGATGAACACCCGCAACGCCAGCACTGGACGATGATCGGCTGCGAGCGCAGCCTGCAATTTCACCGCCACTTTTATGGCGATGAGCCGCCGCGTGTCGAGATGTGTCCGCGCCTGATCGCCGGGAAACGCTCAGAACCGACGCTGCTGAAATGCTGCCTGCTGGAAACGCATATCGAAGAGGATGGCGCGATCATGGTTGTTCCCTGGGGAGCGGATCTCGCAATGGTTGAGGCCGCGCTGCGCAAACTTGCCGGGGAGGTCGCATATGTCTGAGCGAGCATGGACACAGGTAATCGGTCGCGTGCTGGTGGGGCGCGAACAGCCGCCGCGCAAGAGCGGGTTGACGATGGTCATTGATAAAGGTCACGGTCTGGCCATGACTGCCGATCTGCTTGAGATGTCTGGCGACCTGATCGATCACTGGAAATGCACCTTTGGCACCTCGGCCTTCGTTCCGGCGGATGTGCTGCGCCGCAAACTGCTCCATTTGACGGCTCGCGGCATCCTTACCTATCCCGGTGGGACGCTGCTGGAAGTCGCGATTGTCTATGGCAACTGCCGCACCTTTATGCAGCACGCCCACATGCTGGGTTTTAGTGCAGTAGAGATCTCGGACGGCACCATTCCCCTGCCTCTGCATCGCCGCCGCAACCTGATTCGCTGCGCCATCGATCATGGTCTGACGCCAATTACCGAGGTTGGCAAAAAGGACCCGCAGCACCAGCCGGGCGCGCTCGAACTGGCCGAGCAGGCACTGCAGGACCTTGAATGGGGCGCGCAGTGGGTCACGGTCGAAGCTCGCGAGTCCGGCAAAGGCATCGGCATCTATGACGATCACGGGATGGTGAAGACGGAAGCAGTCGCCGAAATCAGCGAGCGCATGGGGCCGCTGGTGAATCGCCTGATCTGGGAGGCCCCGCTCAAGAACCAGCAAACCTACCTGATTCAACAATTCGGCATGAATGTCAATCTTGGCAATATTCCCACCGGCGAAGTGCTGGCCCTTGAAGCCCTGCGCGCTGGTCTGCGCTTCGAAACGTTCTCTCGTGTCGCGGAGGAATTGGAGCGCACAGGTCAATGGAACCCCGATGCCGTCGAAGAGGTTTCATCTCCTGAATCGCTTCCCGGCAACCCCGGTCTTTTGCACAGTAGCGAACAGGGGGCGGGACAATGGTAATACTGGGCGGAGGCTCGCCATTGTCTGATGGAGGCAAGGGGACGAACTCCCCGATGCCGGGCGTGGGCAGTCGGCTGGCAAGCGGCCCGGCGGCGGAACTGGTGCAGACAGCTTTCGCGCGCGAACTCGCGGATCAACTGCCGCTCTTCAGAGGCATGAGCCTGGCAGACATTGCCCATACTCTCGTCCTCATAGAAACAGGCGTGATCCCGTCTGTTGCGGGCGCGTCACTGCTGGAAGCGTTGCTGGCCCTGCACGAGCAGCCCGCCGATTTTGTGCCTGTGCCTGAAAAGGGCGATCTCTACACCAACCGCGAAGCCTGGTTAGCGACCCACACCTCCGCCGTTGGCTGGCTGGGGGCCGGACGGGCGCGGCGCGAATCAACGACAACCGGTTTTCGCATCATTCTGCGCTCCCACCTGCTCGCCTTTGCCAACGCGCTGATTAAGACTGGCCTCGCGCTGCTCACGCGAGCCGCCGAATATCAGAATGCGCTGATGGCCGACTACACCTATTTGCAGCCCGCGCAGCCCACCACCTTCGCCCACTACCTGCTCACCTTTGTCTATCCTCTCCTGCGCGACCTGCAGCGCATCCAGGAATTGTATGCGCGCGCCAACCTCAGTCCTGCCGGTTGCGGCAGCGTCAACGGCTCGCGCATCCCGCAGAATCGTCAGCGCCAGGCGGAATTGCTGGGCTTCGACGGCCTTATCCCGCATGCTCGCGATGCCATGTGGCAGCCAGATGAGGTGATCGAGATGCTCTCCGTCGCCGTCATAGCCCTGGTCAATCTGGATCGTCTCGCCGAAGACCTGCAAATCTTTGCCACCGCCGAATTTAACCTGATCGAACTGGCAGACGGCCATTCCCGCGCCAGCGTGATTATGCCGCAGAAGAAAAATCCCTATGCGCTGAACTATGTGCGCGGCGCGACAAACGAACTCACCGGCATGCTACAATCTGTTGCTACATCCGAGCGCACCCCCTCCGGGCAGGTGGATAACCGCGTCTTCGCCTATGGCAATGTACCGCGTGCGCTTGAGACTGCCACCGGCGTGGCGATGCTCATGGCCGCTGTCCTGTCCGGCATGCGCTTCAACGCTGATCTGGCGCAATCGCGGCTGCTCAATGGCTTTGCCGCCGCTACCGATCTGGCTGAGACCATCACGCTCGAAACCGGCCTCGACTTCCGCAGCGCGCACCGCATCGTCGGATGGCTGGTGCGCGAGGCCGTGCAGGCTAAGCGCAGTATGTGCGACCTCACGCTGACAGACCTGAATGCCGCCGCGCAGGCCATGCTGGGCCATTCCCTGACGCTTTCAGAGCAGGCATTTATCGGGGCGCTGAATCCGGCAACGGCGATTGCAGCACGGCGGGATGTTGGCTGCGCCGCTCCTGAGCCGCTGAACGCCATGCTTACTGAGTGCCGCGCCGCAATAGAGCAGTATGTCGACTGGTGCCAGCAGGCGAGGCAGCGCGTTGTTGCGGCTGAAGAGCGCCTGTTGCGCCTGGCGGAAAAGCTGTGTGGAGGTGAAGCATGACTTCCCATCCTGTCGATTCGCTGATCTATCAGAATTCGTGGGGGACGCCCGAACTGCGCCTGCTCTTCGATGATGTGGGTCGCATGCGGTCGTGGCTGGAAATTCTGGCGACGCTGGCTGAAACGCAGGCGGACTCTGGCCTGATCCCCCCTGATGCTGCCCACGATGTCGCGGCCACCTGCCGTACCGTCGAACTCGATGCCGCCTTTTTCGAGGAGGTGAGAGCGGGTTTTGAGGCTACCAACCACTCCACGCTGGGCTTGATTCGCGCGCTGCAACGGCGTTGCCCGGCGGCGAGCGGGGAATGGCTGTACTACGGCGCAACGGTGCAGGATATTACCGATACCTGGATGGCGCTGACGTTGCAAAAAGTGCAGGAAGTCGTCGAACGCGAACTGGCCGCCATTGAACACAATCTCTTACAACTGGCCGCGCAGCATCGCGATACCGTGATGGCCGGACGCACGCATGGACAGATCGGCTTG
This sequence comes from Chloroflexota bacterium, assembly GCA_902810755.1. The sequence continues at coordinate 35,532 of CADDYT010000034.1, forward strand.
CCCATCACCTTTGGCTTCAAAGTTGCTATCTGGGCAACAGAAGTGCGCCGACACCGCCAGCGACTGGCAGAGCTTGCTCCGCGCCTGGCGGTCGGGCAACTCGCCGGGGGGGTCGGCAGCCTTTCTTCACTGGGGCCGCGCGCGCTGGAATTGCAGGCAGCCTTTCTCTCCCGGCTTGGCCTCAATGCGCCCTCAATCTCCTGGACAGCTTCGCGCGATACGCTGGCGGAGTGGTTTAGCCTGCTCACCTTGATTGCCTCCACCGGCGATAAAATTGGACACGAGGTCTATAACCTGCAGCGGACGGAGATAGGAGAGATCAGCGAGGGGTTTGTGACGGGGAATGTTGGTAGTATCACTATGCCGCACAAACGCAACCCGGAGATTGCCGAACACCTGGGGACGCTGGCGCGCGTCATTCGCCACAATACGGCCCTCATCTTTGAGAGCCTCGTCCACGACCATGAGCGCGATGGCCGCTCATGGAAGACGGAATGGGCCGTGCTGGCGGAGACATGCCTGGCGGCGGGAAAGTTGCTGGCCCTGCTGCGCGTCATGATCGGCAATCTGGAAGTTCACGCCGACCGTATGCGCGCCAATCTGGAGGCAACCGGCGGCTCTGTGCTTTCCGAAGCAGTCATGCTTGCGCTGGCAACCCGCACCGGCAAACAGAGCGCGCACACTCTCATCTACGAAACCGCGCTGGCCGCGCAACGCGAGGGCCGCAGCTTCAAAGAGGCCGTGCTGGACAATGCGCAGATACGCGCTCATCTTTCCTCTGAAGAACTTGTGGCGCTCTTCGACTATCAACGGCATACAGGGCAGTGCGCGGCGATGGTTGATCGGGTTCTAGCGGAACTGGGAGAAGACAATGCATCGGCATGAAAGCAATGAACTGCGCCGGGAAGATATTCCACGCGTGCCGCTCGGTTTCTGGCCGACGCCGCTGAAAGAGGCTCCGCGCCTGGCAGCAGCAATCGGTGGGCCGAAGCTATGGATCAAGCGCGACGACCTGACCGGCTTTGGCGCGGGCGGCAACAAAGTACGCGGCCTGGAATTCCTGCTCGCCGATGCCCTCGCTCAACAGGCCGATACGCTGATCACCGGGGCTGGAGTACAGTCAAATTCGGTACGAGCGACAGCGTCGGCAGCAGCCTATGCTGGCATGGCAATGGTTGCCGTCTATTCAGGCACAGCGCCTGCCAGTGTTGAGGGCAATTATCGCCTGACGCGACTGCTGGGGGCGCAGGTACGCTTTACTGGCGATCCAGACCGCTCCTCGGTTGATGCGTACATCGAAACGGTAGCGGCGGAATTGCGCGGCAAGGGGCGGCGTCCCTATGTGATTCCACGCGGAGGCGCAACGGTTCTCGGTGCGCTCGGCTATGTACGAGCTGTCCGCGAACTGGCTGAGCAATGCGTTGTTCAGGGCATCGCTCCCGACGCGGTCGTGCTGGCAACCGGTTCGTGTGGCACGCAGGCCGGTTTGCTGGCAGGTGTCCGCGCGCTCGGCTTATCCTGGCGTATCGAGGGCTTCACGGTAAGCAGGTCCGTTGAGGAGGTGCAGGAGCGAGTCTATCATCTTGCGCAGGCAACGCTGGAAAAACTGGGCCTGCCCCGGATGATTGCCCGGCAAGAGGTGATTGTGCATGATGGGTTCATTGGCCCCGGCTACGGCATTCCAACGGCGGAGGGCGCGGCTGCCATTCGTCTGGCGGCGCACTGTGAGGGTATCTTCCTCGACCCCACATACACGGGCAAAGCCCTGGCCGGGTTGATTGCTTATGCCCGTAACGAGCGTTACCGCCCTGACGAGACGCTGATATTTCTGCACACAGGCGGTGAACCTGCATTGTTTGTGGGAGAAGGGAGCTGGCTCTATGAGTAGCTGGGGTGAAGCGGCATTTTATCCGCGCAGCATCGGGCTGATCGGGGCTTCGGCGCAGACCGGCAAACTGGGCTCTATCCTGATGAAAAACCTGCTGGACGGCTATCCCGGCACGCTCTACCCGATCAATCCACGCGAAGAGCAGATCATGGGCCTGCGTGCCTATCCGCGCATCCAGGATATGCCTGACGCCGTAGACCTTGCCGTGATTGCCCTGCCGCCGGAAGCCTGCGTCGCGGCTATGCGCGATTGCGCTGAGGCAGGCGCGAAAGTGGCCCTGGTGTTGAGCGGTGGCTTCGCCGAGGTGGGAGCGGAGGGCGCGGCCCGGCAACAGGCCATGCTTGAGATTGCTCGCGCGGGAGGCGTGCGCCTGATCGGGCCAAATTGCTTTGGCTTATATAACTGCAATCTGGGCCTCAATGCCTCGATGGGGTTTGGCCTGCCTCCAGGAGGCGGCAACATCTCGCTGGTAACGCAAAGCGGCGCGTACGGCATGGCCATTTTCGGCCTGGCAAGGCAACGCCACTTACGCTTCGCCAAAATTCTCTCGCACGGCAACAAGGCCGACCTGACCGACCATGAGATACTCGACTATTTCGCCGACGATGATGAGACCGCTGTCCTCTGCTTATTCCTCGAATCGGTCAGCAACGGGCGCGCCTTCTTCGAGGCTCTGGCCCGCACGGCGCGGCGCAAACCGGTTGTCGTCGCCAAAACCGGCAGATCGAGCGCCGGGCGACGCGCTGCCGCCTCCCATACTGCCGCGCTGACAGGAGACGCGACGGCATTTATCACAGCGGTGCGCCAGGCCGGGGCCATTCTGGCCGAGAGCGGGTTGGAGATGGTCGATATCGCCGAGGCATTGAGTCGCCAGCCGCTGCCGCCCGGTAGTCGCGTTGGCATCATCACCAACTCCGGCGGCACGGGAGTCGAACTTACCGACCTCTGCGAACGCTTCGGCCTGAGCGTTCCCGAACTGCCAGCCTCTGTGCAGGCCCGGATTGCCCCCTTGCTGCCCTCCTATGCCAGCCCGCGCAATCCGGTCGATGTCACGCCGCTCTGGTCGCGCTTCCCGGCTATGTATGGCGGGAGCATTGAGGCGTTATACGAATCCGGCGACATCGATATTATCGTCCCGATCCTTTTGCAGCGTTCTGCGCTGATGAAGGAGAATATCGAGGCGGTACGTGAGACGGTGCGGCGTTGCCAGCATGAACGAGGCATTGCGAAGCCGACCTACATCTGCTGGGTGGTCGGCAGCGAAGGGGAGCAGACACAGGCCATGTTGCAGGAGGCCGGTCTGCCCGTCTACGAATGGCCCGAACGCACGGCGCGCGCTGCCGCCGCCGTCGCCGCCTATGCCGAAGCTCGCCGCGCACGCCTCTCGTCACAAACAATGCCACCGTCGCCGCCACCGGGAGCATATGAAACGGCAGCGTCCATCCTTTCTAGCGCCGTCGCTCAGGGTCGCACAACCCTGCTGGAAAACGAAGTCAAATCGCTGCTGGCAGCCTACGGGGCCGACATCCCACGCGAAACGCTCTGTACCAACGCAGACGAAGCTCTGGCGGCAGCGCAGGCATTGGGCAAACTCTGCGTTCTGAAAATCGTTTCGCCCGATATCACTCACAAATCGGATGTTGGCGGTGTGCGCGTGGGCGTTGCGACAGGAGAGGTCGAAGCGGTATTTGAGGAGATACTGCTAGCCGTGCGTGCGAAACAACCGTCGGCGCGTATTCTGGGCATCAGCGTGCAGGAACTCGTGCGCGGCCAGGAAGTCATTATCGGTGGACTGCGCGACGCAGAATTCGGGCCACTGCTGCTCTTCGGTCTGGGCGGTATTTTCGTCGAAGTCTTACACGATATCTCCTACCGACTGGCACCTGCCAGCAAGGATGAATTGCAGGCGATGATACGCGAGGTGCGGGGCTATCCGCTTTTAGTGGGTGCGCGCGGCCAGCCTGCCGCCGACCTGCAGTCCCTCCTAAAGACCTTGCAGGCAGTGGCCTGGCTGCTGGCGGCTTTTCCCTGTATCAGCGAACTTGATCTCAATCCTGTTATTGTCGGGCCAGAAGGGGCCGTCGTCGCCGATGGGCGAGCGGTGGTATCTCTTGATGAGGAAAGAAAAGAAGGGAAATGATATGGCAAATGCTTTGACCGTCCGGGCAGTCTTGCAGCAGGGCATGTGCTTTGATGCTGAGACCGGCTCCGGCCATCATCTCCTGCTGGATGCCGCTCCACATAATGGCGGAGCGGATAAAGGGCCGCGCCCGATGGAAATGCTGCTGGTGGCCCTGGCAACCTGTGCCGGCATGGATATTCTTTCTATTCTCAGGAAGAAACGCCAGCAGATCAGCGCCTACGAAGTATTGGTGCGTGGCGAGCGTAGAGAGGAACACCCCAGAATGTTTGTGGACATTACCGTTGAACACGTCTTTAGCGGCCACGCCATTCAAGCCCAGGCGGTAGAGCGTGCCATCGCACTGACCGAAGAGAAATATTGCGCCGCCAGCGCCATACTCGGTAAAACGGCGAAATTGATTCATACGTTTCGCGTACTGGAAGAGCCGGAGAAAGTTGTATTTTTGCACCCATCCCCGTGAATCTCTCCACTTATCGCCTGGCGCGCATACTCGTTCGCCATTGATGCCAGTTGTCTCAGCACGACCGGCAAGAGTCAGCTATCTGTCTGCGCCGCCTCGGCCAGCGGCAGCATATACGCGGGTGTGGCACTGATGCCCGCTTGCGTAAATTTGGTCTGATAGAAGGAAGAAGCCGAGCAGACATACTCCAGTTGGGTACGTAATGCCTCGTTCTCTACCTGCCGCAATGCTGCTGGTCGCATGTTTTCTATAGCTTCATTCCAGTAGACTGGCTCCATCTTTTCAACCCCTTCTGGCACCATCTGCTTTTCTGAGAGGCAAGCCAGTGGTTATCGGCCCGGCTCGCTACAAAATAGACGACAGGCGCGCAAGCCAGTGATCATCAGTCGTCTGCCGACTGAGCTTCTTCCCTGCTCGCCCTGAGCGAGGGAACGAACACCCGCGCCAGCAGGAGATACAACAACCCGGCAACAATGAAGGCGGTAAAGGCGCTTTCAACCAGGCCTTAATGCACGTCCACGCGCAGGACGATAGCGGCACCTGTATCGCCGGCGGCACAGCCAGTGAAGAGGCCATAGCCGCCTCCAAGCAAAGTGAGTTCTTCAATTAACTCGATCATCTGGCGCATACCGGTTGGTCCCTGAGGATGGCCGAAGATGAGCGAGCTGCCATAGTTGTTGAAGCCTTCAACGGGAATGCCCAGTTCACGTGCCAGGTAGATGTCGTTGACGGCGAAGGGATTATGTGTCTTGATCGCTTTCATTTCAGTCAGGTTCACACCCACCGCGTTGAGCGCGTTGCGAGCAGCCGGAACCGTGGCCTGGGCCATAAAGCCCTTCTTTGCCCGGGCCTGACCGAATCCCAGTACCTGTATCTCGATGGCCCGGTCACGGCTAAGTTCCCTGGCGCGCTCTCGCGAGGTCACAATCATGCCGCAGCTTCCATCGGCAGGATGCGTCTGTGTGCCGAAGCTGACCGTGCCGCCAGGCGTTACCGGGCGCAGCCTCGCCAGCCCTTCGGCAGTGGTGGGATAGACGCCTTCATCGTCTGTCACCGTTGCCAGCACTTTCCGCCCGGAAAGATCTTGCACCTCCAGTGGAGTGAGCATGTAACGGCGATGAAAGGCAGCGTTCTCCTTGAGGGCATCCTGATACTGCTGGTAGCGTAGCAGGGTGAGGGCGTTTTGCTCTTCCCATGAGATGCCTGATTCCGCCGCGACGTTTTCGGCGGTCTCGATCATCGCGTTCTGAGCGTAGGGATCGCAGTTGAAGTTGTCCCACACCCACTCCTCGCTCTCCCCCTTGCCACCGGGAGCCAGGGGGTTGGGGTAATAGATATGAGGTCCGTTGCTGGTCCTGTCGCAGGTGATCGCCAGAATACAGCGATCGACGTCCGTCTCCACCTCGAAGGCGGCACTTGCCAGCACGCGAGCCGAGGTCGCGCACGCCTGATTGATGGTCGGGCCGCTGATTCCCGCAGCGCCGATCAGCCCCGCCAACCAGGGTGCGCCATAGAAGCTATGCTCGGCAATGACTGTCATGCCGAGGAATAGCGCGTCAAAGCACTCAAGTGCTATGTCGTGTTCGCGCAAGGCACGTCTGGTCACATCCGCCGCGAAGCGGATCGGGTGCAGGTGCGCAAAATTGCCCTGCCAGCGCACAAACGGCGTTGACCAGTAGCCACCATAGGGAATGTAGACCGAGTCAAATTGCGCCATCTCTTTCCTCCCCTTTATCGCACTTGCTCATACGCCTTACGAATAAGCTGCGCCTTCATCTCGAAGCGTGGCAGCGTTCCCGGCGGCACCAGTTCGACGTGTGCCGTAAAAATAAGTTTGTCGCGCATCACCTCTTCGATTTCGCGCTTCAGTCCCGCCAGGTCTTCCACATCTGAGCCATATTCTACCTTCAGATGCAGGGGTGGGTCAACGCGGGGGCCGGGCTGCGTCAGCACGATCTGCACCTCGCCTGTTGTACGCGGACGCATCGCCATCAGCACGTCCTTGATGGCAGAAGGCCAGACATTGACCCCACGCAGGATCAGCAGGTCATCAGTGCGCCCGACGCAGCGGATGCGCACGCCGGTGCGGCCACAGACGCAGGGGTCCGTCCAGACCACCACCCGATCGCGCGTGCGGAAGCGCACCAGCGGGACGCACTCGCGGTCGATGTGGGTGAAGACCATTTCCCCCTGCACTTGCGGGCGGTCAAGCGGCAGAGACTCTCCCGTTTCCGGGTCGATGATTTCGAGGATGGCGAAGTCGGGAGCCAGGAAATGCATGCCGTTGCGCTCGTCGCAGTCGGCGGCATAGACAGGGATCACGTCGGCGTTGCCGATGCCCTCGGTCACGAAGGCTCCCCAATCCTCCTCGATGCGCTGCCGCACGGCTGGTACGCCACCTCCCGGTTCCGCGCCCAGCTGGATGCGCCGGATGCCCAGCGTACTCGGCTCGACATGAAATTTGTTGCGCACGTATTCCGCCAGGTAGATGGCATAGGAGGGAGTACAGGTCAGTTGAGTTGCCCCCAGGTTCTGGATCGAGGTAATCAGGCGGTCGGAGGCACCGGTCCCAACCGGGACGAAGGTGGCTCCAATCTCCTCGATGGAGTTGTGCAGGGGCAGGCCGCCCACGAAAAAGCTCATGCCGAATCCCATGACGACGATTGAGTCGGGGCGCACTCCCTCCGACCAGTAGACGCGGGCCACGGACTCGATCCAGGTGTCGCGGTCGTGTCTGGTAATGCCGACATAGCTGGGGCGTCCTGTCGTGCCGGACGAGGAGTGGATGCGAATCACCCGCGACATCGGTACGGCAGCGTGGCGTCCCAGGGGAGGATGCTCAAGCTGGCTATCACGCAGTTCCTCTTTTGTCGTGAAAGGGAGCCTTGCCAGATCCTCAAGCGTGCGGATATCCTCGGGATGCACACCCACCTCGTCAAATTTCTGCCGGTAAAAGGCGGAGTGCTGATAGTTGTATGCCAGCTGCTTGCGCAGCTTCCGCTCCTGCATTTCCTGGATCTGCTTGAGCGGCATGGTTTCGATGCGGGCGTTGTAGTAGCGCGGATAGGTCATACATTTCTCCTCTTTCACGACATGTGATGGATCAGCTCTGGCAAAGGGACCGCAGAGCCGCTACGCGCCGTTCCAGTTTCTGGATCTCCAGTTGATAGGGTATCTCGCCATCGGTTGTCACCAGCACACACTCTTTCGCCTGTGTCCAGCGAGATACATCCGGTATGGCTTCTGCCAGAACGGGCAGGGCGAGCGCAAACGGTCTTCCAGGAAGAGGTGCTTGCTCGTCCGATGCCGCTTTCAGACAGAGCAGCGGCGCATTCGCCTGGTCTTCAAACTGCACAGACTGCGGAAGAGAGAGGACGGGCAGCGCGCCATGGAAGCGCACTGTCTTCCAGAGTGCGACCGTTGCCGCCTCCCAGTCGGGGAAAAACTCCACGGGAATATCACATTCATCGAAGTACAGCAGGTCGGCTCCCGCCAGACAGAACGCCTGCGCGATGGACAGCGTGATCTCGACCAGGGTCTCAAAGCTATCGAGTGCGCCGTCCTCTCCTTCGGCAAGCCCAGGCAAAACATCCAGCCCGAAGAGTTGCTGCGCAACATGCAGGGGGCCAGGCAAGCCGACCACCAGCGCGGGTCCGTTGCGCAGTGTTCCCTGCACGCGGTGGACCACTTCCAGCGCAACCGGCAGTCTGCCGCCCTGCTTTATGTCACCCGGCGTCTGCTGGAGCATTGCCAGGGCAGCCTCCCTGGTCGGCGTCTGCAATACGGGAGAATTGGTGTTCCAGTGCAGCCGACAACCCAGCGCCTCCGCGATGAGGAAGAGATCGAAATAGCAGGTGATGCCATCAGGACGCAGGCGCTGGTAGAGCGCCACCAGTCCCTTGGTGATCCTGGTCGGATTTGTCACAAAATCGGGTAAGGGAACACCTTCCAGTTTGGCAGCCAGCGCAAAGATCAACGGCATGAAGAGCCGCCTGCCTGGAGGTTTCCCCTCTATCAATGCTTTCACTACTGGTATCGGCATCGTAAGCGATCCATGGTCAAATACGGGAAGTCGTGGTGGAGATGAGTTACTCCATCGCGAGCCAGAACGCAACGATGACTGGCGTTCATAACACTCATTTCCATTATAGCTTCCCCTTATGCATAAATCTATGGTCTGAATACCGGGGTGAGTACTTTCCCCTCCGGCCATGAGCCGAACCAGGCAAGCGCCTCCTCCGGGGGTCTCAGCTGCGACCACTGCGACTGGAAGTCGTCCCAGCTCTGGCCGCGTGCCAGTCGTGCTTCGCGCTCGGCATCCCGCAGCGCCTCTGTCTCCGCCACGTTGACACGCATGGTGTCCGGGTCGTAGGCCACCTTGTAGATGTTGCGTGCGCTCCAGTCGGAGACGATCTCCGCTTCGACATCCTGCACGACCTGCTGCGGATCGGCATCGAGCGGGTCTCCATAGCCGGCCCCTCCACTGGCAAAGCCAAAGGTGATGACATCACCCTCGTTGTAGGGCCGGACGGAGCGAATGAATGGTTCATCGCCCCATTCTCCATGGATGGCCTCCCTATCGATGAGCGCGGAAAAATCCAGTTTGAGGCCGGAATCCCCGCTACTCATACGCTGGATAAGATCAGCTCCGCGAATACTGATTCCCGGCACAGTCGGGGGTGCATAGCCACCGAAGAGCGGCTGCGGTGTTTGCACTTTACTGTTATCGGCAATCGTCGTAAAGAAAATGGTGGGTGTCTGATGCGCTACCCACACCTGGACGGTGCCGCTGCCGCCCCGGTGCGCGCCATGGCCGCAGGAGTCCTGCCAGTGCTGTGAAATGGGCACCAGCATAGGGAATTCATTCTCCATCAGCTCGACGTCAGGAGAGCGTCCGAAAGGACACCAGGCAAAGTGAGAAGCGTCCATGCCCGGGCCGGTTGCACGGCCTCCCTGGCCCTCCGTGTTGAGCGAGTAGGCCAGCATGTCGGCGAATGGCAACCCCCACTGGCTGAGGCCCGCGATCACCATGGCGTTGCCTCCGTTGGCCGAGGAAGCCACGGCCTGCCGCCATTCCTGTGTTCCAAAGATCATCTTGGAGAACGTGACGGCGGCTGTACTCATAATGCCGGTGCAGATCATCACGGCGCAGGACGTTGCTGCCCGCGCATCCGGGTTGAGAACGCAGCCCGGCGGAAAGTACGAATCGATAGGCGCAAAGGTGGCGCTGCTGATCGGCAGATCGTGGAAGATATACGAATAGAGGAAATTCGCCAGGTGTCCCACGGCTGCCTGGGCATGCGCGTTATAGGAAGAGGGATTTTCGGGCGAGGTACCCGTGAAGTCCAGCAGGAGGTGGTCACCTTGCTTATGAACCGTCAGGGAGGCAGAACGGATCAGACTGAAGCCCATACCCCCGATGGTATCGGCAAAGGCTACAGCGCGAAACTTGCCGTCGGGCCAGGAGGCGATGCGTTTGCGTGCCCCCTCCTCGGCGACCATCAGCATCTTGCGTAGCAAGCCGATCACAAATTCGGGGCCTTCCTTCTCGGCCAGTTCGACCACGCGGGCGCGCGCACGGTCGGCTGCGGTGCTGCGAGCCTTCAGGTCGGTCACCACCATCTGTGGGGCGCGTATACCGTAGGCATTGAACAGCTCAAGCCAGTCTTCGCGCAGCTGGCCATTTTCACCGACCTTCATCGGCGGCAGGTTCATGCCTTCACTAAAGCGCGCCGGGGCTGTAACAGGCATGCCTCCCGGCTCCACAGCGCCCGTCTCCGTCGTGTGGTTGGCGGCACTGCACCAGGCAATCAACTTGCCTTTGTAGAAAACCGGAATAAGCGCGACGACATCCGGGTTATGGATTCCGCCATACAACGCATCGTTGGCCACCCAGATATCGCCCTCTTTGATGCCGGGATTCTGGCTGTAGTAGGTGAGGATGTACTTGATGATAATGGGCTGGATGATCGCGTGCAGGTAGGTTCCCGCCGCGCCATTGACCAGGTCGCCCTGGGCTGTGAAGATCGCTACCATCACATCACCGGCGATCCCCATAGAACTGCGACAGGAACGCTGGAAGACCTCCAGTGCTTCGTCCAGGATATCGTTGGTGCGCTGGAAGCCGATCTCGTAGTCACCCGGCGAGAGTCTGGCGACCGCGTCCAGTTCCTCCTGCGCTGGTGGGACGACCTTGATCCACTTCAGCTTCTCTTCTGCGGTGGGAAGCGGCATTGTCTTCTCCTCCTTCTCACTAGGCCCCGGCTGCGGGTGCAGTCGTGGATACGGCAGCACCGAGGGCCTGACGGGCAGGTTCGCCAACTTCACTCATAATGCCCAGACCGTAGGCATCGACTTGATACCTCATCTGCGGCGGGATGACAGCCGTCGTGTATTCGGACTCCAGGATGGCCGGGCCGATGACCTCATTACCCGGCAGCAAGCGGTTCTGATCGTACACCGGCGTCTCCACCCATGCCTTCTGCTCTGGCCAGTAGGCGGAGCGACTGCCCTTGCGAGCCGCTTCCGGGTCCGGCCCTTGAAGCTCCCGGGCGACCAGTTCCACTTTGTGGCTCGGCACAATCGCCTTGAGGATAAAGGTTTCGATGTAGACGCCGCCGGGCAGGTTGATGATCAGCGGACTGAATGCCTCGCTGAATTCCTGCTCAAAGCGTTTGTAGAAGGCCCACACATCATCCTCATCCTTGAGAAAGAGTCCGGGTGTGGCTGTACGCTTCGGCTGAATCAGGCCGCCGTAGAGCATATCCAGTTCCAGCGTATAGACGGCATCGTGGGGGTTGAGGCCCTCGGCTAACAACTCCTGCTCCGCCTGCTCTTTGAGTTCGCGCACGACGTTGTTGAATGCCTCGCGGTCAATGACGGCTTTGCCCGTAAACGGCTCGATCATCGTCATGCGGTGCGAAGACTCATACACATGTACGATATCCATGATGGAGGAACCCAGGGCGCAGAACACCGGCGAGTAGGGGAAGATCACGGTTTGCGGAATGTCCCCATGATAGCCTGCCGCATGTGTTGGGCCACCACCGCCGAAGGCGAACAGCACAAACTCTTCGGGCCGGTATCCGCGTAGCACCACTTCTTTGCGGATGGCCGAGGCCATGTTTTCATCGACAATACGGCGAATGATCGAGGCCACCTCGATGACATCCATACCCAGCGGCTTCGCCAGTTTGCGCAGCGCCCGCTCGGCAGCGGCTTTGTTCAGCTTCATGCGCCCACCGAAGTAATAGTCGGGGTTCAGATAGCCGAGTACGAGGTCCGCATCGGTGACCGTAGGCTCGGTTCCCCCCTGGTTGTAGCAGGCCGGGCCGGGGTAGGAACCGGCGCTCTGCGGGCCAACCTCGATGCGATTGCCCAGGTCGCGGTTGATACGGGCGATGGAGCCGCCGCCCGCGCCGATGGAGAGCGATTGGATCATGGCGATGCCAACCATCCAGCGATCAATGATGGGGCTGAACTCGTAGTTGCGCACATCGGCGGAAACGACCAGACCGATGTCAAAGCTGGTGCCGCCCACGTCGCTGGCGACGACGTTGGTATAGCCAAGCTGCCGGGCAATGTCCCTGGCACCGATCAAACCGGCGACCGGGCCGCCGTTATAGGTGCGGCTGGCGGAGGCCTTGTAAATCTCGGCCACGCCGCCGGAGTTCTGCACCATCATGAAGGAGCCGCTATAGCCGTACTCGCGCAGCTTGTCCCACATGGCAGAGAGTTCGATCTGCAAGGAGCGATGCAGGTAGGCGTCCAGGATGGCGGTCATGGTGCGCTGGTACTCCCCCAGTTTGCCCAGCACGTCGCTCGAAAGCACAACGGGCAGGTATCCGATATGGTACTCCTTGTATTCCTCGCGGATGATTTCTTTGAGTCGCCGCTCGTGTGCCGGATTGAGAAATGCCCACAATAGCGAGATGACAAAGCCGCGTGCGCCCCGGTCTACCATGCGGTGAATCTTCTCGCGGGCATCGTCCTCGTCCAGCGGGCGCAATATCTGCCCGCGGCTATCGACCCGCTCTTTGATCCCGGCAATCATGCGGCGTGGGATAAGGGGAACGGGCTTCTGCTGGGCTGCCAGGTTGCGGCGCTCGTGTAGCCGCGTGCCATCCACCCACTGCGCGCCGCGCCCGATCAGGATGGCGTCCTCGTGTCCTTCCGTTGTCAGTAAGGCCAGGTGCGGACCCTTTCGTTCGATCAGGCGGTTCATGGCGATGGTCGTCGAATAGCGTACCATGCCGATACGCTTTAGAACCTGATCGAGTGTAAGTCCCAGCCCCTGGGCGGCGACCTCGATGACGTTGAGGAAGCAGACTGAGAGGTCGTAGGGAGTGGTCGGAACTTTAGCCTGCACGGTCTGCCCATCCAGGTTCATGACCAGGTCGGTAAAGGTGCCACCCACGTCGATATCGATGGAGTTCAACTGGCTGGCGCTCATGCTTCCACCTCCGAGAGAACTAAGCGAGAATCGCGGATCACATACTCGCCTTTTGCCAGGCGCGCCTTGAGACTATCGAGGTCAAGCTCGATATCATGGGTGATGGGATGGCCAGGGGGCAGGTATTCAGTCTCGACCTGCGTGCCACAGGAGGGGCAGTAGAACTCGACGATGCGAATCCAATCAGGATCGGGGGAGAACGTATAGGTTCCCTCCAGCAGTGGTGGGTGAATTTCGCGCGGGTCGCGGTTATACAGCAAGCAGCCCTTCTTGTAGTTCTCGCGTGCCGAGATAAGCGCATGCCCGCAGCGGTGGCAATACCACATTTCTTCCTCGACATCCAGGTCGAGGTACTCAGTCATACGGATACGATCCATGTGCTACCTCCTTTGTAAATGGCCATTGCCGTACTCATCGACACGCAGCAACCACCCGGGCAATACCGGGTAGGTCGTCCAGGCGCTTTCGAGAATTGCCCCTCCAGAGACTTCTTGACCCGGGCGCAGCGCCTCCCAGGTATAGAGGGTCGTCGGCTCAGAAATGCGCCCCCAGATCGCCTCGCGGTGTCCCTTGACCGCTTCGGCTGGTGAATGCCCATTGGGTGCGCGCCGAACGACTTCATAATGCGGCATGGAAGCGGTGGCACGCAGCCGTAGCAGCTCAAGGGTTCCCTGGCGCGTTTGCAGGAATTGCGGATCCATGGAAGCGGTAGAAGAGAGTTCCTCGACCACCGAGGAAAGCTTCCCGTCGTCCCCGGTCACTTCGGCTTCGAGCGAGAGCCGCACACGGTCGGGCGTAAATCCCTCGCCCTTCATGTCGTGCAGGGCTTCCTTGCGCATGCGTTCGATCACCTCCCGTGCGAGGCGCTGTCCTTCCTGGCTAGCAAGCGAAACGTTGAGGCCATGCTCGTAGACGTGGACGATATCCGAGATGGACGAGCCGAACGCGCTGAAGACCGCCCCCAGATCGAAGATGTAGGCCTGAGATATGCCGACGCGCTCCGCTACGCCGCAGGCGAAGGCCGGGCCATTGCCGCCAAAGGTGAAAAGGGTACTTTCCTCCGGTCGCCATCCAATCCGATCCAGGACCTGCCGCATAGCATCGGCCACCATCTGGAAAGCAGCACTGGCGATATCGAGCGCGGCCTGCTCGACGCTCTTACCAGAGGGCTTCGCAATGTGTTGTTCGATGACTTCGCGCGCACGTTCTGTGTTGAGCTTGCGCGATCCGCCCAGGAAATAATCGGCAGGGAGCCATTGCAGGGTGAGCAAGGCATCGGTCAGGGTTGGCTCGGTCCCACCCAGGTCATAGCAGGCTGGGCCGGGATAGGCACCCATGCTCTCGGGGCCAAGCCTCAGTTGATGGCTGGTCGGGTTAACCTTCACAACACTGCCGCCGCCCAGGGCAATGGATTGCATGAGTACAGTCGGCGCGTTGACAGGGATGCCGAGGATATCGGCCTCACTGGTCATGGCAACGCGCCCCTCCTCGATAATGCCCACCTTCGAGGTTGTGCCTCCGACATCAAGCGTGACGACGTGCGACAACTGGTAGAGGCGGGCGAAATAGGCGGCGGCGAACAATCCCATCGTTGGACCGGACTCGAGCGTATCGAGAGCCTTTGTCTTGGAGACGCGGGCAACTCCCCCGCTAGCATGGCCGATCAGCAGAGGGTGTTCGTAGCCCGCCTCGCGCAGATCGTCTTCCGCCTTGTACAGTGCGTTGGCGAGCGGCCCATGAACGTAGGCATTAATCAGGCTCCGGTTGGTGCGCGTCACACTATCAGGATAGTGGCTCAAATCGCTTCCAAGCAGGACGGGAACGGTGCCGAGAAAATGATCGGGGTACTGTGTCTCGATAATGCGCTTGGCGCTCTGCTCTTCGGAGGCGTCTTGAAACGAGCCGTCCAGGCTGATGCAGATGCGCCGCACGCCGTTTTCCAGCAGTGTCTTTACGGCAAGCAGTACGGTTCTAGGTTCAATCGGACGCGAGAGTCCAATGACGTTGGCAGGGGCAATCAATGTCCCCAGAACGGGATTCGAATTATCGCCGACGTACAGATCGTGTTCGTGTCCCTCGCTGACCAGCAAACCCAGTTTGGGGCCGGTTCGCTGCGCCAGCGCATTTGAGGTGATCGTGGTTGACCAGCGGATCAGGTCAACCTGGTTGAGAAACGCAGAGAGATCGTCAAAGCCAAAGCGGCGAGCGCCTTCTGCCAGGCAGTCGCGAAAACAGACGGTCAGGTCATGCGGGGTGGTATCGACCTTCACGGGGATGGCGGTTTTCCCATCGCTGAACAGGCCATCCGTCAGGGTACCACCGACATCGATGTCAACGGTGTACATGTGTCTCTGCCTCCCGGCCATAGGCCAGCTACGTAGAGAGAAAGCGCATTACTCTCAGGGTGCTACAGAGGATGAATCTCAGGGATATGCTAAGATTAAAATGTAAAAGGCTAGACACCTCCTTCTGTTGTGGTACAATAGAAATAACAGGTGATGTCCTATCATCAGACAATAGTACCGAGAAAAGGTGCCTTTGTCAAGGGCTTCTGGAAGGAACTTTATGACGGGTCAAAAAAAGGAACCACTGTTTGAGCCGATTGAGCCACCGAAACGGAACTTCGAGATCGTCGAGGCAAGTATTCGGCGAGAGATCTACAACGGCACGCTTGCCCCCGGTCAGAAATTGCCCAATGAGCTTGAGCTGGCGCGGCAGTTCAACGTAGGCAGGTCGGCAGTTCGCGAGGCCTTGAAGGTGCTGGAACTGGCTGGCCTGCTCGTCGTGCGACGAGGCTACAATGGCGGCACATTTGTTGCGCCACCCGATTTTGAGGAAGCCAGTGAGGTCATTACCTTGACTTTCCAACCCGGGAATATGGCCCTCAACCAGCTACTCGAAGCCTGCCAGACCATAGAGCCGCGAGCGGCAGAACTGGCTGCTTCGCGTGCAAGCGAACTGGAGGTCAGTGACCTGGAGGAACTCGTGCAGCGTATCGAGCAGTGTGTGCATCTTCCGGCCCGCTTCATCACCGCCATTATCGATTTTCATCTGGCGGTCACGGAGATGGCCCATAATTCGGTCTTTACGCTCGCCTTGCAGGCCATGCGCAATAACCTCATCCAGGAACTCAATCGACTCGTCGGTGATCAGAGCCTGCGCACAACCATGATCCTTGAACTGAAGGACATCTGGAAGGCCATCTCCGATCATGACTCCTTACGGGCCGGGCAGTTCATGCGCTTACACCTGGGCCATCTTGATCAACAGTTGTCGCAGGAGTGAGCTGTGAGTGAAAGCCGGTCGCTACACAGTTGCTACATTTTGCGGGAAGTGCTTAGAAACGAAACGTCCCAGACCGCTTCTCCACTGGCCTGGGGCGTTCCTGCTTGCTGATTGGTAGCGCATACGGGAGTCGAACCCGTGATCTCCGCCTTGAGAGGGCGGCGTCCTGGACCACTAGACGAATGCGCCATGCTCCTGTCTACGCGCTCTATGATACCCTGTCGCTGAACTTTTGTCAAGAGGTTTTTAACTGGTGATTACCCAAAACTGAAAGAAGAAAAAGGGAAAGGATGAGAGCAGGCAAAAGAGAGAGTGGCGGCGGTCGTAAAGACAAAGCTGATGCCAGCTAAAAGCAGATAGAGGCCATCGCGGTCGGT
>CADDYT010000035.1 GCA_902810755.1 Chloroflexota bacterium
GTTGAAAAAGTAAAGTCAATTGATTCATAGGGTGTACTCGCGATGGTTGTGGAATAAGAAGATGTTATTGGAACAGGTGTTTTCTCTCATTATACCACAATCGATCATCGAAAGTGGGCATGAACCAACCTAAGGGGGGCAGTACAAACTTCCCTCTGGTGATCTATCCCTGAGGGAAGAAAACTCTTTTGAGAAACCAAAGTAGGAGAAGTAGTTTTTCAGGGAAACATGAGCAAACAGTTTGGCTACTGGAGCATTCGGATTGATTTAGCCTGTTTAAGGAGGAACTCTATGTTTCATTTCCTTATTTTTCTCAGTTATACTTTCTTATGCCTTATACTCATCGTAGCTGGCTATCAATGTCTTCGAATGTCCAATACGTATCGCGTCATAGGATTCATTGCCATGCTCATCATTACCATCCTCTACACAATTGGTCTGATCTTTTTTCCCCATTCCCCTTTCATGCTTCCTTTGACCTCACTCGCTCTAGCTCCGGCAGGATTATTGTTTGTCATCTACTACCTGGCCTTTTCTGAAAGGCGGAATCGCGCCATCACAATTATTGATGTAATCTTTCTAGTATTTTTCGTTGTTGTTTACCTCGTTGCTATCATTGATCCTTGATAGAGGTATGATTGGATCAGGAATCCGTATAATGAATACTGGCACTTTAAAAACTCCTATGACCCCTATGGCGTCATGCTCAACGAAACGCAGGGCCAGCCCAATCCGTTTCAATATGAAGGAGGCTACTTCGAGAGCAGCACGGGCCTGGTCAAGTTTGGGACGCGCTACTACAACCCCAACCTGGGACGGTGGACACAACAGGACGCGGTGTCGGGGAGTTTGGGCAAGCCGGATACGCTCAATCGGTACCTGTATGTGGTTGATGATCCCGTCAATCTGGTGGATTCATCAGGCTCCTCAGTACATGAGCAGACTCAGACAATATTTAGAAGATGAGTGCAAGGATCAGTCTTGATACGCTTCATAATATGAAACGCGCCACCTGCGCAGGTGGCGCGTCACTATCCATTGCTATCCTACTTCAGAATCGGCAAACCTGTACCTTCTTCGCGGGTGCGGTGGTGGCCGACGGTTTCTTTGATGCCGCCTTCGGGGTAGACGAGCTTTGCTTCGCGCTCCGGCAGCAGGCTGGCGACCTCTTTCAACACGGCGTCCAGGAACTGGTCTTCGGGAACGGTCTTGATGACTTCGCCTTTGCGAAAGATGACGCCGCGACCCTTGCCGCCGGCGAGGCCAACATCGGCGTCGCGAGATTCGCCGGGGCCGTTGACGACGCAGCCCATGACGGCAACGTGAATGGGCGTTTGCACCTTCGCGAGACGGCGCTCAACCTCGTTAGCTACCTCGATGACATCGATCTCGACGCGACCACAGGAGGGGCAGGAGACGAAGGTGACGCCGCGATTGCGCAGTTCGAGCGAGCGCAGGATTTCGTAGGCCACCGGAATCTCTTCCTCCGGCTCCGCGCTCAGGCTGACGCGGATGGTGTCGCCGATGCCTTCGGCCAGCAGCAGGCCGAGGCCGACGGCGGATTTGACCGCGCCGGTAACTAGCGTTCCCGCCTCGGTGATGCCGAGGTGCAGCGGGTAGTCTGAACGCTGCGAGAAGAGGCGATAGGCTTCCACGGCGGTGAGCGGCGTCGAGGATTTGAGGGAGACTTTGATTTCGTGGAAGTCCATTTCCTCGCACCAGCTGATGTATTCGAGAGCTTTGTTGACCATGCGTTCCGCCAGGCGCGAACGTTCAAGGCGGCGCGCTTCGGCGGGGTCGCTGCGTTCCAGCGTGCCGTCGTCGCGCAGCCTGACCTGGATGCGCTGCATCCTGCCGCGCTGGTCGAGCGCGTCGATGGAGCCGGAGTTGACGCCGATACGCATGGCGATGCCGCGCTCTTTGCAGGCGGCAACAATTTCTTCCAGCGATTTGCGCCCGTTGATGAGGTTGCCGGGGTTGATGCGCACGCAATCGACGCCCTGGCGAATAGCTTCAAGGGCCAGAGAATGCTTATAGTGAATATCGGCAACCAGCGGGATATGGATGCGCTTCTTGATTTCGCCGATGGCCAGAGCGTCCTCTTCTTCCGGCACGGCGACGCGCACCATCTCACAGCCAACGTCTTCCAGCCGGTGAATTTGCGCGACCGTGCTTTCAACGTCGCGTGTATAGGTCGTGGTCATGGATTGTACTACGATAGGCGCATCGCCACCAATAGCCAGATCGCCCACGTGGATTTGCCGTGTTTTTCGTCGCATAATTGTATTACTCCATTGTTATGGGATATAGCAGCATCCCATCCGGGATTGAAACTAACTACCCCAGTGCATGATATCGCTAATAGTGATAACAACCATCAGGGTCAGCAAAATTGCCATGCCGATGAGATTGATGAGACCTTCCCGCTCCGGTTTGAGCCGCTTGCCTCCGCGCAAAATTTCTATCACTACCAGTAAGACGCGCCCACCGTCGAGAGCGGGGAAGGGCAGAATGTTGATGATCGCCAGATTCAGGCTGAGAATCGCCGTCAGGTTGAGAATGGGCCACCAGCCGAGATCGGGGATGGTCTGCGCCACTTCGCCCGTGATCTTGACGATGCCGACGGGACCGGCCAGCTGCGGCTTGATCGCGCCCGTAATCATCTGCACAATGCTACTGATAAATTGACCCGTCACGACAACGGTATTCGCCACCCCTTTGAAGGGCGCCTGCCAGACCGGCGAACTGACATAGACAATCTTCTCCTCGACGCCCAGGTGTCCCTGATTGGGCGGCGGATTCACCCGCGCATTGACGGTGATAGTGATGGGCGTCTTCTGCCCCTGATGGACAATTACGAGTTGCACCGGGACGTAAGACTGCTTGCTATGCGCCTGCACGATGTTGTTAACATCCGTGACCACATCGCTGAAGAGATGGACGGGATGCCCGTCGACCGACAGGATGGTATCGCCGGGCTTCATGCCTGCAATGGCGGCGGGCGAGCCAGCTTCGACGTTGCCGATAACGGCTGGATAGGTCGGCTCTCCCTGCGTGTAGGCGATGGTGAATAGCACCATTGCCAGGATGACGTTCATGGTGACGCCGGCGCAGAGGACGATGATTCGTTTACCCGCCGGTTTAGCGGCGAAGCTCTGTGGGTCGTAGTTGCCGTCCGCGTCGTACATGTCGCCGTTCTCGCCAGGCATGCGCACGAAGCCGCCGATGGGCAACAGGTTGAGCGAGTAGATGGTATGGTTGTCGGGCTGCTCGCCGGGTTTGCCGGGGCCGCCGCTCGTGCCGCCGAAAGGCGTCTGCTCCAGCCCGTCATAGTCATCTTCTTCGTGACGCGCGCCGCCGAACCAGATGACACGCCAGCCGCCGTTCTCTTTCCTTTGAATGCCCACAATGCGCGGCGGGAAGCCGAGGCCAAATTCCTCGACGCGAATACCCGCCCATTTGGCCGTGATAAAGTGACCGAACTCATGCACCAGAATGCAGAGGCCAAAGACAGGAATGGCGGCTAATAAGTACCAGTTATTCATAAAGCTTTCTATACCTCACCATAGACAGGACTCAATTCACGCGCAGTTCGACGCGCCCAGGCGCATGTTTCAAGAATGGTCTCGATGTCGGGTTGCTCAACGGGTTGATGGCGTTCCAGCACAGCCTCGATCAGTTCGGCAATGCCGGGAAAGCTGATCTTGCCCGCGAGGAAGAGGGCCACCGCCTCTTCATCAGCCCCGACCAGCACGCTGGGATAGGTGCCGCCGCGATTGGCCGCTTCCAGAGCGAGACGGAAGCAGGGAAAACGGACGATATCCAGTTGCTCGAAATGCAGTTGACCCACGTCAGGCCAGCGCAGTTCGCGCAACAGGCCGGTACCAGCCGTATCCAGCCGTTGCGGATAGCTCAGCGCGTGCAGGATGGGCAGGTGCATGGTGGGCAGGCTGGCCTGCATCTTGATCGAGCCATCGATGAATTCGACCATCGAGTGAATGATGCTCTCCGGGTGAACAACGACCTCGATGCGTTCGTAGGGGATGTCAAAGAGCCAGTGCGCCTCAAGCACCTCCAGGCCCTTGTTCATCAACGTGGCGCTGTCAATGGTAATCTTTGTCCCCATGCGCCACGTGGGATGGGCGAGGGCCTGCTCGACTGTGACCGAGCGCAGTTGCTCCGATGTAGCATGGCGAAACGGGCCACCGGAAGCGGTGAGCAACAGGCGGCGCACTTCTGCGGTACGCTCGCCGTGCAGGCTTTGCCAGATGGCGCTGTGTTCGCTATCGATAGGCCGGATTTCCACGCCCGCCTGCTGTGCTGCCTGCATCACGAGATGACCGGCCATGACCAGCGTCTCTTTGTTGGCAAGCGCGATCAGCTTGCCCGCCCGAATGGCCGCCAGCGTGGGGCCGAGGCCGACAAGGCCAGAGGTGGCAGCTACGACGACATCGGCCTCTGAATATGTTGCCACTTCAAAGAGGCTCTGTTCGCCGATAACGACACCGGGCAAGGCTTCTCGCGCCGCCCGCGCAATTTCTGCATTCTCGGCAGCGCAGGCCACCAGCGCAGGCTTAAATTCACGTGCCTGCTCTGCCAGCAGTTCGATATTGCTACGCGCCGCCAATGCGACTATATGAAAATGATTCGGGAAACGCCGCACCACGTCCAGCGTCTGCCGCCCGATGGAGCCGGTGCTTCCCAGCAAGGCAATACGTTTCGGAAAAGTATTCATATGCTCTGTTGCTATCGCCATTCGATTGTTCACTTCTGGCCCTCAAGCAGATTATACCATGCACTGGCTATTTGTTTTTATGTCAGGCTCACTCACCATGTCCTGTTTCGCTCCCGCTCAGCATGATATGATGAGTGAGCCTGACATAGGCTCTACACTACTTTCCTACGAATAAGGAGAAGAAATAGACGACCATGACGGCGAAAAGCAGGCTGTCGATACGGTCGAGCATGCCGCCGTGACCGGGAATAAGCTGGCCGCTATCCTTGACATGGACCTGGCGTTTGATCAGCGATTCGGCAAGGTCGCCCAGCACAGAGGCAATGGTGACGAGGATACCGAGGACGATGGCGAGGTACCAGGGAATGCCCAGCGGGGCGCTGAAGAGAACCACCGCAATCGTTCCCAGGACGAGGCCACCGAAAACGCCTTCCCAGGTTTTGCCGGGACTGATTGTCGGCGCGAGCCTGTGCCGACCGATGAAGCGACCGGTGAAAAACGCGCCCGTGTCCGACCCCCAGACGCCAAAAAGGGCCACCAGCACCCACCAGAGGCCATTGGGCAACACCCACCAGGGGGTTTGCGCTAACGGCCAGCTCAGTTGAAAGCCACGCAGTAAGATGAAGCAGCTTAACGGCCAGCCGAGGTAGACGGGGATGGCAACGGTCAGCGCCCAGTCGACCAGCGAGTCGGTGTGATCTTTGCGAGCGAACAGGACGGGGAATGTGACAAGCAAAGACGCGCTCAAGCCGATTTCCAGCAGGAGTAGTTGCCGGTGGGGGAACATGGCGGCCAGCAGAAAGAGAATACTCAGCATCAGGCTCACCAGCATGACCGGGTGGTAGCTGGCATGCAGCATCATGCGATGGAATTCGTAGATGCCCAGGCAGGTAATGAGCAGCAGGATGGCGAATGTCCACCAGCCACCGAGCCAGGCAAAGAGGACGATGATGGGAATGCCGACAATGGCCGTAAGCCAGCGTTGTACAAGAGAGCTGCGCTCCCGCTTGCCACTCCCGCTGGCCTGCCCGGCTGCGCCTTCCTGCGTATTCTCTTCTTCTGCGCTTCGCACGCGGCGTGTTCCCCCTGTGCCGATCTGATATCCCATAGGAGCCGATTGATCGGCCCCTACGCATTATTTTGCTGGCGGGGTGGAGAGACGGCCAAAACGTCGCTGGCGCTGACAGTAGCTTTCTATTGCTGCCCGCAAATCCTCGCGCCCAAAGTCGGGCCAGAGGGTGGGGGTGGAATAATACTCACTATAGGCACTTTGCCACAACAGGAAGTTGCTGACGCGCATCTCGCCCGCCGTGCGAATCACCATATCCGGGTCTGGCAGGTCACGGGTGTAGAGGTAAGAGGCGATCAGTTCTTCACAGATGTCTTCAGGCCTGTGTCCATCAGCGATAATCTGGCGAATGGCGTCTACGAGTTCAGCCCGTCCACCATAGTTAAAACAGACATTGAGGGCGATGCGGGTATTGTTGCGCGTCAGTTCAATCGAGTCCCGCACCGCTTTTTGAATTTCGGGTGAGAGGTCCTGTAAGCGACCAAGATGGCGCAGGCGCACTCCATCGCGATGTAACTTCTCCAGGTCGAGGCGGATCGTCTCCCAGAAGAGACGCATCAAGCCATCGACTTCCGCACGAGGGCGACCCCAGTTTTCGGTTGAGAAGGCATACACGCTGAGCATTTCGATGTTTTCATCGGCGGCGCATTCGACCACCCGTTTCAGAGCGGTGACGCCCGCTTTATGGCCGGCAAGCCGGGGCAGGTGGCGTCTGGTTGCCCAGCGCCCGTTCCCATCCATAATAATGGCGAGGTGGCGCAGCGGCGGCACGCTGGAATTTTGCTCAGCAGCAACAGCTTGTTCCTGCACACTCCCTTTTCCCTCTACAATTGACGAGGGAGCAAGGTTCTCTATCCTGGTCAATTTAGACCTCCAGTATCTCCAGTTCCTTGGCTTTGCCGACCCTTTCCATTTCTTCAATGTAGCGGTCGGTGAGCTTCTGTAACTTTTCGGTATTACGTTTCAGCTCGTCCTCGGAAATTTCTTTCTTTTTTTCACGGTCGCGCAGTTTGTCGTGTGCATCACGACGAATGTTGCGAACGGCAACTTTATGCTCATCCAACTTTTTGTGCAGCATCTTGACCATATCGCGGCGGCGTTCCTCGCTCATGGGAGGAATGACCAGGCGAATCACCTGCCCGTCATTGTTCGGGTTGATACCCAGGTCAGACCGCTGAATGGCCTTCTCTATATCTGTCAGGATTTTGCGATCCCAGGGCTGGATGACCAGTTGACGCGCATCCGGGACAGAAATGGTGGCAAGCTGGTTGATGGGGGTCGGCGCTCCATAATACTCGACCTGAATGCGCTCAACCAGGGCGGGATTCGCACGTCCGGTACGAATGGTCGCCAGGTCCTGCCTGAGAGCCTCAACCGCTTTGCTCATACGTCGTTCCGCATCGCTGAAAATATCTGCTACCATTGCAACGCTCCCTTGTAAGGGCGACATCCTTGCCGGAGGCCGCCCGCACATACGCACACCAACGTCAGATGACCGTTTACGATCGCTCTGCTTCTTCCATGTTATGAACGAGCGTGCCGTAGCTTTCGCCACGCATGATGCCTTCCAACGCACCCGGCTGGTTCATATTGAACACAACGATGGGCAGGTTGTTATCCTTGCACAGCGAAAGGGCGGTGCTGTCCATGACCTTCAAGCCCATGTTCAAGGCTCGCATGTAGCTCAGTTCGTCGAACTTACGAGCATTGGGGTTGCGCATGGGATCTTCGTCGTAGACACCATTCACCTTGGTAGCTTTCAGCAATACCTGAGCATTGAGTTCAACAGCCCGCAGCGCCGCCGCCGTATCGGTGGTGAAGAAGGGATTGCCGCTACCGGCAGCCAGGATCACCACGCGGCCCTTTTCCAGGTGGCGTTCCGCGCGACGGCGGATGAACGGCTCGGCGACAGGCGGCATTTCTATGGCCGTCTGCACGCGCGTGGTCAAGCCCAGCTTCTCCATCGCATCTTGCAAGACCAGCGAGTTCATGACCGTTGCCAGCATGCCGACGTAGTCCGCCGTTGCGCGGTCGATGCCAGTGGCGGCTGCATCGGCCCCGCGCCAGAAGTTGCCGCCGCCGACAACGAGCGCCACCTCGACCCCCAGATCATGCACGCGCTTGACCTCTCTGGCAATGCGCCGTACCATCTCGGCATCGATGCCTGTTCCCTGACCCGCGCCCAGAGCCTCGCCGCTCAATTTGAGGAGGATACGCTGATACTTCAGGGATGGTGCATATTGAGACATTGTTCCTAACTCCCATGCGCCGCTACATTACTCCCCCAGGGCATAGCGACTGAAGCGACGCACTACGATAGGTTCACCTGTCTCAGCGCTGACCTTGCGCACGAGGTCGCCAACGGTGACGGCTTCGTCCTTGACAAAAGGCTGCAAGAGCAAGACCTGCTCGCCCAGCACCTTCTTCAACTTGTTGTCGATGACCTCTTCACGCTTCTCAGCAGGAACCCGCGCCATCGCAGGCTCCTCGGCAATCACGCGGCGAGCTTCCTCAACCACATCGGCAGGGACATCATCCAGGCTGATGTATTTCGGGTTGAGTCCGGCAATTTGCAGGGTGATATCGCTGGCAAGCTGGCGGAACGCCTCGCTGCGCGCCACGAAATCGGTGCTGCAGTTGAGTTCAAGCAGGACACCAAGCGAGTTGTTATGGTGGACATAGGCGAAGATGCCCCCCTGCTTGGTCTCGCGGCCCGAAGCCATGATCTTCTCGCCCTTGCGGCTGCTCTTCGCTTCCAGAATCTTGACGGCCTCATCCCAGGAAGCGGCCTCGGCGAGCGCATTTTTGCAATCGTTAAATGTTGCGCCCGTCTCCTCCCGCAACTTCTTTACATCGGCTGCTGCGTAGTTCATACGGTCTGTTTCTCCTCAATCTCATAGTTCTATCATACTCAGGGAGCGGGTCAGAGTACAATTGTCTCTGTCCATCATTTCTGACACCTGAGTGCTTGACAAATTTTCGTATTTGTGTGTTAAAGAACACACGAACACAAAAATATCGCGGCTTCATCCCTCTCTCACCTTCTTACGAAAGAAGGGGCATGAAACATACAGGAAAAAGCGGGAGGCAGGAGGACGATGCGCAGGGCCGGGCGAGTACGCGCCGCAGGCCACCCCCAGGCCACCCGCAAGGGGTGGCCCTACTATATACGGCTTGCTGAACCGTCGCGTATATAGTAGGGCCACCCCCATAGGCGTTAACTTAAGGCCGCCGCAGGCCACCCGCCAGGGGTGGCCCTACGAGAGACGCGGCGTTCGTGCCGCCTGGGGAGCCGCGTATATAGTAGGGCCACCCCTGGCGGCTGGCCTGCCTGGCGCTCGCACGGCCTTCAGTTACCGCCTATGGGGCCACCCCTTGCGGGTGGCCTGGGGGTGGCCTGGGAATGGCCTGGGCGCGGAAGCTGCGACCACTCGTCCAGTACTGCTTCCTCTCTACCTCCCGCTATACAATTGCGCTTACATGGCCTCTTTAGCGACGAGTTCTGGCTCCGCGACAGAGGTTTCCTCGGCGGGCAAAGCGGGAGGAGCCATATCCAGCTCCTCAGCATTGAGAACAGTTTCAGGCCGCCCGGCTGCTTCGGCAGGGGCCTCTTCGGAGTCCTTCATGCGAGCCTCAAGTTCGCGGCGTCCCTCGATGGCGGCGTCGGCGATTCGGGCGCAGAGCAGGCGCACGGCGCGAATGGCATCATCGTTGGCCGGAATGGGGTAATCCATCTCATCAGGGTCGCAGTTGGTATCGGCCAGGGCGATGATGGGGATTTCCAGGCGGCGCGCTTCCAGTACGGCAGTGCGCTCTTTGCGCGTATCGACGATAAAGAGGGCTGCGGGCAGCCGCTTCATGTCTTTGATGCCGCCCAGCAGGCGTTCCAGACGGGTAATGTCATCCTGCAGGCGCTGCACTTCCTTCTTGGGCAGCCGCTCGAATTCACCACGATCGCGGCGCGCCTCAAGTTCACGCAGATAGCGAATGCGCGACTGGATGGTCTGAAAGTTGGTGAGCATACCGCCAAGCCACCGCTGGTTCACGTAGTACATGCCGCTGCGTTTGGCCTCTTCGGCGACAGCTTCCTGAGCCTGCTTCTTCGTGCCAACAAAGAGAATACTCTCACCGTTGGCCGCAAGCTGTTTGACGAAATTGTAGGCTTCGTTGAGGCGCGCCACCGTCTGCTGAAGATCGATGATATGAATGCCGTTGCGATCCATGAAGATGAAGGGTGCCATCTTCGGGTTCCAGCGACGGGTCTGATGTCCGAAGTGGACACCGGCCTCAAGAAGCTGCTTCATTGAGATAACGTTTGCCAAAAAACAATTCCTCCCTTATTTCCTCCGCTCTCATCTACATCAGCGAAGGGTTCCCCACGGCAAGACCCTACAACACCAACGAGCGAGGGGCACCAGGGTTTCTGCTGATCCGAGAGCGTGTGTATTTCCCTGTGATTCCTCAAATCACAGCGGCGCGAGAGATACTTGCTCTCGCTAAGCAGTAAGTATAGCACACTTCAGATGCGCTGACAAGCGAAATTCGCCATTTCGGGCTATGTCTCCTGCAGGCCACCCGCAAGAGGTGGCCCTACTATACACGATACAATCGTGCCTCTTGTGCGGTGTTCGTGTATAGCCCGCAGGCCATCCACAGGCCATCCGCAAGGGATGGCCCTACTCTACACGCTGCCACAATGGGCATGAAGTTGTCGGAAGTGGCGAGGCAGGCCACCCGCAAGGGATGGCCCTACTCTACACGGGAGCATGGACGCGTCGTATATAGTAGGGCCATCCCTTGCGGGTGGCCTGCGGATGGCCCTACTCTACACGTGGCCTGCGGATGGCCCTACTCTACACGTGGCCTGCGGGTGGCCCTACTCTACACGTGGCCTGCGATGGCCCTACTCTACACGACGTATCTGTTGCTTGAGGATATCTTTCCTTCTTCCCATTCACTCGTAAATCAAGTATACTTCAGGCAGAAAATGGTGTTTCCTGCAAACGGGATGTGGTGAAGATAGCGGAGGGGAATTATGCAGCAGAGAGCGCGGTATCGTCGTATACAACTTCTGGCCTATGATTTTGCTCCGGCCAGTGGTTGGAGTCTGCCGCCAGCCGCTCCCACGCCTACGCCTGTACCTGTACTTACCTCCATAACTATAACAACACACACCCGTTTCTCTATTTCACCCACGAAACCATTACCGCGCAAGATACATCTGTTACCGGCTGTTGAGCTATAAAAATGAGCCAGTATGATACAATGACTACACGTTTCTCGCGGAAAGAGACGAGTTGTATCATTCAGGAGTCTGCATGAGAATCAAAGCTGAGTCGTCGTTTTCCCCATCCATTTCCCTCGCGTTTTTCGGGTTTGTGCTGATTGGCATTTCCGGTGGCGGCAATGGCGTACTGTTGCCAGGTCTGAGTTCGTTCTATCACGTGGGCGATGCTATCATCGGACTGCTCTTTCTGGTATCGTCTCTGGGCTATTTTCTTTCGGCATTGAGCAGCGGCCTGCTGGCGGAGCGGCTGGGGCTACGCTGGCTGCTGGGGCTGGGAGCCATCATCCTGCTGCCAGGACTGCTCGGCTTCGGGTTGGAGCTGCCATTTGTGGTATTGCTCTTCGCGCGGCTGCTGATCGGGCTGGGTATAGGAATTATCGAGACCGGCTTCAACGTCTTTATTACGGCACTGCCGCGCCACACGACGCTGCTGAACTTCCTGCATGCCTTCTATGGCGTGGGCGCGCTGGTCGGCCCGCTGATCGCCAGCACGATACTGGCGCTGGCCTGGGGCTGGAATAGCTTCTACCTGTTGATGCTCGGCCTGAGCCTGCCGTTACTGCTCGGTCTCTCCACCGTTTTTCACTCACCGATAAGCAAGCCCTCTGTGCAGGAAAGCGAGCCAACCAGGAAAGAAAACGTCCTCGGCGCGACGCTCAAGCTACCTGTTGTCTGGTTCGTAGCCATCTTCCTGCTTATCTATGTGGGCATTGAGGTAAGCCTGGGTAACTGGACATACAGCTTTTTGCTGGAGGCGCGCCAGCAGGGGACGGTGGCGGCGGGCTGGATTGTCAGCGGCTTCTGGCTCGGTCTCACGCTGGGCCGGTTCACCTTGCAGGCGCTGGCCGAACGCCTGGGTATCGGCACAGAAATTTTGATGTACAGCTGCCTGGCAGGACTCGGCATCGGCCTTGTAGTAGTCTGGCTCGTCCCGCTCGGCGCCATCGCTGCCGTCGGCTTCTGCTTCATCGGCCTCAGCCTTGCACCCATCTACCCGCTGACCGTCTCCATTGCTCCAAAACTTGTTCCGGCCCGGCTCGCCGCCAGCGCCATTGGCCTGCTCGTCAGCGTGAGCATCATTGGCCTCGCCCTCTTCCCCTGGCTCGCCGGCGTCCTCGCCCAATTTATCGGCATCTGGACGCTGCTGCCCTATACACTGGGGCTGACCGTTGTACTGGTTGGTCTCTGGCAGTATCTGGCGCAACATGCGGCAATATCTGGTTAGTAAATATCAGCGCCTGTTTGCTGAGAAAAAGGAGAGCATCATGCACCATCTCATTGCGATAGTCGCATACGACCCACAGTGGCCTCTGGAGTTTCGGCGCCTCGGTTTGCCCTTACGCGAAGCTCTCGGAGACCTGGCAGAGCGCATCGACCACATCGGCTCGACCGCCGTTCCAGGACTGGCGGCCAAGGATGTCATTGACATCCAGGTGACTGTGGCAACCCTCGACGCGGATCCACTGGTGCAAGCCCTCGCGCCACTCGGGTATACTCTCGCGGAAGGCGTCACGGACGATCATCAGCCACCGGAACGAGATGATCCGCCAGAGGAATGGCGGAAACTCTACTTCCGCGCCCCACAGGGACAGCGACGCACCCATCTGCACATCCGGCAACGGGGCCGGGCCAATCAGCGTTACGCCCTGCTCTTCCGCGACTACCTGCGCGCTGATAGGCGTGCGAGAGGGGCCTACGCACAGGTGAAAGAGGCGCTGGCCCGCCTGCATCCAGAAGACCAGGACGCCTACTATGATGTGAAAGACCCCGTCTGCGACATCATTATGGCTGCTGCGGAACTCTGGGCAAGCGAAACACGCTATGCACCTGGGCCAACAGACCTCTAAAGGGCCTCAGCTTTCTACAACATGGTCTATCGGTACCCATCCACTCTTCCCCTCTGGATGAGTACACCAGAGCCAGCCGCCCTCCTCGCGCTCGACAACCAGTTCATTCCCAATGACAACACTTAGTTCTTTTGCCGCATAATCATAGCGAGCTTTCCCGGTTGTGCCATCAGCATCAAAGTCAATAGCCCCTCCGGGAACCCAGCCGCTCTTCCCTCGCCGATCGGTACACCAGACCCACGCCCACTCAGGATTATCATTCCAGTAATCGACCTTCTCGCTGACGATGAGTGTTTCGCCGCCCTGAACCGAGATCGGATCAAGATACTGAGCCTGATAGTCCCTGATAACCCGGCACACTCGCGAGTGTGCAGTTTTTTTCATATGAGTTCTTTCCTTGCCCTCGTTGCTCATCTTATCCCCTCTGGCACGCCGTTCACAAAAGAAACTTTCTCCGCTAAGAGAAATATACACCTCAATACCGGACATCCCTTGTCAGGATTCTCTTCTCTTCGTATGATACAATAAGACTATCAGAGACAATCCCAGCCAATCCAATCGATAATCAACGTATCAATGTATGTATTAAGAAGGGGAGATGCGAGAGAAGCAGGCAGCGACGCAGGGGCAACGGGTCTCCACGGCACAACAGAGGGCGGAAGGTATTGCCGGGAAGGCGGCGTTTCTGGGGCAGAGCGCGCTTTTTGGCGGCCTCGACGCGGCAGAAATCGGCGAACTGGAGCGCATGACAAATGTGATGACATGCCAGCCGGGGCAGATTCTATATCGTCCGGGCGAACGCAGCACGCTCTTCTTTTTGCTGAAAAGCGGCAGCGTGCAACTCTATCACCTCTCAGCCGATGGGCGCAAGTTGATTATGGCGACGATTGAGCCGGGGGCCTGCTTCGGCGAGCTGCCATTGAGCGGGAACAATCTTCACCAGAGCTTCGCCGAGGCCGTTGAAGATGCGCTGGTCTATACAATGAACAGGGGCGAGGTTGAACATCTGCTGGCGGATAAACCGGCGGCGCTGCTGACCCTGCTCCAGTTGAGCGACCAGCGCGGCGCCCAGTTGGAGATGCAACTGGTGGATACGACCTTCAAAAGCACAAATGCGCGGCTGGCAACGCTGCTGCTGCGACTGGCGCGACCGGAGCAGGCCAATGGCAGCACAGAACTGGTTGTATCCGGCTTCAGCCAGGGAGAACTGGCGGATCGGCTGGGAGTCTATCGAGAAACGGTGGCCGTTGCCCTGCGCGAACTGAAGGAGAGCGGGGCCATCGAACTGGGCCGCAAACATATCACCATCTGTCGCCCGGCGCTGTTGCAAGAGCAGGCCGCAGGGCAATGAGAAAGCTTATTCCATGACAACTGATTTTACCGGCAAAACACGCATTATCGAGGCATATCGCGTGCGCAAAATCTATCGCAACGGGCAATTGCGCGTTGAAGCCCTGAGCGATATCAATTTAGAGGTGGCAGAGGGCGAGATGGTCGCCATCATGGGACAGAGCGGCTGCGGCAAGACCACCCTGCTCAACTGCCTCTCAGGACTGGATACCATCGACGAGGGGGAAATTTTCATCCAGGGCGAGAACCTGCGCGACCTGAGCGATAACGAGCGCACGCGCTACCGCGCCCGCCACATGGGCTTTATCTTCCAGGATTTCAACCTGCTGCCTGTCCTCTCCGCTGTGGAGAATGTGGAATTGCCCCTGCTCGTCTCAAAAGTTCCGGCGCGCAAGGCCCGCAAACGGGCGCTGGAAATGCTTGATCTGGTAGGCCTGGCCGACCGCGCCCGCCATCGCCCGGCAGAACTCTCCGGCGGCCAACGCCAGCGCGTGACCATTGCCCGCGCGCTGACTAACGATCCCTCCATCGTCTGGGCCGACGAGCCGACCGGCAACCTCGACAGCGAGACGGCGCAGGAGATCATGGAACTGATCTCGCGCCTCAACCGCGAAAACGGCCAGACCTTCGTCGTCGTCACCCACGCCCTTGAGGTAGGCAACCGCGCCAACCGCATCATTCGCATGAGGGATGGGAGAATTGTGGAAGAGAGCGCGGTGATGTGAGCATTGCTAGGCGTCAACAATTTTCCACTCTACACGTTTCCCTATGCTGGCTGCGTAACGTTGCAGCGTTGATAATCGCGGATCGACATCACCCGCCTCTAATCGAGCGACAGCAGGCTGCGAAGACTTTATGCGTTTTGCAACTGTTTTCTGTGAAATTCTGGAGCGGCTTCGTGCAGCAGCGAGGCTCTTCAACAGTTCTCGTCGCTGGCGCGCTTCCTCCATCAACGAAGGAAAATCAGGGTTCCTCTTCGTCGATTCTTCAATCATCTCGTCAAGAAAATCTTGCTCCATTGCTTGCTCCCTTAACCTTCTAATCCTTCTGAATTACTTATTTTGCTTTCCTCGTCTTCGCCAGTCAGCCAGTCTTCAGGAAATCCCTGATAGGTCGCGCTCCACTTCCAGTTCTGTAGTCACGCCATTGCCTCTTGTACCCCGACTGCTCACTACTCATTACTTACTACATACCTCACATACTCTTCTATCGGAAAGATATCATATTTGATATATATTTGCAATAGGGCAAATGGCAAAATGGCAATAGAGCATAAAAAAACTCTTCCGCATGTCAACCAGAGCGCAGCGAAGGATCTCCGTCAGCCACCTGGTCGGTAGGCTGACGGAGATCCTTCGCTGCGCTCTGGTTGACACGAACGTGGATGATACGTCCGGGCCAGATTTTAAGAACCCGTTCGATTACTGAGCGACGGTACGCTTTTCGGAGCGCACGAGGTCGCGGACGACGTCTTTGATGTGAGAGGCGGAGAGGCCGTAGAGTTCGCGCAGGATGGAGGGCGCGCCATGTTCGATGGGCTTGTCGGGCAGGCCGATGAGCCGGATGGTGGTGTCGAGGAGGCGGCGGCTCTCTAAAAGTTCGAGGACGGCGCTGCCGAAGCCTGTTGCAATGACATGGTCTTCGACGGTGACGATGCGACCGGTGCCTTGCGCGAGACGAATAATGAGTTCTTCGTCGAGCGGCTTGGCCCAGCGAGCGTTGACGACGGCGGCTGAGATGCCCTCGGCGGCCAGTTCCCGGGCGGCTTCCTGAGCTGCGGCAACCGTTGAGCCATAGGCGAGGATGGCGACATCCTGCCGCTCAGCATCCTCAAGCGTGGCCGGGGAGAGCAGTTCGGCTTTGCCGATCTCCAGCTTGCGCAGTTCGCTGTCCAGGGGGACGCCAAGACTCTTGCCGCGCGGGTAGCGCAGGGCGACGGGGCCATCCATGTAGATGGCGGTGTAGAGCATGTGGCGCAGCTCGTTCTCATCCTTCGGGGCCATGAGCTTCATGTTGGGCATGGAGCGCAGGTAGCCGATATCGAAGACGCCGTGCTGCGTCGGGCCGTCTTCGCCGACGATGCCGGCGCGATCAAGCGCGAAGACGACGTGCAGGTCTTGCATGCAGATATCGTGCAGCACCTGGTCGTAGGCGCGCTGCAGGAAGGTCGAGTAGATGGCGGCAACGGGTTTGAGGCCACCGACAGCCAGCCCACCGGCGAAGGTGACAGCGTGCTGCTCGGCAATGCCCACGTCAAAGTAGCGGTCGGGGAAGCGTTTGTGCAGCTTCTTAAGACCGGTTCCCTCGGCCATCGCCGCCGTGATGCCAACAATGGAGTTGTCCTGCGCGGCCAGTTCAACCAGCGTATCGGCGAAGACATCGGTATAGTTCGGGGGGTCGCCCGCGTTCTTCTTGATGGTGCCGGTCTTGAAATCGAAAGCGCCGGGACCGTGCCACTTGGTCGCATCTTCCTCGGAGAACTCCCAGCCCTTGCCCTTCTTCGTGACCATCTGTACAATGACCGGGCCTTCGATCTTTTTGATATTTTCAAAGACATCGAGCATCTGGGCAAGGTCGTGGCCGTCGAAGGGGCCGAAGAATTTGAAGCCGAGTTCCTCGAAAATGGCGCCGCTCTTGCTGTGCATGACAAATTGTTTGAAGCTGGTCTCGGCTCGCCCTGCCGCCTCGCGCGCCTTGCCGCCCACGACAGGCAACTTCTCAATTGAGCCTTTCGCCATCTCGCGCAGGCGCTGGTAACTGGGCGATGTCTGCATCTGGCGCACCTTGCCAAGATAGTGATGCAGCGCGCCGACGTTATCCGAGATCGATTTATCGTTATCGTTGAGAACAATGATGAGATTTTTCTTGAGACTGCCCGCGTTGTTGATAGCTTCGAGCGCCATGCCGCCGGTCAGCGCGCCATCACCAATGATGGCCACGACTTTGAAATCTTCGCCCCGCAGGTCGCGAGCTACCGCAAGGCCAAGCGCAGCAGAGATCGAGGTGCTGGCATGGCTGGCGCCGAAGACATCATAGGGGCTTTCTTCCCGCCTGAGATAGCCGGAGAGGCCACCAAACTGGCGAATGGTCTGGAAGCGGTCGCGGCGCCCGGTGAGCAATTTGTGGACATACGCCTGATGGCCGATATCCCAGACCAGCAGGTCTTCGGGCGTATTGAACACATAGTGCAGGGCCATCGTCAATTCGACCACGCCCAGATTCGGGGCCAGATGCCCTCCCTTCACCGAAACTTTTTCGATGATTTCACGCCTGATCTCCTCCGCCAGTTGCTGCATCTGGGGGATCGAAAGCGTGCGTAATTGCGCTGGATCATTAATAGTATCGAGAATCCTCGCCAATGGTTTCCTCCAATATAGGGGCCTGACGGTTGAAAACCGCGTACCCGATTGCGTCTCCTTCGTTTGTGACCGGTGGACGCTTTTGCTCTTCTGTCTATGATACTGCAAAGAAGACGCTTGAAGATAGCGTTCAGGGTGCCACTCTGTAATACGTGAAAACGCATCTCTTGTATTATAGAGATATTTTCCCGTTCGCGCTATACTCCGCGCAAAAAAATTCATGCACATGGGGTCTTGACAGATCATAAACGGTGGCAAGAAGCCGATTGAAGGGGGGTTCAGAGTATCTTGACAGGAAAGAACTTTCTTCTTATTATCATGCGCAGGAGATTTCATTTCGCAGGCGTTGGTTGGCCGGTGCCTGCGGTAGGTTTGTACCAGGAAAGCGGGTGAACAGGTTTTCACCAGTAAGGAAAGGAGGGGCGGTGTCTCCTCGTCTCAAGAGGGCGAGGCAGGAAAGGGAACTGGCAGGGTCTCACCGGGCCGCTGTAACACTGCACCGGGACACCGCAGTGGAAATGACGAAAAAAGATAGCGAAAAAGAAACGGACCGACCGCATTACTATTCCCAGTTCTGGCTGGATGTGGCAGCCGGGCGCAAAATCATCGGCTCTGGAAGAGCAGGTGAAGAGGAAGGCGCTGAGCCAGAGCCGCAGGAGGCCGCTCCCCGCAAGAGCGCACGCAGTTCTTCCGCGACCATCGCGCGTGAAGAGCCAGCATATCGCGAGGTAACGCCGCCTGCGGAAGAGGAAGAAGCATACGAGGAAGAGGAATACGAGGAGCCGGAAGCGGAAGAAGACTTCCTGGGCGGTGAGGAGGAGTTCGATACCGAGCAGGAACTGCCCAACATCCTTGTAGAGGAGGCTGAAGTCCCCGATATGAAGCTGCTGGACGAAGATGAGGAAGAGGACTTCTACGACGAAGAAGAGGAGGAGGAGGAAGATGTGGACTGGGGACGCGGGCGCAAGAAACCCAAGCCCGGTCGCCAGACCAAGCAACCTCCCAAGCGCAGCAAACGAGACCGCCGCTATTAAGACACTGCCTCTCTGAAAGAGAACGCAGGTTGGTCTGGCGCGGTGCCATGCCACCGGCCACCCCCAGAAGCGTTCACGGAAGCCGGGGCGAGCGCCAGACAGGCCACCCGCCAGGGGTGGCCCCAGAAGCGTTCACTTCTGGCCTCCCCAGGCCACCCGCCAGGGGTGGCCCCAGAAGCGTTCACTTCTGGCCTCCCCAGGCCACCCGCCAGGGGTGGCCCCAGAAGCGTTCACTTCTGGCCTCCCCAGGCCACCCGCCAGGGGTGGCCCTACTATAGACGAGAGCGTGGGGGCATGTCGTCTAGAGTAGGGCCACCCCTGGCGGGTGGCCTGCGCTGTCGACCTGTGACGGGGGCCAGCAGACGGCATGCCGTCTGCTGGCCTCCCTATGCTGGCCTGCCGGATTCCTCTTACGCTCAAATGGCGGCGACTACTGAGGCTTGCCGTCTCAATGTCCAGACCGAGGCCAGCAGCAGGATTACCGTACAGGCCAGAATGACGAGGGCGTCGAGCAGAGCGTTGCTCACAACCGCCTTATTGACCAGGGCGCTGTAGATGCCATCGGCCATGTAGTAGGAAGGCAATATCTTGATCAATTGCACGGCCACATTACCCTGGGACACCTGGAGCAGCGGACCGACGAAGATGCCGGGGATGATATAGATGATACTCACCATACCGGCTACCCCCCCAACAGCACTTGATGACTGGAAAATGCTGCCCAGGAGCAGGCCCAGCGACAGGCTGAAACACGCGCCGCACAGCACAAAGAACAGCACCAGCGGCACCTGCCCCACGAAGCCGCCCTCGATGACCATGACCACCAGCGAGAGCAGCAGTTGATAGCCCAGGCCAACAAGCAATTTGCCCAGCACTACATCACCGAAGGAGGCTGGCGAGACCATGAGCATGCGCAGCGTCTTTTTCTCCTTTTCCTCCACCAGCAGGCTGCCTACAAGCGAAGTGCTGACCATGAAAGAGACCAGTAGAGCGGTGGTAATATAAAGCGTACCGAGATCCTGGCCTATAGTAGTCGGCGCCGGTGGATTGATCGTAGCCATGTTGATGCTGGCCGGTGGTGAGGGATTGGCCACCACACGGCTATAATTCATAATCGCGCTTTGCAGCAACTGGCGCTGCTGAATGTTGACATCATCTCCATTGATGTAGAGGCTCATCTGCGGATGGCCTCCCTGGCGCAAAGCGGCATCAAAGTTCGCAGGAATAACCAGCCCCACAGCGTAGGGAGAGCTTTTGTGCGAGCCGTCGGGGCCAAAGGCGCTGGCAACATCGGCGGGCGAACTGGCCGAAACGATCTGCGGGTCTGAAAATGCCCCGCTCACAACCTGTACTACCGCCGAATTGCCTGGATTATAGACCAGAATCTCTGTCTTATGGCTCCCAAAGATGTCCGTCACAACTACGAAGAGGACCGAGAGTATAATGGGCATAATAAGCAGCGTCAATGTTGACTTGTTCAGCAGAACATCCAGCGCGTCTTTGCGCGCAATCGCCAGAATAGTGCGGATATGCATGATATCTTCTCCTTCTCTGTTAAGCGGGACGAATGCCGGCAACTTCAATAAACACATCCTCAAGCGTGGCCTCGCGCGAGTGGACGGCGCGCACCTTTTCCTGCGCCATCCACTGTGCCAGCCTGCTCTGATCCTGTGGATCATCCATGTTCAGCGTGACCTCCTGTAAAGCCCCCTGCTGAGCGGTATCGCTATCCAGCGTCACCACCAGCGCACGCTGTCCGTGTGAGAGCTTCAGATTGCGCGGCGTATCGTTGGCGACTAAGCGCCCGTTGACGATGAAGCCGACGCGCTGGCAAAGCTGATCGGCCTCTTCCATCAGGTGCGTCGTCAGCAGGATGGTCATGCCCTGCTGGCGCAGGTGGTCAATGGTCTGGCGCACCTCGCGAGCCGAGATGGGGTCAAGCCCCCGGCTCGGTTCGTCGAGGAAGAGAACGGGCGGCTTATGCAGCAGCGCGCGCGCAATCATGACACGCTGCTTCATGCCGTTGGAAAACGTGCGTACCGGCTCCTTCGCGCGGTCGCGTAAATGCACCAGTTCCAGTACCTCGTCCACACGGCTTTTCGGCAGCCCGTAGAGCCAGCAGGAAAAGGCGAGGTTGTAACGAGCGGAAAGTCGCTCGTAGAGGTTCTGGTCTTCAAAGACCACGCCAATACGCTGCTTCAGCGTTGCCCGCTCTTTCACCACATCACAGCCCGCCACACGCGCATGACCCCCAGTAGGATCAATCTGGCCCGTCAGCATGCGAATGGTCGTTGTCTTGCCCGCGCCGTTGGGGCCAAGCAAGCCAAAGATTTCGCCTCGCGAGACACTAAAGCTCATATCAATTACCGCCTTTTTGTTGCCAAAGGTGCGGCTCAGGTTGACCGCCTCAATCATCAGATTGTTTGTCTCCATCGTTTCCACTCTCCTGAGTATCCGTTTCTTTTCGCGTATTCCATAGTTTATGGCTACAGGAAATTCCTGCTCTGTCATCGATGACCGCGTCTCTTTGCGCTTCCAACACAACTGTACCATGAGCAAAAACATGTTTCTACAAAATCCGGTCGAGTGGAGCAGAAGAGCGGATAACAGGCGCATTTTCAGGGGTGAATCGGCAGGACACCGGATGAATGGAGCAAAATCCGGCATGAATGGAGTCACAAATGGCAACGGGTATGCTACAATATGCCCGGAAAACCTGGTGATTTCATGCTGACAGGAGCAGGGGAACGTTGTGAAGCTACAGGTACGGCGGCTGGAAAAAATGATTGAGAACCGCACGGCGCTTGCGGTCGAGCAGCTTGACCTTGATGCCGGGATGATTGTTGCCGTCGTTGGCCCGGTCGGCAGCGGCAAATCGCTGCTGCTGCGCCTGCTGTCCGGGAAATTGCCGCTCAGCGGAGGCTGCATTACCATTGATGGGCAGGATATCAACAAAGTCCCGGCCATGCTGCGCCATATCGGCATTCTTTTCGAGGAAGACCTGCACTATGAACGTTTCACGGCGCGCGGCAACCTGGACTTTTTCGCGCAGCTTCATCGCCTTCCCGCCGCGCGCGTGGGCGAAGTGTTAGACCAGGTTGGCATGAGCGATCAGGCGCAGAAACGGATCAGCAAACTCTCGCCCGCCGCGCAACGCCGCCTGGCCTTCGCGAGAACGCTGCTGCCGCGCCCACCGATCTTGCTGCTCGATCAGCCCACCCTGCGCACCGATCTCGATACGCAGGCGCTCTTTGCCCGCCTGATTGCGCAGGCCGCCGCCGAGGGTACAGCCGTTCTGCTCACCGACGAAGACCTGGCATGGGCAGGCAGATTCTGCACACACGTCGTGGAGCTGGAAGATGGGCGCGTCCTCAGCAACTATATGCAGGGAGCAGGCCAGAACCAGCAACCGGCGCCAACAACGCCGGAACGCCTCATCCCCTACAAAATTCCCGCGCGCAAAGACGACCGCATCGTCCTCTATGACCCCGGTGACCTGCTCTACGCCACCAGTCGTGACGGCAAAACCATCCTGCGCACTGCTAAAGAAGAGGCTACCACTAACCTCACCCTGCAAGAACTCGAAACCCGTCTGAGCGGACGCGGCTTCTTCAAGGCCCATCGCGCCTATCTCGTCAATCTCCAGCACATCAAAGCCATTATCCAGTTCACGCGCAACAGCTACACGCTGCAACTCGATGACAGCCAGGAAACCATGATTCCCCTCAGCAAGCAATCCGAGAAAGAGCTACAGGCCCTGCTGGATTATTAATCTTTCATGCAGAACGGGTTGCAAAAAGGCTGGACAAATGAACTCTTCTCGTTTATACTTAGAAGCAAGCAGGCTGCATTGCCTGTCCTCGCCGATTGTCGGCCCCGACTGATTGCTCGCCCCGGAGCAAATACGCCCCATGAAAGGAGAATCCTCAATGTCCCTCCCACCCTCTGTGCAGGTCGCGCTTCTCCTGCTGCCCTTTGTGTTGCCGCTACTGATCTCGCTCTCGGCTGTCCTCTACCAGCATCTGCTGCAACGGCTGCCGCAGAAGCAGCGTGCCGAGATCGATCAGGTGGTACATGTCGTTGTTGCCGCCGTAGAGCAGGCTTCCGATACGCTGGAAGGCCCGGTCAAGAAGCAGGCGGCGATGGAGATGGCTGGCACACTGCTGGCCTACCTGCACATCTCCGTTCCCCGCGAAATCCTCTCCTGCCTGATCGAAGCGGCAGTCTACTCGCTGCATCAGACAGCTTCAAAATGAGCGGGTATAGCAGGCCATCTGTGTGGGGGCTTCTTCGACGCCGACGGTGATAGTGCGCAGATTCGAGGTATCGTAAGCAGCCAGTAGCCTGCGCAGTTCATCGCAGATGTATTCGGCCAGCCGCTCGGCAGTCGAGTTATCGATGGGTAGCTCGATGACATCGCTGCGGGGGAAGATGTAGCGTTTCGTACCGAAGCGAATCTCCCACTCGCTGAAGGATTCGGCCAGTTGCAGGTGCGGGTTGCGCATCGGCAGCAGGAAGCGGTGGTTCAACTGCTGGCAAACCTCTCTCGCCAGCCGCTTAATGATGGTAAAATCGAAAACCAGTTTATCTTCATTCAGCGTCCCCTCAATTTCCACCATGACGCCGTAATTATGCCCGTGCAGCCGCTCGCACTTGCCGCCAAAGGTGATGAAGTGCGCCGCGCTAAACTTGAGGTTACCGCCCTCAACCCTGACCTTGCGTAGATACTGCTCACCGGCCATGACACACATCTCCCTTCTTCCTCAATGGTATGCTGTCGTTGTGTGTCCAGCATATCATTGAGGGGAGAGAAATGACAAGAGTGAGCAATTTTGTGAACTTGCTAACTCTTCTGTAACACACTGTGTGATATGATATGCTATACTGTAGCAGTTCTGACAGGACGTTCCTGTATGTTTAACGAAGAAGGAGACAGACTATGACAGTTGCAGAGACATTTGAGGCGATGCCAACCGTCTTTAACCCGGCGGCGGCAAAGGGATTGAACAAGACTTTCCAGTGGAATATCACCGGGGAGCAGGCAGGCAAGTGGGCGGTAAAAGTCGAAAACGAGACCTGCACCATCATCCCCGGCGGCGTCGAGAAGCCCGATATCACCTTCACCGTCAGTGACACTGACTGGATCAACATTACTGAGGGCAAGCTGGATGCCATGAACGCCTTCATGACCGGCAAGCTGAAACTCGCGGGTGATATGATGCTCGCTATGCGTGTCCAGAACCTCTTCCCCGTCAAACGCTAACCCACCAGACAACAATTCTCTTCATAAGGACATTTCACAGAGAATACCCTTTCCACGGGGCATTCTCTGTTGCCTATTTGACAGCTATCGTGTCCCATCCCGGCAACGCTACCTGCGTTCCTGGCTTGAGAGTGAACAGCAGAATTTGATTGCCCTGTGCCAGATCATACGAATAGACTTTGCGCGAGCCGTCGGCGTAGTAGGCTTCGACGAGCAGGGCGTGGCTGTAGGGGGCAAGGGCGATGCTGCTATCGCACATGGGCGAGACGCCGGGTGCAACGCTGCTATCGCAGAGCGCGACGGCGTTGGGGGCTACATTGTCAAGCATCAGGACATCGTCCTGTGGCGTGGCTCCCAGCCTGTAGAGGCGGAAGATGCCGTTGTCGTCACGCATAATCACCAGCGAGTTGTCCGGCGCGAAACCGACGGGGATGCCGGAACTGCGCAGCAGGCGCGGGTTGTTGCCGTCGCTGTCGACCGCATAGAGGCCCGGCCCGGCTGCGGAGTCGGTGTTGACGTAGTAGATGGTGTTGCCATCGATGCTGTGCCAGAAGGTGGTGCCGGGCGAACGCATGGTGATCTGCTGCGGCGTGCCGCCGGAGAGGTTGACGCGGTAGAGCGCGCCCGTCGCCAGATTCGCGCCGCCGACGAAGTACAGGTAAGGGGCGTAGTAAAATGCCAGCTCGCCGACCTGCACGCCGCTCAACAACTCCTGCGCCTGCCCGCTATTCACGTCCACCTGCTCGACGCCTCCATTGAGCAGGGAGATCAGCACGGTATGGGCGTTGAGCCAGATGGCATTGCCTGCATCGGCATTGTTCAATTCATAGAAAAAGCCGGTACCAGGCAGTGATTTGAGCGTCCAGTAGAGCATATGGCCGCTGCTGGAAAACTGGTAGAGCAGGTTCTGCCCGTCAGATGAGACGCCGTCGAAGCGGGTATCCGGCGGCAGATTGCGGGGAACCAGCAGGGCGCTGTGGCCGTTCAGATAGTTATAGTTGGCAATCGTCTTCTGCCCGGAAGCATCTGTGGTAACGACCACTGCCGAATTCCAGCCGGTTGAAGGTGTGGGCGTGGGATTCGTTGTCGGCGCGCCCGGCACGGCAATTTGATCCCAGCCCGGCAACTGCACCCCGATCTGCTGCTTCGCCAGCGCCACCAGCACGCGCGACTGGCCCTTCGCCAGATCATCATAGATGACCTGCGAGCTACCATCGGCATAATAAGCATGCAGGATCAAGCCGAAGCCGCCGGGAGAAAGCGCCGTGTTGCCGGTGCAGATGGGCGTGCCGCCGTTCTGCTCATTCGCGTCGCAGAGCGAAACAGCGCCGGGGGCGGCATCGGCCATGACCACCGTTTCAGCTTGCTGCGGAGTCGCGCCGAGTTTCACCACCTGGAACTTGCCGTTCACCTCTTGCAGCAGCATCAGAGCGTTGTCGGCGGCATAGCCAACAGGTACGGCATAACCGGAACGCAGCAGGCGCGGATTGCTGCCATCGCTCTGCGCCACATAGAGGCCCTGCGAACCATTGCTTTCATAGAAAACGGCGGTGCCATCCGGGCTGATCCAGAAAGTCGAACCGGGCAGAGCGGGGGGCGCCACCTGCACGACCGGGCCGCCCGACAGCGTGACGCGATAGAGCGCGCCCGGCGTCAGACTCGTACCGCCTTCAGCAATAAAGTACAGATAGGGGGCGCGGTAAATCAAAAGTTGAACGTCTCTGATATCGGGAAGCACAGCCTTTGCCACCCCTGTCTGCGTATCGACCTGCATTACGCCCTGATTCTTGCTGGCAACCAGGGCAGAGATATTATCAAGCCAGATGGCGTTGCCGCCGTCATTGCTGCTGAGGCTGTAGAAGCTGCTATCGCTCGTCGTCGGCGCCGTGTAGTAGTAGACATGCCCGTTCAGCGCGTACTGGTAGAGCAGGTGCAGCCCATCGTGCGAGATCATATCAAGCTGCGTATTGGCCGGGGGCTGAAATGGCACAAGCAGCGTACTCTGCCCGCTGGCCGGGGCATAGTTAGCAATGGTGATACGTCCGGGGCTGCCTCCGGCGCCGGGATAGGACAGGCCAATCACGGCAGAGTTCCAACCCACGCCTCCTGCAACCGTAGTGGGCGTTGGCTGCGACCTGTTGAGAGGCCCCAGACGAGGCGCGACAAACTGGCTGAGGATGACAATGACAGAAAGAATGATGACGGCAACCATCGCCAGGGAAAAGACATTCAGGAAGGCCGTGCGTCTTCTGCGAGAGGATGGTGCGACATTGCGGCCCTGGCCGCCCGTTCCTGCCGTTCTTCCCGGCCCCATGCCCTTGCCTGTCTGGTCTGCCCCTGGCTGTCGCTGCCCCTGCGGCAAGATGATATGCGGCTCCTCCAGGTGCAGTGTGGGAGCGGCAGAAATATCCTGATGATGATTCGTCGCGGCGGCTATCGCTCCCGATTCGCGAGCAATACGTTGCATAATAGAGGCAACGGTCGATGGGACAACACTCTCACTCTCCATCAGCAGACCGCGTAAGGCTGCCCGTTGCTGCTGACGCATATGGCGAGCCTGCGCCAGCGCGTCGGTGCAGGTCGGGCAGGCGGGAATGTGGGAGCGCAATTCGGCCAGCAACCGGGCATCGCGCTCATCGTCTGGCTCGACGCGCGCCTGGCCGCCGATCGTATCCAGTTCGTCGACAAAGCGCAGGCATTCAGGGCTGCGAGGACATGGTGGCAAATTGTGGGCAGCAGACTCGCTCATGCTCCTTCCTCCTGGCTAAGCTGGCGGTAGAGACGCTGAAAAGACTGGCGGGCGCGCGAGAGGCGACTGCGCACAGCTGAGAGTGAATCGTGTAGCGTTTCGGCAATTTCGTTATATGAGAAACCCTCGGCATCCAGCAGCAGGCAGAGGGCCGAAGCTGGAGGTAATTGCGCCAGCACCTGCTGCATCAGTTCGCGTTGCCATACCTGCTCTTCAAATTGCTCTTCGCTCACTAAAAACTCCTCAGCCTGTTCGTCAAACGCCTCGTCGTTTCCCTGCGGGGCCAGAAAAGGCACCAGAGAGACGTGCTTACGCCGTCTCCACTCACTGCGTACCTGATTCAGGGCAATACGATAGAGCCAGGGGGCAAAACGCAGCTCCTCGCCATTCATGCGCGGCAGAGACCGGTACGCGGCCAGAAACGTTTCCTGGCACAGGTCCTGCGTTAATTGTACGTCCTGTATCATACTATAAATCATGCGCCTGATCCGAGGCTCATAGGCAACCACCAGGGCCTCGAATGCTGGCACAGACCCCCGGCAAGCGTCCATGACCAGTTGGGACTCATTCTCTATTGCATTCATATGCCCCCATAGCTTTTTGTGAGTGCTGAATTCAGGTACTCTGACTATAATAATGTCTGAGCAAGCAATTTTGTCTCGTTTTCTCTCCAGTCACCCGGAAGCAGAGCAAGCCAGAAGAGCAGGCGCGCCTGCTCTTCTGGCTTGCTCTGCTTCCGGGTGACCATCCTACCATTGCCGGGGCGGCAGAGGAACGTCGATCAGGGTTGAGCCGGGGCGCGTCGTGGCGGTGTGGATGGTCTCGCTCAACTGCTGCGGCGTTTCGGCGCGCACGCCCCTTATGTTGAAGGCGCGGGCAAGGGCAACGTAATCGGGAGCCTGTAAATCGGTGGCGATGTAGCGACCGCCGAAGCGACGGGCCTGGTCGCGCTTGACTGCTGTATAGGTGGCATCGTTGAAGATGATCGCCACGACATCCAGTTGCTCCTGAGCGGCGGTCGCCAGTTCGCCCACGTTGAGCAGGAAGCCGCCATCGCCGCAGAGGGTCACGACGGGGCGTTCCGGTGCGCCCGCCTTCGCGCCTATTGCCATCGGCAGGCCGCAGCCAATCGAACACAGTTCTGAGGAATGGATATAGGTGCGCGGCTCATAGACGGGCAGGTATTCGGCGCTTGCATAGCCGAGCATGGTCATATCGGCGACCACCAGCCCGTCGCGCGGTAGCCCCTCGCGCAGGCCATCGAGCAGGGCCAGCGACTCGCCAAAGATGCGCCGCACATTCGCATGCAGCGTCTCCCGCAGCGCCGCCACTTCCGCCGCGCGCGAAGCCCACCTGTGCGGCCTCTCCTGTAAAGCCTCCAGCAAGGCATCCAGCGCGAGCCGCGCATCGGCCACCACACCCAGACTGGCGGGATACTGGCGGCCAATTTCCGCCGGGTCGATATCGATCTGCGCCAGCGTTTTCGGCAAAAATAAGCGACCGCCGCTGCTGCGTCCCGCCCCCAGTTTGCTGCCGATCACCAGCGCCATATCCGACGCGGCCAGCAGCGAGCGCATTTCATCGGGGAAGCTGTAGCTGCTTACCGTCAAGGCCAGGGGATGGTCGGCAGGCAGCACATCGTG
This sequence comes from Chloroflexota bacterium, assembly GCA_902810755.1. Next base: position 28,337 of record CADDYT010000035.1, read on the forward strand.
GCTTTTATGGCCCAGAAGGACAGGCGCGCCCAGCAGTTCGGCCAGCCGCGCCAGTTGCTCGTTCGCCCCCGCCCGCGAAACGCCTGCCCCGGCAACAATCAAGGGGCGCTGCGCCTCACTCAGCATACGCGCCAGCGCGGCAATCTGCTCTCGCGCGGGGCGAGGTGGGACCACCGGGGCCGGTTCGGGAAGTTCGAGATCGGCCTCGACCATCAACAGATCGAGCGGAATTTGCAGGTACGCGCCGCGCGCGCGGGTACTGCTCATGGCGCGGAAGGCATCGCGCAGAGCATCGGGAATCTCCTCTACCTGCGAGACGGCCCGCGCCCAGCCCGCCAGCGATTCCATCATCCCGAACTGGTCCTTCACCTCGTGCAACTCGCCGCGCGACCTGCCGAGCGAGGCACGGGGTAGACTGGTGCTGATCACAAGCAGTGGAACGGAATCGGCATAGGCGCTGGCTACCGGTGTCGCCACGTTGGTCACGCCCGGCCCGGTGATGGTACACACGACGCCAGGTTTGCCGCTGGCACGCGCATAGCCATCGGCCATAAAGCCCGCGCCCTGCTCGTGGCGCGCCAGGACGTGCCGTATCCCCGGTTCGTCATGCAACACGTCATAAACAGGCAACGTATGCACGCCGGGAATGCCAAAAATCGTATCAACACCATACGAGCGAAGCGTGGCGATCAGCGCCTGCGCGCCGGAAAGATGGGGCATGGTAGAACACTCCTGCTATTCCGTTTGTCTTACTTGCTGGTGAGCCTCAAGCTTGATCAATTCCATCAGATATTCGATCACCATATAGCCCTCCAGTTCCTGACGTTCCTCTTCGGTCAACGATCTATCACGCTCAGCATGGATCAGTTCATATGCGCGTTCAGCTACCTCAGTAGAGGGATGGAAAGCCACAATTTGTTCAGGGGTGGGATGATGCGCGAGAAAATGCGCAACCTCAGTAGCGGCCTGTGTTTTAAGAAGCATTGCCATCTCCTCCTTTTACAACAAAGGATATCACACCCAGAGGTATTGTAACAATTCTGTACTGTACGATACGCCAGGAGCATACCATAGAAGTGGCTATATTGCAAAAATACGAAATATTATCCAGCAGCACGCGCTTGACGGCATACGGTCAAGAGGGTAGACTTTACAAAGAACAAAAAGAGGCTACAAGATAGAGCAAGGAAAGCAAGAGAGTGGACGAACAAGAGGTTGACCGAATTTACAGGGATTGTACCCGTTTTCTTACCCATCATTACCGGAAAACGCCACAGCAGATCTTGAGCGAGCTGGCGGAGTTCACAGCGCCGGAATTGAGCGCCGACCGCTAGGGGCAGGGAGAGGTGATCTCAGGCTTTGAGCAACAGATCGCAGAATTGCCGGGCAAGGAAGCTGCGGTCTTTATGCCGAGCGGGACGATGTGCCAGCAGATTGCGCTGCGCATCTGGTCCGAGCGGCGCGGCTCTCCTAATGTCGCTTTTCACCCTACCTGCCACCTGGAAATACATGAGCAGCGTGCCTACCAGCGATTGCATCATCTCAACGGCATTTTGCCGGGAGAGCCACAGCGACTCTTCACGCTTGAAGACGTGAAAAAGGTGGCGGAGCCGATCCTCCTCATTCTACAGCCGAAGGAATAAGAATAAGCTTGCGGCGGGCAGAGGCGGCCTGGCGCTGCCATGCCCCGGCGGCTTGCGCGAGCGGCACCATTTCTCGCTCGACGGTGCAGCGACCGGCGGCGGCGTGGGTGAGGATTTCGGTGAGGGCCTGGGCCTTCTGCTCGTGAGACAGCGCGTTGTTAGTGTAGCCGAGGATGGTGTGCAGGCGACTGCGCAGCGTGGCCGACTCGAAGCGCGCGCTGGCCCCGGCGGAAGAGCCAAAGTTGACGAGTCGACCCCAGGGAGCCAGTACGCGCAAAGCGGCTTCCGCCGGAAGGCCGCACAGGGGATCGATGACCAGATGCAGGGGGCCATCGCAGGCAGCGGCGATGCGCCTGCTGATCTCGTCCACGTCGTCGCCGTTGAGATCGACAACGGCATCGGCGCCCTGCGTGAGCGCGCGGGCGCGGGCTTGCTCGTCGCGCGTGGCGGCAACCACGCGGCCTGCCCCGAGCAATTTCGCTGCCTGCACGGCCACCTGCCCGACCGCGCCGCTAGCCCCCAGCACCAGCACCTGCTCCCCCGGTTGCAAGCGCCCACGCCACGTCAGCGCCATCCATGCAGCAATCGCGGAAAGGCCGAGCGCGGCAACAAGATCGGTTTCGATCTCAGCGGGGAGCGCGAGGGCCGCCGACTCTTCGATGACGCAGTATAGCGCCATGCTGCCATCCCCCGGCTTCATCCCGGCGTCACAACTGAACCAGACGCGCTGACCGGGCGTGAGGGTATCGGCCTCTATGATAAGGCCAACACCCTGCGTGCCGGGAATATAGGGCAGAGCCGGGGCGCCAAAGTAGGACTTGCCGGAGGCGCACAGCAAATCTAACGGGCTGATGGGGGCCGCCAGCACCTGTATCAGCGCCTGCCCCTGTCCGCGACGAGGAACAGGCCATTGCAGATATTCGGGCGGCGTATTGTGCTTGCGCAGCACAGCCGCAGGCATCTCTGCACGCATGCTTGTTTCCTTTCCTCAATTATGTTGATTGCTGCGTACCACAGCCGTGTCATGCCACTACAAACCGACCGGGATATGCCATGCTGAGCGCGAGCGAAGCATCTAAGGCAACCCATTGCTGAGTATGGTGAGATCAGATACTTCGCTCGCGCTCAGCATGGCACGTCTCTCAGCGTTATCCCTGTTCAGATCCCGCGCTCCCCTGCTGCGCGGCCTGCTCTTTTTTCGTGTAAGTGTACGGGTTGTCAATCAGTTCGACCACTGCCTTTGCCGGATTCATTGATTCGTTCCAGGCTTGCTCACCCATGCGCGAGCGGGCATACTCAACCGTCTTCGCGACTGCCTGCCGGGCGGCATTCAAATCAATGCCGAGCAAGCGGTGGTTGTGCTTGACGACCTTACCATCGACCATGACGGTATGCACGTCGCCGCGACCAGCCTGGAAGACGACGTGGCCGTAGGGGTGGAGCAGCGGGAACATAACCGGCGACTCATCGTTCTTAATCAGCACGAGGTCGGCCTTCTTGCCGGGGGTGATGCTACCGATGAGTTTGTCCATACCCAGCGCGCTGGCCCCACCGAGGGTGGCCCAGGTCACTACCTGTTCGGCGCGCAGGTGGGAAAGCATGACGGTCTCGTTGCGACTATGCGCTTCCATATGCTCGCGGGCGCGGTCGGCGCTGAGGGTTGAGCGCATGGCCGAAAAGAGGTCGGCGCTCCACCAGACGCTGGTATCCATCGAGAGGGAGACGGGGATGTTGTGCCGCCGCAGTTGCCAGGTCGGCGGGTAACCTTGACCGGCATTCTGCTCGCTTTCGGAAGAGACCGAGGCATGGCCGCCGGTGGCCGCGATGCGCTGGTAGGAGTCCTGTGAGAGCGTCGCGGCATGCACATAGATGGTGGAAGGGGTCATGAAGCCGTGTTCGTACATCAAACGGATGCCATTGTCGTTGGTCGCGCCCCACACACCGGCATGCGTCGTCACAGGCAGGTTGAACTCACGCGCCACCTCGAAGGCCGCCTTTTCGGGGAAGGCCGGATCACCGGTCACATCGAAGGCCAGTTGCATGCCCAGCCTGTCGCCATGCCCATCGATGCGGCGGCGAATGAAATCGGCGAATTCCGGTGTCTTTGTCCACTGCCAGGGCGCGCCAAGCAGGTTGCCGTAGGCGAGGACGAAGCGGCCCGGCACCGCTTCCAGCGCGTCAACCGCCGCATCGGCGTATTCGACCGTCTGCAAGCCGTGAGACCAGTCAACCGTTGTAGTGACTCCGGCGTCAACGGCTTCGATGGCTGAGAGCAGGTTGCCAGCATAAATGTCTTCGGGGCGGAAAATTTTGCCCCAGTTCAGGTAATAGAACTGGAAATAGTTCGTGAGCGTCCAGTCGGCGCCAAAGCCGCGCAGGGCGGTCTGCCACATGTGACGGTGCGTGTCCACCATCCCCGGCATGAGAATGCCGCCGCTCGCGTCAACCTCCACAGCATCATCTGGCACAGCCAACTGCTGCCCGACGGCAGCGATACGGTCATTGACAACGAGAACATCGCCATTCTCAACCACGCCGGTCGAGGGGTCAATGGTCAGCACAGTGGCGTTACGAAATACGACGGGTCGTCCTGATGAGAAAGAATTACTGTCTGCGTTCTGGCTCATGTTGCTCACCTCGTTGTGTCCCGGCTAACACGACGTGATACAAAGCAGGCCGACCGCGTGGCACCCGCCAGAGACCTGTCATTTCCTGCTTTCTTCCCTGTCCGCTAGCCCTGTATAATCCCGACTTTCAAAAGGCTACCAGAAGTCATGAATGCTGTCCGTCAGACGGACAAGTGTCCACTGCACACATATTATCCGATTGGTTGGGCTATGTCAAGAATATCATCTGACAGGGGTTATTGAAAAGGTTGTAGGGCGAATTGATTGCGGTCGCCGGGGTAGGGCCAGTCGGTCACAATTGATTGCGACCGACAATTTGAGGTTGACACGCAATGCCAACGCCCATATGATAACTGGAAACCGTTCCCGAAGCGAAAGGATACGTCCATGACAGATACACACTCGCGCACCAGTACGCGAAACTCGAAATTTATCAAGGCAAGGCCCGAAGTTCTCTATCGAGCCTTTACCAATCCCGCTGCTCTGGCCGTCTGGCTTGCGCCCGGAGACATGACCGGCGAAACCCATACTTTCGACTACCGGGTCGGCGGAGGGTATCAGATGCCGCTATATTATCCCGCATCCGAAACAAGCTCGCGAGGGAAGATTGCTAAGAGGGAAGATAGATATACGGCGCGCTTTGTGGAACTTACACCACCAGAAAGAATCGTCGAAGCGATTACCTTTGATTCGACCGATCTCGCTTTCGCGGGAGAGATGACGATGGCGGTCACATTTGAGGCCGAAGGCGATGGAACAATAGTATCTATCGAATTCAAGGATATTCCACCGGGCATTCGACCGGCGGACAATGAGGAGGGAACGCGGGAGACGCTTGAGAAACTGGCTCGCTATGGCGAGCAGGGAGCCGTCTAGACAGCATGGCAGCGTTTCTGTTACCATGAGTGCAGCGAAAAGAGCCTGTATGTACCAGCACACAGTGCCTGGAATGGGCTGTTATGCCAGAAGGAGAGACGATGCGCGGCGAGACAGGACCCGACTTCATCGAGGCGCTGGCGCGCGGCCTGGATGTCATCCGGGCGTTTGAACCCAACCGACCAATTATGACGCTGAGCGAGGTGGCGGCTGCCACCGGGCTGGCCCGCCCGACGGCGCGGCGCATGCTGCTCACCCTGGAGAAACTGGGCTATGTGCGCAGCGCGCAGGGCGGGTTCGCGCTCACACCGCGCGTGCTTGAGCTTGGCATGGCCTACATTGGCTCGACCAACATCTGGGATATCGCGCGCCCGCATATGGAACGGCTGGTGCGATGCACGGGCGAATCCTCGTCGCTCGCCCAGCTTGACGGCTCCGATATCGTCTACGTGGCGCGCGTGGCCGTGCCGAAGATTATCACGCTGGCAGTGACGATTGGCACGCGCTTCCCGGCCCTTCAGACCTCGCTGGGCAAGGTGCTGCTCGCCGCACTGCCGCCGGACGAACTGGAACGAGTCCTCGCCCTGCCGAGCCGCTCCGGTATCGCACCCCTCTGGCGGCCTGGCCCAGAAGAGCGCGACCGCGTGCTATGCGAGGTGCGCGCACAGGGCTGGGCGCTCACCGACGAACACCTGGCATACGGCATTCGCTCGATTGCCGCCCCCGTGCGCGACGGCAACAATCAGGTCATTACCGCGCTCAACGTCAGCGTTCATGCCGCCGAAACCAGCATTGAGAAACTGACCGGAGAGTACCTGCCGCTGCTCTTGCAGACCGCCGCCGCCATCAGCGCCGACTGGGCGCGCTGGCAGAGCAGGCCGCAGATAACACTCGGCGCCAGCCCGGTCGGCACAGCTCCGCCTTTCCCTTGACATCGCTTTGAATGTCTACTATACTTATTTTATCTTAGCGGACAATCGTCCGTATAACGGACAGTTTCAATTCTCAACGGGAGGCCAGGAAAAAGTTTGACTCCACTCCAGTTGCTTCCCTATGGGGACGGGTATATCATCACATGCGAAAAGGTTATATGTAAAGGCACCAGGAAGCGGAGGCGCAAACCGTATGCCAGAGCAGGATAACGAGCCAACCATACAGGAAGCTGAAAGGCAGCCCGGCCCTCTTGATGGCCTGCTGGTCGCCGACTTTTCACGGGTTCTCGCCGGCCCTTACTGCACCATGCTGCTCGGCGATCTCGGCGCGACGGTGATTAAGGTGGAAAGCCCGGCAGGCGATGACACGCGCAACTGGCTGCCGCCGGAACGTGATGGCGTCGCCACCTACTACATGGCAATCAACCGCAACAAACGCTCGATCACCCTCAACTTTAACGATCCGGCAGATCTGCAACTGGCCCACGAACTGGCGGCGCGCGCCGATGTCTTCATTCAGAACTTCAAGCCCGGCGGCCTCAAACGCTTCGGCCTGGACTACGAATCGGTTCAGCAGCGCAATCCGTCCATTATCTACGCATCCATCAGCGGCTTCGGCACGGCAGGAGGAGCCTCGCTGCCCGGCTATGACCTCATCGTGCAGGCCATGTCCGGGCTGATGAGCCTGACCGGCGACCCTGACGGCCCGGCCTACCGCTCCGGCATCTCGGTCTTCGATGTCATGGCCGGCCTGCACACCACCATCGGCATTCTGGCTGCCCTCAACCACCGCAACCAGACAGGGGAGGGCCAGCATGTAGAAACCAGCTTATTTGCGACGGCGCTCTCCGGCATGGTCAACCAGACTACCGCCTATGTCGCAGGCGGCGTCATCCCACACCGCATGGGCAACGCTCATCCCAGCCTCTTCCCCTACGAATCGCTGCCAACGGCTGATCTGGACCTGATTATCGCCGCTGGCAACGATGGACAGTTCAGCAAGCTCTGCGAGGTTCTCGGCGTGCCAGCATTGCCGCAGGATCCCAGGTTCGCGCACACAAAAGACCGCACGCGCAACCGCGAGGCTCTGCGTCCACTGCTGGTCGAGCGGCTGCGCACAAAATCTGCCAACGAATGGTTTCGCCTGTTGAGCGCAGCTGGCGTTCCCTGCGGCCCCATCAACGACGTGGAGGGCGGCGTCACCTTCGCTCGCGAAATCGGTCTCAACCCCGTCGTCGAGGTTGGCAGCGGGGAACATGCTGTACCAATGGTTCGTCATCCAATCACGTTCTCACGAACGCCGCCGCGCTACGAGCTGCCGCCCCCGGCGCTCGGCCAGGATAATGAGGAAATTCGCGCCTGGCTCAGTCAGCCATCGGCGCGAAGAACAAAATAGAGAAGGGAATTATGGAATATCCAACCGGAATCGGGACATCCAATGCGACCAGCATTTCGCTGCTGGGCCACGACCTGGCAGGCGAACTGATGGGTAAAGTGGGATTTGGCGAACTGGCGCTCTGGCTCGCCACACAGCAGCGACCGACGCCGCAGCAGGTGCGCGTCTTCGAGGCCGTGCTGGTCTCGCTGGCCGATCACGGCTTCACCCCCACCGCCATCGCCGCGCGTCTGACGCTCTATAGCGCGCCCGACGCGCTGCAAGGGGCCATGGCTGCCGGTCTGCTGGGCGGCGGCTCGCGCTTCCTCGGCGTGACCGAAGACACCGGTCGCTTTCTCGCCGACGTGCTGGCAAGCGTCGAAGGGCCTCTGCCAGAGACGGATGAGCAATGGGACGAACTCGCCCGCCGCGCCGTCAGCCAGCAGCGGGCCGCCGGCCGCTTTGTGCCGGGACTGGGCCATCCGGTGCATAAGGTGGCAGACCCGCGTACAGCCGTCATCATTGAAATTGCAGAGCAGGAGGGCCTGCGCGGGCCGCATCTGCGCCTGTTCGAGGCCATCGGGCGCGTGCATCCCGAAATACTCGGCCGCAAACTGCCGCTTAACGGCGCGGGAGTCGCCGGGGCCGCACTGGCCGATCTGGGATTGCCGCCGGAGTTGCTGCGCGGCGTGGCCCTGCTCGCCCGTGCTGCGGGACTGCTCGGCCACCTTGCCGAAGAAATGCGCCATCCCATCGCGCCCGCTATTTATGCCAGCGTCGACCGCAACGCCGTCTATCAGTCTCAATCCCGGACGGGAGATCAATAAAGAAACTGGTTCCTGCTGCTTGTCGGCAGGGGCAGTATACCACCAGATGTAACAGGCCAGTGCAAAGGCACCGGCTCAATCCAGTACTTGCCTGCGCTGCATGCAGGCCACGCGCAAAGGAGGGATTGGAAGCATGGCAAACATTGTCGCTGTCCTCGCCACCACACACCATCCGTTTTTCTATCGCGCCAGTACCGCGCCGCCGGAAGAAAGGCCCGATTTCGCCGATGAGTGGGTTCGCAAGGTACTGGCCTACCGCGAGACCTTGACACGGGCCAGACCGGATGTGCTGGTCATGGTCGGCTCCGACCATTTCCACCAGCTTTTCTATGACAACATGCCGCAGTTCCTCATCGGCAAAGCGCCGTTCTATGACGCGAACTACTACAACGAGGAACGCGAGTTTGGCCTGCCGCGCATGCGGCTCAAGGGGCACGAAGAACTCTCAGCCTACCTGCTGCGCGCCGGACTGGACGCCGGGTTCGATTTCGCCTTCAGCAACGAACTGCGCGTCGATCACAGCATCACCTGCCCCATCATTACGACACGCCCGCAGGCAGACCTGCCCATCGTTCCCATCTATACCAACATCTTCGCGCCGCCGCTGCCGCAGCCCTGGCGTTTCGTGGAACTGGGCCGCACTCTGCGCCGCCTTCTGGAAGCGTGGCCCGGCGATGAGCGAGTTGCCGTCATCGGCACCGGCCATCTCTCCCTTGAGCTTGGCGGCCCTCGCCAGTTCGGCCCTCACGGCCCCGACCCGGAGTTTGACCGTAAAGCCGTGGAGTGGATCGCTTCCGGCGATATTGAAGGCGCCCTGCGTGAAGTCACGCTCGATAGCCTCTGGCTGCCCGGCAACGCCACTCATGGCTTCCTCGACTTCATGCTGATGATGGGCGTCGCCGGAGAAGTCAAAGCCGATTACGTCGACTCGCTCGACCTGTTCCATACGATGGAGGCGTATTTCACCTGGTACCCGAAAGGGGTGGACGCATGAGCAAGTATCTCCTCAACAAATTCCTCTTCACCATCGACCGCGACCCGGAGCTGGTGGAACGCTACCGCGAAGACCCGCGCGGCACCGTCACCTGGTGGGAAGCCGAGCGCGCCAACGTCATCCTGAACCTGCCCGCAGGCGAGCGCAGTAGCTGGCTGCAATTTACCGATGAGGAGCGTGAGGCTCTGGCAACGCATGATTACGTCAAACTCTTCGAGCTGGGCGCGCATCATTTCCTGACGCTCACACTCTTCATCGCCCTTTTCGAGCGCGATTACAAAGAGCCGCTTGGCTTCCAGCGTGAGTACGCGCGCAAACTCCAGCACTGGTCGCTGCCCTACCCGGACATTACTACATAAGTAAGGAGGTGATCCTACATATCCGCTTTGTCACCGTTGAAACAATGAGGTATCACGCAGGAAAGAAAAGGAGGCTACGATGCCGGCTAACCCGATGGATTTCAAAGACAAGGAACTCGTACTCGACATAGCGCGCACGGAACGCGCGAAGTTCTACGACATCATCGACAACCCGGACAACTGGTACGTGCAGACGCGCTGCACCGAATGGGAAGTGCGCGATATGGTCGGCCATATGATCGACGTGACCGAAGGCTATCTGAACGCCTGGGAGATGGCGCGCAGGGGTGAAACCGGCACCCCGCTCGGCCTTGCCGTCATGAGCGATCGGCTCAATGAGCATGCCCAGGCCTTTCGCAGCCTGCCGCGCGAAGAAGCCATCGCCCGTCTCAAAAAGGACTCAGACGAAGCGTTCGCTATTTTCGAGGCCCTCACCGCCGATGAGTGGATGGGAAAGACCATTCCCCACCCCTACATGGGGCCAATCCCCACCTGCTTCTATCCCTCTTTCCAGATCATCGACTATGGCATTCACACCTGGGATATGAAGTGGGGCCTGGGCGATAAGACGGGCAAACTCGAAGAGCGCACCGCCGGTATCCTGATGCCCTACATGTTCATTGTCATGCAGTACACCGTCGACGAGGACTCGGCTAAAGGCGTGGACGCGGTTATCGGCATCGTCGTCGATGGAGAATGGGGCGGCCAGTGGCGGGCCACCATCAAAGACGGCCAGTTCGTCTGCGTCCCGGCAGACAACCTGGATGATGTGCAGGCCGTTTTCCACTTCAAAGATGCCTCAGATTTCGTCCTCACTACCTACCAACGCTTCCCCGGCGGTGAGACCAGTGGCGACCCGAAAATCATCGACCAGGTGCGCCACCTGTTCTTCAGAATCTAGTCAACCGAAATTCTGCAGGCGCCGATAGAGCGCGCGCTCTATCGGCGCCTGCGAGGCAATCAAACATGATATCATGATATAGTGTAGCGGGCCTTATTTTTAAAGCGAGGTTGGTAAGGATGGAGCGGCAGGGCGACCACCAGGGTCGCCCCAGGCCACCCGCAAGGGGTGGCCCTACGAGAGACGAACGTGTCGTAGGGCTTGTGGAGCCGCCGCGTAGAGTAGGGCCACCCCTGGCGGGTGGCCTGCGTCGCGCTCGCACGGGCTTAAGTTAACGCTTATGGGGTCGCCCCTGCCCCCGCCAGCTCGCTCGATTCCGGTGAACTGCGCTGTAATTACCTGGAATAAAGCAGCGTAAGGGAGAGAAAGTGTGGTAGAGAAGCTTTTGACGACGGTTGTGGGAAGCTATCCGCAGCCGGAATGGCTGGTTGATCGCAAGAATTTGCAGAGCCGATTGCCTCCGCGCGTGCGGGCGCGAGATATCTGGCGTATCCCGGAGCCGCTACTGCAAGAGGCCCAGGACGATGCCACCCTGCTCGCCATTCGTGACATGGAACGCGCGGGTATCGACATTATCTCTGATGGAGAGATGCGGCGCGAGAGCTATTCTAATCGTTTCGCCACCGCACTGGCCGGAATGGACCTCGATCATCCGGGAGAGGTGCTGGGACGCACCGGGCGTACTAACCTTGTTCCCCGCGTCGTCGGCCCGATTCGCCGCCTCTATCCGGTCGAAGTACGCGACGTGGAATTTTTGCGGCGCAATACCGACCGCCGCATCAAAATCACCGTGCCAGGCCCATTCACCATCACGCACCAGACGCAGGATGACTATTACCACGACGAGAAAGCTCTGGCGCTGGATATCGCGGCAGCCGTCAACGAGGAGATCAAGAGCTTGCAGGCCGCCGGGGCTGACGTGGTGCAGATCGACGAACCCTATCTTCAGGCTAGGCCGCAGCAGGCAAAAGCGTATGGAGTTGAGGTCATCAACCGCGCGCTGGAAGGCATCGAAGGGCCAACGGCGCTGCACCTCTGCTTCGGCTACGCGGCGATCGTTCATGACCGCCCCGGCCAGTACGCCTTCCTCACCGAACTGCGCGACTGTGTCGTCCAACAGATTTCGATTGAAGCGGCCCAGCCCAACCTTGACCTTTCCGTCTTACGTGAATTAGCCGGTAAAACCATCATTCTGGGCGTCCTGAACCTGGGGGATATGACAGTAGAGATGCCGGAGACAGTGGCGGCGAGAATCCGCGCCGCCCTGCACCACGTAGAGCCAGAACGCCTGATCCTGGCCCCCGATTGCGGCATGAAATATCTGCCCCGCGCCGTCGCCTTCGGCAAGCTCTGCGCGCTGGCCGAGGGAGCCAGAAGAGTACGCGCGGAATTATAGAGGGGAAAGGAGAAAGCAAGATGCAAGCCAAACCTTTATCGCCTTTGCCGCCGAGCATGACCACCGCTTCCTCTTGTTATCAATACGCGCAAACAGCTTCTGGAAAGAGTCGATAAATTTTTGTACCCCCTCCTCTTGCAACTGCCGGGTGACCTCGTTGTAGTGAATCCCCACATCCATGAGCGCCGCAAGCTGTGCTTTTGCCTGTGAAAGCTGATTCTCAATAGAGAGTCGCGCACGACCATGCTCGCGGAAGCGTTCGATCGTGGGAAGAGGCATGGTATTCACGGTATTGGGTCCGATCAGCTCCTCGACGTAGAGTACATCGCGGTAGGCCGGGTTTTTCGTGCTGGTGCTGGCCCACAGAGGCTGCTGGATCACCTTGATTTGCCCACTTTTGACCTGCTCAACCACCGTCTCTGTTCCGCGGCGGACGATCATACGCGTGTACGTAGCGCCATCCCATTGATCAATCCGATTGCGGGTTCTTCTCCGCAGCGTCCAGACGGTCAGATCTAAATGGAGTGGATGCGGCTTGATCTTGCTTCTTGCGATTCGACATCAGGAATACCTCCAATTCGTCGGGGCATTCACGACGAAGCAGGTGTTTATGCCCGTGGAGGCAGGTACTCATGGCTTGTGGAGGCAGGTATTCACTCGCATACATTAGCACGCCTTTCCTCTGGCGGCCATCACCGTCTGCTTGGCACGAAGGCCCGCCAGGACGGACTTCCTGGGGAAAAAGAGCGGGAGACGGGACTCGAACCCGCGACAGCCTGCTTGGGAAGCAGGGTGTTACAATTTCATCGCTCGCTTGCTTTGAACGGGCTTTACTGGCTCGTCTAGACGATACATTTCACATGTGAGCGTCTCTGACAAAAGATGTCGCGTGCATTTTTTGGCGTCTTCGGCAAAAGATGTCACGTTCTGACGAAGGCAGGATTTCCCGAACTCAGAGCGCTCTAGAACAAGTTTACCAGCACTTTTGCGCAAAAACAAGAGAGGCAGGAGGTCTACTATGAAAGCACTATCAACCAACTTGCTGCACATGCTGGTATAAGTTCAAAATCCACCTGGAGATCTGGTCGACCCACGATTGTACCGTTTCTTATTGGGCTGGATAGTGACCAAGAGCAATTAGCCCAAGTCGGTAGGCCTCTCGTTTAGGGTCATTGAGTTGAAGAAGAGCGACAGTAGCGCGTCCGCTTGAGTAAGGCTTTCAATCAGTTCACTGTTGAGGCGAAAATGGCGATGCTATCGCTGCTCACAGGGATTAAACAGGAAGACGACTTTCTTCGATGCCGGGTCAACCAAAGCCGGATATGAACCTTTGAAACGGTTACAATAAGAGCGGCCATGCCAGATTCTCAAAGGAAGTTGTTTCTGCGTGTTTTTCAGCAATCACACGGTCTGCTTCGTGTGGATATCCATATCGGCTTCATGGATAAGGCAGTATTCACACGACCCTGGGCCCGCTCTTGAACCTGACTGCGTAAACGTTCAAGGATGAAGGTTTTCTTGGCCATACTCTTAGCTTGACTTTGTACATTTCCAACTGACTAGCAGGCGGCCAAAGACAACCGCTCAAGAGTAGAGTGAGGCACTAAAACCACATCAGGATGGGTGGGTGATGTGGAAAAAGCCCCAAGGCCCCACAAATGTCGCCTGACGGCAAGCAAACACGTCCCGAAAGGTAGCCCTCTGCTTGCGATACCAAACCGCTTGAGCGACAGGAATGCAGCCATCGGGAAAGCATGGCCGCCTGAAGAGCGTCACGAGGCTGAAGAGGCCAAAGAGCAGAGGCGTCGAGCGCTCGATGGCGCGATCGGACCATTGGCGCTGCGTCTCGATGCCCAGATGAGCGCGCCCCTCCTCAAAGGTCACTTCCAGACTCCAGCGCTTCATGAAATCGCTGATGATCTGTTCTGCCGTCTGGGTGGGATCGGTGGAAAAAATGGCTTTTGACGGGCGCTTGCCTGAGGGATCACGCGTGAGAACCCAGCGGATGGGCAACGGGTCGTATCCGGAGCGATACCAGAGCGCCGTACCGGTACAAATCTCCAGAGTTCGCTCCCCTTGACCATACCAGTCCAGGGTGAGCTTCCGCTAGAGGGTTTGCGGGTCTTGTAAGAGCTGTTCCAGCGCAGCCAGGCGTTCACCACCGACGCGGGAACGACCGATGGTGTGCTGGCTGCGTTGAGGTGGGGACTCGTGGAGTACCGCATCGAGTCGACCAGTTGTGATCAGCGTCACCCGCTGAGTATTGGCATGCAGGCCCAATTCCAGCACATTGTAGGCCGTATCGCCCATCAGCTTAATGGAACGACCGGGGAGCCATCGGCGCACCAAGCTGACCATCTGATGTGCCCACATCGCGATGGCCTTGTGTCGCTTGCCCAGCCGTTCACTGGCTTCCGGAGTGGTCGCCAGCACGCACAAAAAGGGTAGAGCCGAGCGTTGCTTTGTCCAAGGCACGCTGACGACAACTGCCATCACGATCCATCGCAGGCCAAGACTGCTGACTGAGCGCTCTCGACTAGAGAGAGCACTATCGCGGTAATGCCCTCGTTTGCTGATCTTGCTGCCCCATCGTCGCTCCAGCGTTTCGTCAATGACCAGCTCTACGCAGGCATCTGCTGGCACAAAGGTCTCGACGATGAGGAGGAGAAGCTGGCAACTGACGGCTAAGGGAGACCATCGTGCTCGGTTGAGCACCTGATGAAAAGTACTCCATTTCGTCTCTTAGTCGTTGCCGCTAGCACGCAGGGCTGCTGTGGCCGGTCGGCGTCCATGGGCCAGTAGCGTTCCGATTAACAACATCATCAGTTTCCTCCACGCAGGGGCGGTAAATAATGGCCGAAAGACCGTCAGAACTTCTATAATGGGATCGGGAAGGGGCATGAACATCCTCCTGAATGAGATTTAGCTTTGATCAGCTTCTATCTTACGTCAAAAGGGTTCATGCCTAGTTCTTTCCCCCAAATTGTACAAAGTCAAGCTTAGGTTGCCTGCTGTCTTAGTTGTCGGTGAGCTTCCAGTTTGATCGGCTCCATAAGGATTCAGATCAAGATTTCGAACACTTGCTAATTCAATACTGCTATGATATTATTCAATACCATCAGCTAAGAATATGCTAGGAATAGACTAGGGGCTGAACAAGAGAAATCACTGATAGAAAAAATGAAAGGAGGAAACTGTACATGTGCTTAAGGTAGCAGAAAATCTTATCTATCGAGGTTGAAAATAGAATAGGTAGCTGATTATCCAATGCGCTATGTTCCATCTACTAGTCACTTACTGGAGGAAGACTCATGAAAGTATTGGTAACCGGAGGCGATGGTTTCTTAGGAAAATATGTCGTGGATTTACTTTTAAGAGTAGGCCATGAAGTATACATTTTTGATATAAAAGAAAAGGCATCAAATTTTGAGCACTATATTCAAGGAGATTTACTCTGCCAAGACAGTGTTTTTTCTGCGGTTTCGAAAGTTGAAGCAATCTGCCATCTAGGTGCCGTAGGAGATGTGTATCAGGCTTTTGATAATCCCGCCTATGCTGCACTGCTTAACGTAGTTGGAACTGCAAATGTTTTACAAGCAGCCTTTTTTCATAAAGTACAAAAGGTAGTATACGCTTCAACTTGGGAAGTATATGGATACCCGAAATATCAACCTATTGATGAAAAACATCCTTGTTCTCCTGATCACCCATACAGTATTACTAAACTAGCTGGTGAGCAACTACTACTTTCATATGATACTCTCAAAGGTGTTCCTGCTGTAGCTTTACGATTAGGAACCGCTTATGGCTTAAATATGCGTCCTAACTCCGTCTTCTCGATTTTTATAGAGCAAGCTCTAAAGGGATTTCCTATTACAATTCATGGAGATGGAATGCAAGCAAGACAGTTTACTCATGCAAGTGATATCGCGCAGGCCTTTGTTAAGGCCTTAGAGTCAGAGGATCATCAAGCTGTATATAATATCGTAGCTGATCAGAATATTTCTATTAGAGAGCTTGCTGAAATGATAGTTAGAGAATTACCGACCGATATTATATTTAAAGGTTCTAGACTTGGTGATGTCCACTCTGCAATTATTAGTAATGAAAAAGCAAGGAAAAGGCTTGGTTGGTCAAATGAAGTTTCTTTTCAGGATGGACTACGGGAATTGATTTCTCATCGATATTCAGTTTTAAGATCAAATACTGAAACTTTAACATAATCTGGGATAACGTACTTGAAATGCGCGAAGTTATTGGAAACAGCAGAATGCAAGTTCATCGCCTGAATCTTGTCCAGTCTCTGCTAAAATAGACATCACAATAGGGCGATAGAAGGAATGTTCTCCAACTCATGTTGCTGAGCATATTGGAGCGGGGAGAGGTTATCGAGTGCCTTATGTGGTCGCTCCAGATTGTAAAAGTTGATCCAGTCCTCGACGGCTCGTAAAAACTCCCCCAAGGTATGATAGGGGCGACGATCAGCGACCGCCAGCTTAAAGACGCCGACAAATCGCTCCGCATAGCCGTTGTCAGTGGGCGTACCAGCTCGGCTCATCGAGAGGACAAAGCCTTTTTGCAAGAGCAAGGAGCGCGTTTGGACAGCCCCATATTGTTTGCCCCGATCGCTGTGCCAGATACTGCCAGACACCTCAAAAGCCATCGTTTGAATAGCCTCGGTGACCAAATCGGCCCGCATGTGATAATCAAAGGCAATCCCTAGGACCTGGTGGATGCGATGCCGAAGCGCAAAACAGAGCCACAAACGCGGGTGCCATCGGCGAGCTTGACCTCCAGAATATCGGAGAAAACCACTTCCTGCTTCACCAACTCAAACGTTTCTTCGCACAGCTTGTTGGGTGCAAGCTCAGTAGCTTTGCGATAGATAGACTTCTTGCGCTTGCGCCTAGTCACAATGCCGTATTTGTGCATTATCCGCCTGATGCGATTCTTCCCTGTTCCCAGTAAGGCGGCCAATTTGCGATGGCACATGGTATTGTCTTTCTCATGAGCGGCTTCAATACGCACCGCTAGGGCTTTATCCTGCTTGGGACGTTTAGGCTAAATATAGAGGCTACTACGCGCAATGCCTGACACCCGCGCTAGCTGGCTTTTATTCATCGGACTGCCGCAAGCACACAGCGTGCCAGCTCGACTTTATGCTGTTTGCTCATTTGCCCAGCAGTTCGCGGGATTTTTTTAGCAGTTCATTCTGCACTGTCAACTCCCCGATCAGCTTTTTCGGCTCGTCAGGCGACTCCCCTGGCTCGTAGCCAGCTGCCTTCGCTCGATTCGCCGGGACGCGCTGGTCGACAAAGACTTCCGCTCCTCTCTGCTGAAATGCTTGACGCCATCGGCTGACCATGGAGAAGGAGACCTCAAACTTGCGGCAGACTTCCTCAAGGGTGGTATCCCGCTGCCAGCTTTCCAGCACGACTTTCAATTTGAACTCGGGCGAGTACTGTTTTCGTTTCCCTGCCATTTTCATTTGTCCCTTTCCTGCTTATCCACTTGTCTATTTTAGCAGAGACGGGACAATAGCGTTCATCTTTTGTTCGATAGACAACAATGAGCCATTCATCCTGTTTATCAAAAGTATCTTCATCAGAGTCAGAGCAATGTTTATCTCAAATCAGAAGGTACTGTATCCAGCCATTTTAAGTAGCCCCCTAGCTTCCAAGAGATGATAATTTCCTGGTCCCCCTACAATTTCAAGGCAAGCACGTCCCCGAAAACCAGCATTCTCGATGATGTGGCGTACCTCAGCAAGAGGCATCGCCGCGAGAGGAGCAACGGGTCCACCTTTAATATGTATCTGTGTTATCAAAGGAGCGCATAAACGTGCTTGTTCTACTGGACTCTCACCGGCAAAAAGGCAATTACCAATGTCAAAGTACATACGAATGGATGGATGATCGATGACCTGAACCAATTCAGCAAGAGTTGCTGGTTTGTACCGTCCAACATGTTCAAGTGCCAGGGTAACATTAACCTTAGCTGCCTGCTCTGCAACCGGAATGAGCCATTGACGATATACATCAGCAAGTTCAGTTACATCTTTTTGATCCTCACGAGTAGCAAGGAGAATCGTATCCGCACCAATATCTTTCGTGAAACCAATTAGTGACCGAATATGTTCTATAATTTCTGCCTGTTCCCGTGCTACTTTTGTAGCAAAGTTTGTGAAATGGCTCATGCTAGTCGATAGAATTGGCAAATTAATACTTTTAATCACATTTAGATACTCTATAAATGAATTGGAGTTAAGCTCGGTAATTTTCTCCCTTGAAAGCGTAAGTTCAAGGAAGTCAATTCCAAGGTTATTAAGGAATATCATCTTATCGGAGATGTTGAGATCGCCGGTCACACACTCTGGTGTTGCACCAATTAACATATTTCTGCTTGGCCTCCTTTCAAATTTGTATTTTCAGCAGCTGCCAAAAGCAGTAAGCGGAAGTAATAAAGCGAGTTGATAGACGAAGACGGCTTCAAGGACCAAAGCGCTGCGTGGTGATGAGGCTTTTAGTGGGACGTGTCCATACCCATCAAGGGTGCCTTTAAAAATTTCGATTGAGTGCCAACGCAGCTGATGGAAGACGTACCGGACGTCGACGTTCGCATCGGTATTCCGGTATCTTCTATACTGGGCCACCGCCTGCGGCCACTGGGCTTGCAGACAATACACGTGTAGGTCAGGGATAGTGTAATGGCAATCGCCTAAAACGGAGCACACCTCGGCGGGAATCTCCTCCAACGGCGCGGCTGCCGGGTCGTTGTCGCCGATGGGAAACCACGCCCCAGATACAATAGAAACGGAATACAGTTTCCACCCATAGACCCAGCTATGCCGGTCGGATTTGATCCATTGAGCTTCATGAACAATAGACGAAT
Organism: Chloroflexota bacterium; assembly: GCA_902810755.1. The sequence continues at coordinate 47,158 of CADDYT010000035.1, forward strand.
GTGAAACACTCTCTTGCTCGTAGTGCTTCTGACGCCACTGTCTGCCTTTAGCTCGTAAGATGGTACTATCAATAGCCCTCGCTCGATCAGAGCTGGAGCACGGGTCAATTAGGCTTACCAGATGACAGCCTAAGCAGCAGATTTGCGCGGAGAAGCTGACTGGCAAGCACTTGAGCCGACGTTTCCAAGTGGGACGCGACAGAAAGCGGCTCTGCTCACTGAGCAAACTCCGTAGAGTTACCATTTCTGACCTCGATTGTGCCAAGACCGCCAAGAGTTCATGGACGGTATGTAGTGACGCTCAATCATGATGACTAACACTTCCAAAAACAGGTGATCCGAATAGAACTGAAGTTTGCCTCGCTTGTCTGTTTCAGAAACCTTGGAAGATGACCAACCAATCGGACTAACATGCTAATTAACGAGATCTGAGATATCATGGTGATTGCCCCAGAATTGTTGATGTTGCAATCGCATGATATTAAGCTAGGAACAGAGTAGAATACCTCCCTTGCTTGGCTTCCTAATTTATGGCTAGGTCACGATTAGTTGCCTCTATTGGTAGCTCGTCGACTTGCTCATCCCCAGGCTTTTTGCGATGGTCCCGTGACTTAGAGACTGTGTGAAAAGAAGTTTGCTTTGGCCTGTCGAGCCATTCTTCTGGATCACTTTGAACGCACATGAGCGCATTTCACACAGTCTCTTAAGCGCCACTACAGTACTAAGATGGCAACCAATTATTTTTTTCTACGGGATGTGCAACGAGATGCATATCGATCTCAAGCGTCTCCCGAAGCTCATTCGATGCTCTCACTTTTTTTCGGTGAAGAGATCGCAAAGAACTCTACCTGATAAAAACAGGAAGGACGTGAAAGATGCTCTCAAGCCACATAGCGATGAGCTAAATCTCGTTGCACATCCCGTGGGTTTTTCGATAGCGCACGTTACTCATATAGATATCGATATGATGGTCAATAAATCTTTCTAAGCTGAACATCTTTACTAGGCTATATGCTTTCTTACCTAACTCGATACCAAGCGCACTGTTCCCCGCTAAGGTAGCGATCGCATGGCCAAGGGAGACAGCATCCTCTGGTGGAAAGTAGATTGCACAATCAGCCAGAACTTCATGATGTGGCTTGATATTAGATGCGATGATGGGCATCTCAGTGGCCATGGCTTCCAAAAGAGAGACGGGGAAACCTTCCCACTTACTTGCTGTCACGAACACGTCTGCCTGATTGAGGATTTCCTGGACTGCCTCGCGCCTCCAGATTGCACCGTGCCAAGTGATGAAAGCGCCTACATCTAGCTCACGAGCGAGTTTGAATAGCCTGGCCATCTCCGGTCCATCACCGATCAATGATAAATGTACGTCCAATCCTAACTTGCGGGCAGCAGCAACTCCTCGTATCAGCGTACTTTGATTCTTGTGCTTGTACAGACCAGCAACCGAAACCAATTCAAATGGACGATTACACCAATCCGAACGGATTTGCTCGGGACCAACATCGATACCATTGTAAATAATGCGGATTTTTCTCTCGGGAATTCCCAATGTCTGAGTGCAGTACTCTCTGACACTCTCAGAAACTGCTACGACTGTCCCAAATTGTCTTGACATATAATGATCTAGCTTTGTCTGTATGGCATTGCGAAGATGACTATAGACACTGTGGTAGGTGATCACGAGGGATTTATGCCCGAAGAGAGCTAGGCGACACAATGGATGAATATATCCATCCCCGAAATGCAGGTGTGTAATATACCCAGAGGTATACCTTCGTAAGAAACTGAGTTTCGTGAGTACAGATCCTTCTAAGCAAAGCAGTTCAACACGATCGTCTAGCTCCGTTATGAGGGCATTACGCTTCCCTGTCTCTACGATGATAACTCGAGTCTGGATACCTCGAGCTACCAGCCCGTTAGCAAGCCTCACAACAACACGCTCAAGCCCTCCAATGGTAAAATACATGACGACCAAACAGACACGTGGCCATTCCCCAGATATCTGTTTTCCACGGTGCTGGTGCAGCAATCTACCTAGCAATTTCATATTTTATCCCTCTTAATGAAGATCAACAAGGTACTTTTACCCTATTCCAAATATCTGCATGAGGTGCCGAACGCTTTTCTCTGCTCCGCCCATCATCAGTTGATGTCTAGTGTTCAGCGGGAAAGCAAGCGCCTCTTTCAGAAGTGGAGAGAGTTGTCCCAACTGTACTTGAGCGCGGCTCATCATTCGCACGATGTTTAGCTCGGCAAGTCGAGAGGTGTGCATCTCTTGTTCTGCCTCCCTCAATTGCCGAGGGATGATTATGGCATTTGCCTGAGTTGCAAGAACCTCACCAAGCATATTAGCACCTCCAGCTCCAATAAATACATCACTAGCTTTCATCCACGTGATCAGTTCACTTGTATAACGAGTCAGTTTCACATTGTGAAGGTGTTTTACGCGTAATTGTAAGTCATGGTATGCCGTGTCCTCCAGATACGGGCCAGTGACGAGATAGGCAAGATCGCACCGATCCTTAAGATTATCAATGGCCTCCAAAATGCGAACCCAGATGTCCAAGGTGCCTTGACCTCCTCCCAAACTTGCGAGAACAATAGTAGCTTGCTCGCTCAAGTTCAAAGCCTGCCGTGCTTGCAGCTTATCGAAATTGACAGGAGTCGCTATGTATCCGGTATATACCATCTTGGCTGCCAAGTTCGAGGGAATATCGTAATGATCTTCCAGCCGAAAAAGAGATGGATCAGTATAGACGAGAATGGCTTCAAAATGCTCATCGATCCAAGAGACCATACTAGAATTGAAGTACTCAGCATTGGTCTTTTCGGGAGAGAACAAAATACCTCTGAGAGTGAGGACTTTTTTTGTGCTAGAAGACATCTTGATGGCAGTTATTAGTTCACCCTCAAGTCCCTGCGGAAGGTGGTTGACAACTAAACCATGTGGTCGGAAGCCCTGCATAAAAGTAGTGATTAAATCCTCTCGTATTTGGAATAACTCGCGTTCTGTAATATCAAGCACAGGTTCCACGACCGTCTTGGTAGGTGTATCGTAATTGAAGAATGAAGGCAACTTAACTATGTCTATGGATTTCGGGAACATATCAAGTCCTCGAGATGTTCCTGTTATCCCAGCAATAGAAACTTTAGGAATGGCTTGCAGAAGGGCATGGCTAATTACTGCAGACTCAGAGGTATGTCCCAGACTGCGGCCATTATGCCAGTATAAAGCAATGCGTAATCCCATTATATATCCTCTCGTTGCATCTCTTAATTAAAGAGACCCAGAAAGTCAAGACAACAAAACGGGGTTGCTAATGTGTAACCACCTTTCTCATTTTCCAAAGTAAACCTCTGCCGAGGTTGTGTAATCAGGCTCCAGATGAAGGTGCTCCTCATTGTAAACGCACAAATAGGCGTTCAAGTCTGCTCGTGCCTTCTGAGTACTGCTGTATTCTTTCACATAGACCTCCTCGTATTTGACAGTGCATCACAAGCGTTCTGTGAAAATATTGTCGAGGGTGGCCTTTGCTATCCATACTAATGAGTAGCTATGTGTACTGCGAACTGATAAACTGACTCCCT
>CADDYT010000036.1 GCA_902810755.1 Chloroflexota bacterium
GCCGCTCAGCATCCCGTTTGTCATCAGCCTGTGCATCTCGCTGCTCTTCATGTTCCTGGGCAACTACATGGGCAAGCTGCGCCGCAATTTCTGGGCCGGTTTCCGCACGCCCTGGACGCTTGCCAGCGAGACTGTCTGGGAACGCACCCATCGTCTCGGCGGCTGGCTGATGGTGCTGGGCGGGCTGCTCGGCGTCATCCTGAGCTTCATTCCTGCCCTGCGTCTCTGGAGCATTGTTGTGATCGTCGCCATCGTTGCCTTCATCCCCACCATCTATTCGTTTGTTCTCTACCGGCGCCTGTCCTCAGAAGGGCGAGAGCCGCTTTCGCCGCCATTTGATAATGAGGAGAGTGGAGAATAGGATGGAATGTGATGCCAGGCATCGCGGCAGGTCACGCGCCCACCGTTTTCGCCGCCCGCACGTCCGCTGCCGCCTCGCCCACGGGCCGGACAGGCCAGGGGCCGGGCAGGCCAGGTGAGATTGCCACCCGCTGCGCCGGGAACCGCGACGGCCAGGGGCCGGGCAGGCCAGGTGAGATTGCCACCCGCTGCGCCGGGAACCGCGACGGCCAGGGGCCGGACAGGCCAGGGGCCGGACAGGCCACCCGCAAGAGGTGGCCCTACTATAGACGATGTCTCTCGTGGGGGTTGTAGAAGCGTATGGAACGGTCGTATATAGTAGGGCCACCTCTTGCGGGTGGCCTGCCGACTTGACCTCTACCTATTCCACCCGATTACTCTCATCGAAAAATTCTGCCCGGGTAGCCAGCTTTGCTATTTCTGCATCTTTTGCTGCCATTTCTGCGGCTGTGGCGGCTGGATTTCTTTCTGCTTCGGCCTTTTCCGCCCCCTCAGTTGCTTCCTTTTTCCGGGCTTCTTCGCGGCGCAGGCGGGCCTGTTCGCGGCGTTCTTGCTGGCGGCGGCGTTTCTCTTCCGCCTTACGCAGGGCTTCCGGGTCGGTATTGACCTGGTTCATGGCGGTGTCTATGCCCTGCGTGATGACCAGTTCGATGGCCTCGACGGCGCGATCTTCTGCCGTATCCAGCAGGATGCGCTCGTCCAGTGGGGGGGTACCCAGGACGTAGGATGCGCCATCTATGCGGTTGTTGGCGGGGCGACCGATGCCGACGCGCAGGCGGGGAAATTCGTTGGTGTGCAGGTGGGCGATGATGCTTTCTATGCCGTTATGGCCCCCGGCGCTGCCTTTGGGGCGCAGGCGAATGGTGCCGAGGGGCAAGTCAAGCTCATCGTAGACTACCAGAATGTCTTCCGGTGAGATTTTGTACCAGCGCACCAGTTCGCCAACGGATTGCCCGCTCAGGTTCATATAGGTGAGCGGCTTTGCCAGTACCACTTTTTCACTGCCGAGCATGCCGCTGGCGAGCATGGCGCGGCTGCGCTGCTCGTTCCAGCGCCAGCCCAGTTTTTTGGCCAGTTTATCGACGACGCGAAAGCCAACGTTGTGGCGAGTATGTTCATATTGCGGCCCGGGATTTCCCAGGCCAATCACCAGTTTCATCTCTTCGATATTTCCGGGTCCAATAATCAGTTTCATTATGCAAGCTAGCGACCAAAGGCGAGGCGGGCCGCCAGATAGGAGGGTAGACCAGCCTTGATGATCTTCTCCTGCGTTTTATGGATCGCATAGGGAACACGATAGAACTCGAAGCCGCGTTCCGTGTCGTAGATCATGAAGGCGGCGCGTTTATCGCCGTCGCGTGGCTGCCCAACGCCACCGGGATTGATGATGGCGCGATATCCCTCTTTCGCCTGCCAGGGGCCTTCCGGGGGGATGCTCATTTCATTTGTGATCTGTACCAGGCTCTGGCTCAGACTGAGCAAGGCCAGCAAGTCTTCCTCCGTGCCGAGGATAAGGGTGCCGGGGGCGGCCTGCACGGCAGCCGTCTCTGCTTCAATCGGGGGTTCGGCTGGCTGCTCGTCTTCACCTGCCTCTATTGCTTCATCTACGGCAGTGTCCAGCAGTTGAGTTGTTTCCTCTGGTTCGTCCTCTGCCTCCTCAAGCTCAGAAGCGGTTACTTCCTCGCCGTTGCGCTCGCCCTCATCGTTTTTGACAGGTTCAACTTCGCCTTCTGCCTGAGTGGTTGTCTCTTCCTCGACGACAGGCTGCCCTTGCGCTGCGCCCTCTCCTGCCGGGGATGCTATATGTTCCGGGTCGGCGTGGTTCGCTGTTTCGTTTGCAGGCCTGTCCTCGTCAATTGTCGCGGCTGTCTCTGCTTCGGCTCCTGCTGTACGGGCGGAATCGGCATTGCCAGCCGTCTGGCGCGTTTCCAGCAGGATGGTGGCCTCCTGTTCGCTGAGATGCTGGCCGGTTACGGGGTCAGCGTAGGAACTGAGGGCCTGTTCGGCTACCTGGACACTGACTGTGACCGGCAATGCCACGACCTTTTCCGCCTGCTGCCCGTTTTCATATGGTTCATCCACTTCGGTCTGCCTGTCTTCGGTTTCTGTGTGGATGTTGCCGTTCTCCAGGACATTGAGGGGTGTAGTTGGTATGTTAGAGATATCGTAGGGCTGCTGGAAGATAATAGGGACGTGGGTATGGCCGACGAAGCAGTAGCGGGTGTCGAAGTGCAGGAAGCTGCGTTCGGCCAGTACCTCAGAAGTGAGATATTCCCAGAGCGGGCCGTAGGGGCTGCCGTGAACCAGTGTACACTCGCCGAATTCAAGTCGCTCCGGCAGATTGGCCAGGAATTCACGATGTTCCTCGGTCAACTGGCGCGCGGTCCACTCTGCGGAGATACGGGCAGCCTGGCTAAAATCTTCCAGGCTGATCTTGCCCACTGCCGCCCAGTCGTGGTTACCCGCGATGATAACGCTGGTGCGTTCGCGTAACTTCTCAATACATTCGTTCGGGTTGGGGCCATAGCCCACGAGATCACCCAGAAACCATATTTCATCAATTGGCTCCTGTTGCGCAATCTCATCGATCTTTGCCAGGACAGCTTCCAGAGCCTCCAGATTGGCATGAATATCAGAAAAAACGGCGTAGCGCATAGCTTGTACTCGATTTCAGAGAATTTTTACAGAGCATACCTTCAGTGACGCCTATTCTATCATGTTTGCACAAAGGTTGCTAGTCCTTATTCTCATTACAGGCCATGAAGGTTACAGGCCATGAAGGCTCCGGGGGCCATGTCATCCTTTGCTCCGCACAGGATGACATGGCCCGACCCCTTTTTTATGGAATGCTACCCGTTTGCCTGCTCGTCACATTCCGCGAGAAACGGGTTAAGGACGTTATAGAGTTCCTCTTGCTTCTCAATGTGCGGGGAATGCCCGCAATCCTCGAAGACCACTTCGCGGTAGGTGCCGCCGTTTGCCTGATACTGGTTGAGAACAGAGCGTATCTGCTCGATCATTGGCTGTGGTGGGAAGATATCGGCGCCGGGCCAACCGGGGACGAGGCCGAGTTGCCCAAGAAAGCCCATGTCGAAAAACGAGCTATTGGAGACGATCTGGTCGTTTGCGCCACGCACCCAGAGGATGGGCGGCTTCTGGCTCAAGTTCGCAAGCGCCGTCTGGTTGGGGTAGCAGGGGGCCAGCGCGTTGTTGACGCCCTGCGTTCCCGGCGCGACATACGGCCAGTTCTGGGAGGTGGTCGTGTCACCGGGATAGTTGCCCGGCCCCACGCGCGTCGAGAGAATCGAGGTCACGTAGATCTCTTCGCGGTCGGGCGCGACCTTGAACGGCGGCTTGAAGTAGAAGGTATTCATCACAGTGCGCGGCGAGTTCTGGTCATAGCCGCGATCTCCGCTGGCGATGCGCTGCACAAAATCGGGGTTGACCGTGCCGCCGCCGCTGCCTGCTGCATCCGGCCAGTTCAGCGTCCCGTCCGCTCCCTTCGTGCCGCCGAAACCATACGGCGAGCCGGGAGCCTGCAAGGTCAGCGAGCGCAGTGTGCCGGGGTAATCGATGGCATACTGCATGACGATATTGCCGCCCAGCGACCAGCCGAAGAGGTGAAACCTGTTCAGCCCCAGCGCGCGCGCAAACGCGGCCAGATCATCTGACCAGTCACGCACACCACGCGTTGCGTCCACCGGCAACGCCTCCGTCTCGCCATAACCACGCATATCGGGCGCGAGTATGCGATAGCGCCCGCTCGCGGCCAGCGCCAGCATGAAATCCTGGAAGAACAGCGACGAGGAGCAGTTCCCATGCACCAGCACGAGGGGTATATTCCCCGTGCCGGTCTCCAGATACGCCATTTCCAGCCGATCCGTCTTCACCCGGTTCTGGCTGATCCCTGCTAACAGCCATTCGTTGCTCATAAAATACGTACCCTCCTATGCTCTACAAGATTATTCATTGTACCACGTCTCTACTATTGTGCGGGAGAATACTCGCAAAGGCTGGTGATATCCCCTACCCTGATCTACGGGTTGTACCATCGCCTGCCATCCTTTTCAATCAGTTCGTTGGCTTCGGGTGGCCCCCAGGTGCCTGCCGGGTAAGGGTAGACGGTATCGGGCGGCATGGTCTTCCAGACGTTGGTGATGCTGTCGATGATCTCCCAGGAAGCCTCAATCTCGTCACGGCGGATGAAGAGCGTGGAGTCGCCCTCCATTGCGTCGGCGATCAGCCGTTCGTAGGCGTCTGGCGATTCGATGCCGAAGGCGCTGCTGTAATTGAAATCCATATTGACCGAGGCGAGGTGACTTTCGGCCCCCGGAATCTTGGCCCCGAAGCGAATGGCGATGCCCTCGTCCGGCTGGATGCGGATGATAATGAGGTTGGGCTCCAGCCCCTTCGTGTCCGATGGCTTGTAGAGCAGATGGGGGACGCGCTTGAACTGGATAGTGATTTCCGTGCAGCGGGCAGGGAGACGTTTGCCCGTGCGCAGGTAGAAGGGGACGCCGGCCCAGCGCCAGTTCTCGATAAAGAGTTTAAGGGCGACGTAGGTCTCCGTCGTCGAATCGGGGGGTACCCCTTTTTCCTGCCTGTAGCCCGGCACCTGCTGTTCATCAACCACGCCTGCCGTGTACTGGCCGCGCACCGTCTCCTGCCTGACCTGTTCGGGGGTGAAACAGGGGATGGCGTGTAAGACCTTCACCTTCTCATTGTGAATTGCGTCGGCGTTGAAGGAGTCGGGCGGCTCCATTGCTGTCAGGCTCAGTAGTTGCATCATATGATTCTGGATCATATCGCGGATGGCGCCCTCGCTGTTATAGTATTCGGCCCGCGTGCCGATGCCGAGCGTTTCGGCGATCAGAATCTGCACATTATCGATATAGTTCAGGTTCCAGACCGGCTCAAACATGCGGTTGGCGAAGCGAAAAGCCAGGATATTCTGTACCGTCTCCTTGCCCATGTAGTGGTCGATGCGGTAAATCTGGTTTTCGTTGAAGGAGCGCGCCAGCGTCTGATTCAGCTCCTGTGCGCTGGCAAGATCATGCCCGAACGGCTTTTCGATAATGATGCGCGTCCAGGACTGGTGTCCGTCCTGGTGCAGCGGGCGCGAAAGGCCGGTCGCGCCGAGCAGGTTGATGACTTCAATATCCAGTTCTGGGGGCGTTGCCATGTAAAATAACCGGTTGCCTTCTGTATCATGCTCTTTATCCAGTTGCTCCAGCAGGTCGGCGAGCTTCTCATAGCCTTCGCGGTCATCGAAGTTGGACTGGCAATAGAACAGGCATTGCGCGAACTCCTTTTGCGCCGCTTCGTCCAGCCGATCTTCTTCCGGCATATAGGTATTGATAGATTTCAGCGCCATCTCGCGCCACTGTTCAAGCGTCAGGGGGCGGCGGGCAAAGCCAACGATGACGAAGGGGTGGGTCAGGGGATGGTCGTGCCAGAGATGGGCCAGCGTCGGCAATAATTTACGCTGGGTCAGATCGCCGGTCGCGCCGAAGATGACGACCGCGCACGGTTCCGGCTCGTGGCCCTCCTGCCAGATCTTATGCTGCTTTAGCACCGGCTTGCTTGCCACTGTGCTGCTGACTTGCACGTTTTGTACCATATAATTTCTCCTTACACATCTGTACTCACCGTGTTCGTGGGGATGACATCCGGGTCAATGTATTCTGCCTTTATGATACGTGAAAGAGCTATAGACTTGCGGGGATGAAGATACGGCCTATCACAACGCTGCATCATCCTCTCCCTTACCGGTGTCCTAATCATATCACGTTCTCCTATACCTGGTCAGTCTCTTTGTAATGGGCGTACAATAGTGCTACTGTTTTGTTTGCAACATACATCATTGCCTTCTCAAGATGGAGAAACAACATGGAAAAGTATGATATCGCCATTATCGGCGGCGGCTCCGGCGGGCTGACTGCCGCTCGCCTGGCGCACGCGCTGGGGGCCAAGGTGCTGTTGATCGATAAAGAGCAACTGGGGGGCGACTGTTTGCATTATGGCTGCGTGCCGAGCAAAAGCCTGATTCACGTGGCGCGTGTGGTGCAGCAGGCGAAAGAGGCCGGAAAGCTGGGGCTGGTGCCTGCTAACCTGGGCGTCAACATGGCAAAGGTCACGGAATATGTGCAGGGGGTGATCGCGCGCGTTGCCGCGAATGAGAAGGTATACAGCGAAGGGGTGACGGTCAAATTTGGCGCGCTCACCTTCAGGTCGCCCACCGCACTTGTCCTCAACGGGGAAACTATCACTAGCCGCAACACGCTGCTCGCCACCGGCTCGCGCCCGGCTATCCCCGACGTCGAGGGCCTGCGAGAGACAGGTTACATGACCAACGAGGATGCTTTCAATCTGCTGGCCCTGCCGCCCTCGCTCATCATTGTCGGCGGTGGTCCCATTGGCGTTGAACTGGGCCAGGCTTTCGAGCGTCTGGGATCAAAAGTAACCATCATTCAGGGGGCGCAGCGCATCCTGCCGCGAGAAGACCCCGATGTCTCCGCGACCGTTGCCGCCGCCTTGCAGTCCGAGGGCATCGAGCTTATCACGGGGGCGCGCTTCGTCAGGGTTGCGCGCAGGGGCGACAGAAAAGTTGTTACGGCAAAGGTCGGCGATCGTCTGCTTGACTTCGAGGGCGATGAGCTTCTGCTGGCGGTAGGCCGCCGTCCCAATGTCGAGGGGCTGAACCTGGAAGCTGCGGGCGTCAGATATGACAGCAAGGGTATCAAGGTTGACGACCACCTGCAAACGAGCAGCGCGAACATCTTTGCCATCGGTGATGTCTCCGGCGGCTATCTCTTCACCCACGTTGCCGCCTATCAGGCCGGGGTAGCTGTGCGCAACGCCCTGGTGCCGTTTGCGAAGAAAAAGGTTGATTACCGCGTCGTTCCCTGGTGTACCTTTACCGATCCCGAAGCGGCCCGTGTTGGCCTCACTCCTGAGCAGGCGAAGAGGCAGTATGCGCAGGTGCGCGTCGTGACATTGCCCTGGGCCGATATCGACCGCGCGCAGGCCGAGGGAGAGACGACGGGCTTCATCAAACTGGTGCTGGCGGGCAAGAAGGATGAACTGGTGGGAGCGCATATGGTAGGGGCGCGCGCGGGCGAATTGCTGGGCGAACTGTCGCTCGCCATGCAGCACAGGCTCACGCTCAACGACATCCTCAACACCATCCACACCTACCCGACCATGAACACCGGCATCCAGCAGGCCGTCTTCGATGCCTACCTGGAAGGGGCCGCGACCGCCAGCAACCGCAACCTTGTCCGCGTCATTCTCAAATTCCGTCGATAATAGAGTGATGTGCCATCACTCTAGCTCCTCCTCGTCATAATGGCTCACGTCGATTACCTCAAAAAATTCTGGAACATTCTGTCGCAGCCGGGATGCTCCAGCTTGCGCAGCGCGCATTATCATTATGTGCGCTCTCCCCTCTCCGGGAGAACGATGCTCTATGAAGGTGAGTATACGCGAACAGGCTTTGTTTTAACTCCCAGAATCCTTCCCACAGAGAGTCGGCAGCAGGCGGCACCGCTCCCTGTTGGAAGGATTCTGATCTTTCCTGTTTGTCTTATACCAGTCTTGTTTCCCTCTTACGAGTACCGGAATAGCTGCCTGCTGCTCGTTTTATCTGTGTTGACAGCGTGGCGGCAGGACGGCATAATGTAATAGATGAGGTGATGCTTAAGTGGATAGAGGAAGCGAAAAAAGAGGTAAAGAGTAGATAGTCTATGGGAGATGTCTCTGTATATTGTGCATAGCCATCGTGGGAGTAGCAGGCATGGATGGCAAGGTCACCTACCACCAGCAGGTGAGCTATTGCGGCAAACCCCGCTGCCGTCGTTGTAGCGAAGGGATCGGGCATGGGCCATACTGGTATGCGTACCGGATTGTCAATGGGCGAACCGTGCGCAGCTATATTGGCAAAGAGCTTCCTCCTGAGATCAGGGCAGAACTTGAAAGCGAGCGAGAGGCCGCTTCTGCTCCGATGAAGCTGCCCGCGCTGGAAGAGGCGGTGATCCGTATCTACACGCTGGGGCAGTTTCGTCTGGAACGGCGGATTGATGCGGACTGGCAGATTGTGACCGAGACGGCCTGGCAGCACCGGCGCGTGCGCTCTCTGCTTGGTGGTCTCGTCAGCAGTCTCCGACGCAAGCTTGGACGCGAGCAGTTGATGGATGCGCTCTGGCCCGAACTGGACGGAGAAACGGCGGCGGCGCGGCTTGATCGTGCCGTTTACAGCCTGCGCCAGCTTTTTGAGCCGACGCGCGCGCGCCCCGCCACCTCACCTCTGCTATTGACCGAAAGTGAGGTGGTGGAACTCGCCGACCAGAGCCTGGTCTGGGTCGATGCCGATGCTTTTGAGGCCTTGCTGAAGCAGGCACGGGCCTGCGCCGAGAGCGGCGAGCGAGAGCAACTGCTTGAGGAAGCGGCAAAGCTGTACGGCGGCGAGTTCCTGCCGGAAGAGCGCAAACTTGAACTGACTACCACACGGCGCGAGTTTTTGCAGCGCAACTGGGTCGGGCTGCTGCTCGAACTGGCCGATCTGCGCGCAGCCCGCGACCTGAACAGCGCCATTGCTTCCCTGGACCGTATCCTGGCCGTTGACGCCACCAACGAGGCGGCAGTGCAGCGGCTCATCAAGCTGCTGGCGCAACTGGACCGGCGCGGCGAGGCGTTGCGCGTCTACAAACGGCTGGCGAGCATCTTACAGCAGCAATACCGCATTGCCCCCTTGCCGGAGACGCGCGCTCTCTATGAGGCTGTGCGTCAGGGAACGCAGGAACGCAGCCGCGTCGCAGCGGTGGCCCGGAAGGACTCGCCCACGACGATTGCCGGACACGATGACCACCGCGAGGTGGTTGCTCCGATCGGGCGCAGTCACCAGTCGCCGCTGGTGGGCCGCGAGCAGGAACTGGCGCTTCTGCGCGGGCTGCTGGCGGCTACCGGGCAGGAGGCAACATTCAGACTGCCGGGCCAGAAAAAAAAGTCCGCGTTGCCTCTCGATACGGAGCGCAATCCGCAAACAATTCTGCTGATGGGCGAGGTCGGTATCGGCAAGACGCGCCTGGCCGAAGAGATGGCGCGCGAGGCGCGCGAGCGCGGCTGGACCATCGCCTGGAGCCGTGTCTACCCGCAGGAAGCCAGCATCCCCTACCGCCTCTGGGCAGAAGTGCTGCGCAAGGCGATGGAACAGGGATCATGGCAGCGCCAGGAACTGAGCAAGCGTCCTCTGATCTACCAGCCGCTGACAGCCCTGCTGCCCGAACTGAATACCCTGCTCCCCCACGTCGTCCTGCCTGCATCGCAATCGCCCGAACTGGAACAACTGCGCCTGTGGGAAGCGACGCGCGAACTCATCACCACCATCAGCGATGGCAGCCCTCTCTTAATCGTGCTGGACGATATGCAGTGGGCCGATAGCAGCAGTTGCGAGCTATTTGCCTACCTTGCTCGTCGCCTCCATGAGTTGCCCATCGTCATCGTCGGCACGTGCCGCGAGAACGAGCTTGGCGCTAACCACCCCTTACCCCCGCTGCTCACCGATTTACAGCGCGAACACGTCGTCGAAACTGTCTCGCTGCTGCCTCTGAGCGACGAGCAGATCGGTACGATTGTCTCGCGCATTCCACACGTGACGGAACCCGTCGTGCAATACATCCAGACTCGTGCTGTCGGCAACCCCTTCTTCGCTGAAGAACTGGCCCGCACAATGGATATCTCTTCTGCTGCCCTCTTACCTGACATCTCGCGCTACGACGGCGATGCGCTTCCGGCCCTGCCGGACACCATCTCTGCCGCGCTCAACCTTCGCCTGAGTCGCCTCACGCCTCCCTGCCAGCGCCTGTTGAGCAAGGCCGCCGTCCTCGGCAGTTCCTTCGAATTTCACCTTATCAGCGCGATGGAGGCCAGTACGCCCGGTTTCAGTGAAGATGGCGTCCTCGATCTGATAGAGGAGGCGCTGCAGGCCGGTATGCTCACCGAAGAGGGAAGCGGCACGCGCATCACCTACCAGTTCTGGCATCCTCTGCTGGTGACCCATCTCTACGAAGGTATCTCCGCCGCCCGCCGCGCCAGCTTCCACCGCCGCGCTGCTGACCTGTTGCGCCAGGAGTTTCAGGGTCGCGAGGAAGAGGGCGCGGCCACCATCACCTATCACCTCGTCAGAGGCGGCGCGCCCTCGCGCCAGATCGCCGATTACGCCGAAATGGCCGGCAACCGCGCCTACCTCCTCTCCGCCTACCCTGACGCCGAACACTACTACCGCCTTGCCGTCGACCACCTCGACCGCGCCCTGCAAGCTTCCCATCCTGCGCGCGAAGACCACCTCCATCTCGCCTCCCTCCTCGAATTCCTCGGCGAATGCACGCGCCTGCAAGGCCAATACGAAGAGGCCCGCCGCATTTACGAACGCGCCCTGCACGTGCGCCGCCAGTCCGCTCTCTCTACCCCCATATCTCAGGAGGAAGCGCAACTGCAGGCCATGCTCTGGTGCGAAATCGCCCTCACCTGGTACGACACCGGCGATAACGCCCAGGCTCGCCACTACTGCGAGCAGGGAGAGCAAACTCTGCGCGCCGTCTCCCTGCTCGTTGGCCCGGCATGGGCCAGAATCCGCTTCCTGCAAGGCTACATTCACTGGCGCGAAGGCGACTACGGACAGGCCCTCCACTGCGCGCAGGAAGCATTGAACCTGTTTGAAGCTATGCTCAACCGGCAGGAAGATAGCTCAATCAATCTTGCCCGTTCGACACGCTTAAGACGCGCCCTTGCCGGAGACCCTGTTGAACTGGGTCGCACACATGCCCTTCTTGGACTTGTTGCTACTAGTGCTGGTTGGTCTACAGAGGCCATTGTCCATTGGAACGCTGCTTTAACCCTCTTTGAACAATATGATCATCAGCGGGAGATTGCTGTTGTCTGCTGTAATCTGGGCGATGTTTATTTGAGAAGAGCGGAATATAGCCAGGCGCAGGCATTCCTTCGGCGATCTCTCAGTATTGCCGAGCGCATCGGCGAACTCCCGCTAATTTGCATGAGTTTTAACAATCTGGGCCTGTTAGCGGCGCGCATGGGCTATCTGGCCGATGCGGAAAACTGGTATAAAAAAGGACTGGCGCAGGCGGAGCGCATTAACGACCCCGTGAATATACATCTACTCTATACCTATCTGACGAGCGTTTTGCTGGATCAAGGGCGGCTGGAAGAGGCGGGAAAATACCTGCTCAAAGGGCTGTCGATCAGTCGCGCTATCGGGATCACTCCCTGCATCGGGTTCTCTCTGCTCTCTGTTGCCAGTTTGCGCCTTGTGCAGGCGGCTCAACTTCAGGAACAGAGCGAAGGAGATGATTCGGCCCGGCAAGCAAGAGAGCGTATGCTGAAGCGAGCGAAAAGAACGCTGGCGCGCGCGCTGGCTCTGGAAGGGATTGAGGCGGAGACGCGCACTGAAGGGGAACTGGCGCTGGCACAGGTCGAGTTGTTGCTCGGTGATGGAGAGAGCGCGCGGCAGCGCGCAACGCGGACGCTGGAGGAGGCGGGTCGCTTTGAACTGGTCTGGCTCATTGCGCGCGCGCAGCGCATCCTGGGCGGCATTCTTGCTATGCAGGGGCAGCAGGACGAGCGAGAGCAAACGCGGCGCCATTTTGAACAGGCGCTGCAGACTTTCCATAAAAGCGGCATGCGTCTGGAATACGCGCGCGCGCTGCGTGAGTACGGAATCGCTTTGCTGCGCGAGCCGGAAAACCGGGCATGCGCGCAACGCGAACAGGGCCTGGTCTCTCTGCGCGAGGCCCACAGAATTATGATAGAGTGTAAAGCTATCCTCGACGCTCAACTGGTGGAGCGCGCGCTCCATCGCTACGAATAGCAATAGACAGGTCATAACATCCACGATTCCTGCGATATTTACCTCATCCTGTTATGGCTTCCGCACTTTATGATACCCGTCTATGGGGCAGCGGTCATTGCACACAAAGCTGACATCTCTGCCTGCAGGTCAGGCTGCGTCTATCGCTGAAAGCAGGGGTAGAAAGCAGTCGTTTTCTGCCGATTCCGGGTATATTTGACTCAAGATAACGTTTCGCAGGACGGTCGCTGGAGAGAGAAGTCCGAGAACACCGGAATGCCGGCGATGGCTGCGAGCAAGCAAGTATTAAGAGGAAACACAGGAGGAACTACCGTGAGTATGATTCAAACCACCACCGGCATGCGCAAATGGCAGATTCTGGCGCTCGTTGTCCTGGCCTTTTTAGCCATCATCGCCGTCAGCTACTTTACGCTCCACACCATCGGTCACGTCACTGCCCTGCATCAGTTCATAGCCGATGGCTCTAATGGTCTGTACGGGCATCCATAGCTCTGAACCTCCGGGACAGGAGGGCCGCACAACGGGTCCCGGCCAGTGGCGGTGAAGGAACAGGGCGTGTCTATTGGCAGGCGTATTTGCAGAAAGGAAGTGCCGGATGTCGCATTATGATTAGATGGCTGCTCTTGCCTGCCTTCCGCGGGCGACTGGCGAACGTGGCGGTTGGAGTGGATGAAGGCCGCCTGGGGGAAGGCAGGTTGGCAAATGAGCGCATAAAAGACCTTCGCAGACGCTCATCCGGCGGGGTGGGCGTCTTTAATTGTGAGTGTTATGTTTTCCGTTGCCAGCCTCGCATGTCTTCTTGAAGAGGACGCCAGCAACATGACACGAGACTACCAGGGATACTGAGCAAGGATCGGCTAAAAGTTGACGCATAGGCTATAATAAATCGTACCCGGTATGGTTGTGTAAGAGTTGTGCGAGACTCAGCGGAACGCAGGGGAGGCGAAGTATCAGGAACCTGAATTCTTGCAGGCATCTCTGTATGGGATCGAGGAAGAGAGCAGTGCGATGAATGACGGCAAGGTTGTCTATCGCCAGCAGATCGCCCGCTGTGGCAAGCCACGCTGTCGCAAGTGCCGTGAGGGGATCGGGCATGGCCCCTACTGGTATGCCTACCGCACGGAGAATGGCATCACCACGCGCACCTATATCGGCAAACAGCTGCCGCTGGAGGCGCAGGCGCTGGTGGAGAGCGGGCAGGCGCAGGAGAATGGCGCCCTGTCAACGACGCTGATGCTCACTTCGACCGGACTCAACCATGCCTCTGTCCGTCTCTTCACGCTGGGGCAATTTCGCCTGGAACGCCGTCGCGGGCAGCAGTGGTTGCCCGTTACCGATCCCGCCTGGCAGGAGCAGGCCATACGTACCCTGCTGGGCTATCTGGTCAGCAGCCCGGCGCGCTCGGTGCGCCGCCGCCACGCCATCGCTCTCCTCTGGCCTGACCTCGATCTGGAGACGGCCAACGAGCAACTGGACAGGTGCGTCGAGGCGTTGAACCTGTTGCTCGCAGCCACGCGCCCGGCACGCGGACGCAGCGATCATCCCGGCCTGACGCTGTTGCGCAGCGAAGGGGAGTCATTGTTCCTGGCGGAGCAGGCGCGGGTGTGGGTCGATGCCGACGCCTTTGAATATCTGGCGGCGCGCACGCAAACTGGCTCTCTTGATGAGAGACGCGCGCTGCTGGAAGAGGCAGCCCGACTCTATTTTGGCGACTTTCTGCCCGAAGAACGCCATCTGCGTGTCGTCATCAGTCGGCGGCGCGCGCTACAAAGCCGATGGATCGCGCTCCTGCTCGACCTCGTGGAACTGCGCATCGCTCAGCGAGCCATCCCCGCCGCCATTGACACGCTCAATCTCCTGCTGACCCATGATCCCCTGAACGAAGCCGCCGTGCAACTGCTCATTCTTGCGCTCGCCCGCTCACAACGGCGCGGCGAAGCCCTGCGCGCCTACCAGCGTCTGGCCGAGTTGCTGCAACGCGAGTACGACAGCGTCCCTTCCGAGCGCACCCGCGCCCTCTACGAAGCTGTCCTGCGCGGCGATGACTCCATCCTGCGCGAGGTTGAAACCGCAGATAACGAAACCGGGGACGAGAATGGCCGAACCGGAAAGAAGGAGGATGTGAGCGCCAGGGTGGAGGCCGACTCCGCCCCAACAAACGACGGTGGGGATTCAGACATGGTTGGTAGGGGCAGAGCTGGTCTCCACCCTGGCAACACGCCCACCATATTTCCATCTCCGCCTGTTACGTCCCTGTTTGCAACCGGTGAGCCATCTGCGGCGAATCATGATCACAGGAGCGGAGAGGGATTGCAGATAGGGCGCACGCATCAAAGTCCGCTGGTGGGGCGCGAACGGGAGTTGGAGACGCTGCGCAGGATGCTGTATCAGGTGGAGCGATATGCACAGGCGCGGGAGCGGTATGGCACACCGGACATCCCGCTGGACACACAGCGCGCAGCACAGTGTGTCGTGTTGATGGGAGAGGCGGGTATCGGCAAGACGCGCCTGGCCGAGGAGGTGAGCCGCGAGGCCCAACGCCGGGGCTGCACCGTCCTCTGGGGCCGCGTCTACGCGCAGGAGCGGGGCATTCCCTACCGGCTGTGGACAGAGGTGCTGCGCAAGGCCCTCGATCAGGGGGTGTGGCAGGAAGAAGAGATCAGTAACCAGCCTTCGCTCTACCAGTCGCTGGCCGCATTGTTACCTGAGCTGGAGACAGCTCGAAGCGGTTCCCCGACCCCCCTGGCTCTCTCCCGTCTCTCGCTGGAGCAGGAACAGTCTCGCCTCTGGGATGCCGTCTATCAACTGCTCGCAACTGCCAGTGAAACCACACCGCTGGTCATCGTGCTGGATGATGTGCAGTGGGCCGATGGCGGCAGTTGCCAGTTGCTGGCCCACATGGCGCGCCGCATCCATACCCGCCCCATCCTGCTCATCGCAACGTGCCGCGAAAATGAACTCGCAGACAACGATTCGCCGCTGCGCCAGCTGATTGCAGAAATGTTGCGCGAGCATGCGGTCATGGCGCTGGATATTGCCCCCCTGACCAGCGAGCAGATCGGGACGCTGGTTTCATACACCCCCAACTTGCCGGAGACGATGTTGCGTCACATTCAGGATCGCGCCGCCGGCAACCCATTCTTTGCGGAGGAACTGGCGCGCACAACGCCGCCGACGCTGCCGAGAACGATCACCGCCGCGCTCGACCATCGCCTGAGCCGACTCAGCGACCTCTGCCGCCTGCTGCTGGGCAACGCCGCCATTCTGGGCGGCTCCTTCGAGTTTCCGCTCATCAGCGCGCTGGGCCTGGAACGTTCCGGCGAGCCGGTGGACGAGGACGCGCTGCTGGATGTGCTGGACGAGGCGCTGCAGGCGGGCGTGCTGACAGAGGAGGGAACAGGCGCGCATATTTCCTACCACTTCTGGCATCCCCTGCTGGTCAGCCATCTCTACGAGAGTATCTCATTGACCCGGCGCGTGCGGTTGCATCGTCGGGCAGCGGATGTCCTGCGCGAGATGCACGCCGGGCGGCAGGAAGAGGTGGCCGCGACCATCACTCATCACCTGCTACAGGGTCGGGCGGAACCCGCGCTGATTGCCTTCTACGCGGAAATGGCCGGTGATCGCGCCTACCTGTTCTCGGTCTACAGTGAGGCAGAACGCTACTACCGGCAGGCAGTCGAAGCGATGGAAGAGGCACACAAGGCGCCGGGCGGAGCGGCGCAGGAAAACGACTGGCAGGGCGAGGCGGCCCATTTTATCTCCCTGCTGGAACGGCTCGCCGAGTGTGTGATGATCCTGGGCAATTTCGAGGAGGGGCGCGGCCTCTATGAGCGCATGTTAACGCTGCGCCATCGCTATCCCGCCGCCGATACTCGCTACGAAGCGCAGGTGCGTTCGCTACTATGGGGCGAAATCGAGCGCACCTGGCGCTACACGGGAGACCAGGCGCGGGTCAGAGAATGTTCGGAACGCAGCGAACAGGTGTTGCGCGAGGCGAATGTGCAGGACGGCCCGGCATGGGCAAAGCTGCGCTATCAGCAGGGCAGCCACTACTGGCAGGAGGGTCGTTACGAGGAGGCGAAGCAGGCGGCTCTGGAGGCGCTGCACCTCTTCGAGCGCGAACGTGAAAAGAATATGACACCGTCCTTGCAGTCTGTCTCCCGTTTGACGCGCATCCAGCGCATTCTCGTCGGCGACCCGGTTGAGCCTGGCCGCATCTACACTCTGCTGGGCAACATTGCCATGGGCGCAGGTAAGCGGGGAGAGGCTCTGAGCTACCTGAAACACGCGCTGGCGATCTACGAACAGTATGACCAGAAGCGCGGCATCGCCCACGTTTCGTGTAATCTCGGCTATATCCATCTCAAAAAGGGCGAGTTCGAACTTGCCCTCTCCTTCTTGCATCGCGCCCTTGACCTTGCCGGGCGGCTGGGTGACGCTCCGCTCTCCTCTGTCGTCTTCAGCAACCTGGGCGAACTTGCCGCCATCTCCGGCGACTTCCCGCAGGCCGAGCAGTGGTATAAAAAGGCCCTGACGCTGACCGAGGGCTTCAACGATCGCGAGTATATGAGCCGCTGGAACGCCTGTCTGGCTGCCGTGTTGCAGGCGCAGGGCAGGCTCGACGAGGCGGCGATCTGCTCCGCGCGCGCCTTCCACATTGGCCGCGCCATGCACAACGCTCCTTGCATTGGCCTGGCCCTGCTGGCGCTGGCAAGCCTGCGCATCGCCCAGGCCCGGCTCTGTTCCGGCAAACAGGCAAAGAGACGCACGAGGCTGTTAGCTCACGCGCAAAAGCACCTGCAGCGCGCGCTCAACCTCGCCGGTCTGGAAGCTGAAACCCGCACCCGCGCCCTGCTCGCCCTCGCCGAAACCTACCAGCTCCTGGCAAGAGCCGAAAAAGCGCAACCCCTGCTCAACCAGGTCATGGAGGAGGCGAGCCGCTACGAACTGATCTCCGTTGAACAGGAAGCACGGAAGCTCCTCCGCCGTTGATTGAGCCTCGTCGCCCAGGTTGCCCCACAGGCCCCCCGTCCCGCCGCTCCCGTCCCGTTACAGGCCTGCGCGGCGCTGGCAACGGGGGCTTGCGGCGCGCAGGCCTGCGGGACGGCGGGCGGTGGCGTAGCGGGGGTGGCCTGCGGCGCGCTGGCTGGCCGGTAGGGCTGGCAAAATAAAACATCCACGAAAATCGTGATGTTTGTCCCATATTTTATGTCAATTCAACGCAATTTACCCGCTCGCTTCTCTGCATTCGGGTGATGACACACTACTAATTTGCGCCCAGAACGCCACCTCTTGCCCCCTCAATCCTCTATACTTTCACTATAAGGTATGGGAGTGAGTTCCGACCCTCTCTTTTCCCATATCGACCCATTTTTCGAGTAGAGGGGCGCAGGGGTCCGGGTGCCGGATCATCCCCGGACCCTTCCCCTTTTTTCCCTGAAGAGAGTCGGTGAAGACGTATCAGGTATCATAAGACAGGTTGTAATGATATGTATGAACAAGAGTTGCGCGCGGCAGAGCGACCGGCGGAGCAGATGGCGACCGGTGGGATGCATCATGTCGCTGCAGGAGGCGCTTCTGTGCCGATGGAAATAGCCAGGGCAGCAGGAGCAGTTGGAGCGGTCGCGCGGCATGCATCTCTGGCCCGGGGGCAACTGCGCCTCGTGCCGTTCCCGGATGACAATGAGGATGGCATTTTTCCTGAGATGGAACTGGCACAGATACAGGAAAAACCTGCCGGGCTTGAGGTTGGCGTGGGGTTGCACTCCGGCTTTCACAGAAAGGACGCGCCAAACGAGGATGCGCTCTTCGAGATTCATGGCACGCGCACCGCCGGAGAGGGCCTGCAACAGATTGGTCTCTTCGTCGTCGCAGATGGCATGGGAAGCGCCGGGGTTGGACATGAGGCCAGCCGTCTGGCGATCTCCACGCTCTGCGCCGTCATGGTGCCTGCTATGGTGGACGGCACGGAAAGTGTGTGTACCGATCTCCTCAAAGAGAGCGTGCTGGGCGCCAATCTGGCCGTCTACCAACGCAACAGGGAACTGCCGGAGCGCAAAACAGGCGCAAGTATCACTGCCGCGCTCCTGCTCGGCTCTATCGTCTCTATTGCCAGTGTGGGAAACAGTCGCGCCTACGTCTATCGACAGAGGCAGGGGCTTTTGCAGGTGACGCAAGATCATACCACCGCAGCCATAGGGGGCCTGGCAGTCAGCGCCCAGGGCAAACATACAGCCGCGCGGCAAGGCATCCTCGAACGCTATCTTGGCAGGCAGGCGCTGGTAGAAGTCGATCTCTTTACGGTGAATATGCAGGCCGGTGATATCCTCATGCTCTGCTCTCGTGGGTTGTGGGGAATGGTATGCGATGCTGAGTTAGCGCACATTCTCGCCACGCCGGGCCAGCATCCCACACAGTTGAGCGGTACGCTGGTGCAGCGGGCGCTCAACTATGGCGGGGTTGAGAATATCAGCGTCATTGTCGTGCGCTGCCCGGCAGGACAGGACGAGCAGTGAAAAAGCAGGGTGCGTGCTGAGCGCACCGTTCGCGCTGCTTCACATTGTTGTCACGGCACGTCGATCTCCATGCGTAGAAGGGCCGAGGAGAACGATTTGCCCAGTGAGTCGCTGCGCAGCGAGCGGGATGCGCCGCCGTTGAGCGCGCCGTGCAGCACGAAGTTGAGCGCGAGGATGTTGGGAACCTCGAAGCGTTCGACGGGGCCATTGATGATGTCCGCGAAATGGGCGCGCACACGCTCCGCCGTTACCTCGCGCAGCAAGAGATCGTAGGTCTGGCGATCGGGGGCGAAGATGGCGATGTTGGCCTTGTCGCCCTTGTCGCCGGAACGCGCATGCACAAGCTCTACCAGTTGTCTTTTCATGCTTCCTCCACGCTGACGCGCACATACTCTTCGATGATGTGGCGCGGGGCCAGTGTCGGCCAGATGCCGAGCAGAGCGCGCGGCTCGATCATCCCTCCGACGCCGCCGATGAACGGCGGGCCGCTCAACCCCAGCGGCGGCACGAGCCGACCAAGCTTTGCCGCCTCTCTACGATCCATGCAGCGCACGGCAATGCGCAGGTAGACCTCGTTGAGATCATCGACGTGTGTGGGGTCAGAGAGCGGGCCGTGAATGGAGTTGAAGCCCTGGTATTCGATGATGGTCTCTTCGCACTTCAGCCCCGTTTCGGCCATCTGCTGCGTGATGATCTGCGCCGCCAGTTGCGCCTTTGCCAGCGCGTCGGGCCAGGCATAGCCGATGATGGCCTGACCCATGTAGCCATCTTCGTAGCCCGCCACGATCTTGAGCGTCTGCGGCGCGGGTCGCCCGCTTGCGCCCGCGATGCGCACCTCGTCGGGACCAGTCTCCTGCATGTGCAGGGTGGTCATATCCACGTCGACATCGGGGGTCAGGTAGTGCGCGGGGTCATGGACTTCGTAAAGCAGTTGCTCACGCAGCGTGTCGAAGTTGACACGACCGCCCGTTCCCGGCGCTTTGCTGATAACGGCCTCGCCGCTTTCCCACACCTCGGCGATGGGATAGCCGATATGCGCCATGTCGGGAATGGAGCGCCAGTCGCCACCGAAGTTGCCACCGGTGGCCTGCGCGCTGCATTCCAGCAGGTGGCCGACGATGGTACCCTGCGCCAGCCTGTTCCAGTCGTCCCACCGCCAGCCAAGCTCGTGTACGATGGGGGCCAGGAAGAGGGCGGCATCGGCCACGCGCCCCGTCAGCACGATATCCGCGCCCGCGTCCAGCGCCTCGACCAGCGGGCGCGCCCCCAGATACGCGCTGGCGAAGAGCAGCCGCTCGCGCACGGTAGCGATATCCGCGCCGGTATCCATGTGCGCCAGCGATGCCCCCGCCGCCTGCAGGTCGTCGAGCCGTTCCAGCACGGCATCACCAAGCACAACGCCGACTTTGAGCTTGAAGCCAAACTTGCGCAGGAGGGAAAGCAGAGCCTCACGAGCCGCCATCGGGTTCAGCCCACCCGCGTTCAGCACGAATCTGACGCCGCGCTCTACGGCCAGGGGCAGCAGATCGGCCAGCATCGGCACAAGGTCCTGCGTGTAGCCCAGCCTGGGGTCGCGCTGGCGGTTCTTTTGCAGGATAGCCAGCGTCAACTCGGCCAGGTGATCCGAGCAGACGTACTGCACGTTGCCCCGCTCGATGCTGGCTTTGACGGGTCGCCAGGAATCCCCGTAGAAGCCCGGCCCTGCCGCCAGACGGACAGATTTTTCGGGCATATCATGCCTCTCTTTCCCATCGCTCAATTGTCTCTTTTATCCACAGCTTATCGCAATGGGCATGTACCGTCAAGGCTCTGTTTGCTGCAGTCACATCTATCTTCTGGCCCGTTGTTTGCAGTAAATCTTCCATCTTGTCAGGGAATCTTTTGCGAACGCGAAATTTCACAGGCTTACCTCTTGAGATCGACGCCGTTTTGCAAATCGATTCCTCCCTGTTACCCGTGCATCATTGCTACGTCGCTATAGATGTATGCAGCGTTCTGCTTTCCGGTCTCTCCGAATCGACCAGTATCAGAAGGGAGGAAATAGATAGCGTTTCTCCTGTCTGATCTATTTGCGGGAGTTGTTATGGGTATGGTACATAACATGCTGAAGAGATGCTTGCTGATCTATCCCATGCTATTTCTTATAGCCACAATACCTTTGTTGCTCCTTCCCCCTTATCATGTTGCTCAGGCATCCCGCAGTACCGTAAACGGCAGCCATCACTACTTTTATGATTTTCCCAATGGCTCTATGAATGTCTACGATATCGATAACAACTTTGCTCCTGTGCAGAGCGTTGCGCTGCCCACCACGAATGTGCGTGGGGTGGTCTTCGATCCGCATAGCGGGATGCTTTATCTCAGCAATGGCGGCAATGGCGGCGCAAACGGCACCGGGCAGTTGATCAAATATAATCTGGTGACGCAAACGATTGTCTACAGGCAGAACTACAACTTCGGCGTGGATAGTATGGCGATCACGCCGGATGGCAGGACGATCTACATGCCGGATGGCTCAGCGGCCAGTGATGGCACGTGGCACATTATCAATACCGCTACGGGGCAGGTCACGGGCGCTATTCTGACGGCCAGTGGTGTGGCGCCGCATGATACGGATATGAGCGCCAACGGGCAGTATGTCTATATGGAGGGCGTCAATAGCAATGTGCTGTGGGTAGCGAGTACGGCCAGTGGGCAGATTGTGCGCAAGGTGCAGCCTTTTACCCATGCCATTCGTCCCTTTGTCGTCAATCAAAGTGGCACGCTGGCTTATGCCACCGAAAACGGGCTGATTGGCTTCGGCGTTGGCAACTTGCAAACGGGGCAGGTACTGTATAATGTCTCGGCTCCCGGCTTCAAGCTTCCTCCTGGCTTCGATAGTCAGTATGTCACCCCCAGTCATGGCATCTCGCTCTCCCCGGACGGCAGAACTGTCTATGTGGTGGACATGCCCAACAGTTATGTCCATGTTTTCAATGTTAGCGGCCTGCCCAACAGCGCCCCGACCATGACGGCCAGTATCCCCATCTCTCCCATCAGCGGCACCGAGTCGCCGTGCAGTATTGATTGCACAAAAGAGGGCTGGCTGGAGCAGAGCCTGGATGGCCGCTACCTCTTCGTCGGCAACTCCGGTTCGATTATTGATACCACGACGAATAAAGTGGTCACCAATCTGGCGACGCTCTCCGATACCAGAATGTTCCTTGAGGTCGACTGGGTCAACGGCGTTCCCGTTAACAGTGAGGATCGCACCGACTTCTACTGGAATAGCGGTTCCGTAGCGGCGCCAACGGCCACTCCGACGGCGGGCAAGACGCCAACGCCAACCCCGACGAAGAAAGTGACGCCGACCGCGACGGCCACCGCTGCCAGTCTCGGCGCGCAGCCGCAAGCTTTGACGCCAACCGGCAGCACAAAGTCCACGCCGGTAGCTCAAACATCCTCTCCGGGCAGCGGACAGAGCGACAACAAATTGACGGTGGCATTGATCGGAGGGGTAGTCGTTGTCTTGCTGGCCGCTATCCCTATCCTTCTATTGTGGCGGCGCAGAGCAAGAAAGAGGGCAGCGCGGGCCGCCACACCCCTGGCTCTTCCAACACTCAATGCCTTCACCTCTGCGCCGTCGACGGGAATCGTGCCGCCTGCGCCACTCCCATCGAATCGGATACAGGATACGGGTCATGATGGCTGGATAGTTCAGCAGCCGTCTCTCTCCCTTCCTGCCGTACATAGTGGCACAAACGGGAAGCGGGATACGGGTTTGCTCTCTTCTGTACGCAAGTATACAGGCGAGATGCCGCAGCTACCCGCTTCCAGTGAAGTATCTGGCGGTGGAATGTCAACCGTACCCTTTGCTATACCTCCCACTGCCGCGTCGCAAGACAACGGCTTGCCTCAAGCTTCACAGGCAACCGGCCAGCAGACACGCAGGCAGTTTATGCTGCCCGAAAAGAGGCCGTCAGACACGCCGTAGAAGCACGGTCTGTCCTCTCTCATTTGCCAATCCGGTCATTTTTGTACTTTTCTCTTACATACTTCCTGACCAGTAGCTCTGTTTGATATCTTCCTTTTCCTGGCCTATAGTTTTAATTGGTAGTAAGCGCAGTGGTTGCGCTTATGATGATGAGAATACAGATAACAGCATATGGAAAGGAAGAGTAATGTCAGGGTTTGAGCAGTATCACGAGCCTGCAAATGAGCTTTCAGAGGAGACACGCACGTTTGCCCGCATGATTGCCTCAATGATTGAAGAAGCCGATGCGATAGACTGGTACCAGCAGCGTATTTCGATTGAGAAGGACGAGACCGCGAAGCGTATCATGGAAGATGCGCAGCAGGAAGAGTTCTTACACTTCTCAATGGACCTGGAATGGCTGCTGCGCAGAGTTCCCAAATGGCGCGTCGCCGCGCAGAAAATTCTCTTCAAAGAAGGCGATATCCTGGAGAACAAAGAGAAAGGCGAACAGGCAGAAGGTAATATCCCGCCAAAGCTGCCTTAGATGGCGAACTGAAGCCCGAAGAGTTCCACAGGCCACCGGCAAGGGATGGCCCCATAGGCGTTCACTTCAGGCCGCCGCAGGCCCCGCCAGGGGTGGCCCTGCTCTAGACGCGGCTCCACAGGCGGCACGAACGCCGCATCTAGAGTAGGGCCACCCCTGGCGGCTGGCCTGCCTGGCGCTCGCACGGGCTTAAGTGAACGCCTATGAGGGCTACCCCCTTGCCGGTGGCCTGCGGCGATGGGTGGCCGGGGAACGGAACCTGCGACGCCTGGAAACTGATTCGATCACATTGTACCCGCCACCGCGATCAGGTCGGCCAGCAAGCCCTGCCCGGTCTGGATGCGACCGGCGCCCGGCCCGATAATGGTGGCTTCTGGCAGGGTATCGGTCTGGATGGAGATGGCGTTGAGGATGCCGTCGACGCGGGCCAGCGGGTCGCTTTCCGGCAGCTCTGTGGGTTCGACTCGCGCTTCTAAGGACGCTTCCTGGCTGCTGGCGCCAGGTTCTGATAGCAGGCGCAGGGAGGCAACGAGCTTGATACGTTTCCCCTGTTCTCTCGCTTGCTGCATCTGCTCTTTTGTGAGAGCGGTGATGCCCTGCCGCGTGACCTGCTCTGGCCGCAGGGAGCGACCGAAGGCCAGCGCCGCCAGGATAAGCGTTTTGGCGACGGCATCGTAGCCCTCGACATCGGCGGTGGGATCAGCTTCGGCGTAGCCCTGTGACTGCGCCTCGGCCAGCACCTCGGCATACTCGCGCCCGGCGGCCATCGCGCTCAGAATATAGTTGGTGGTCCCGTTCAGGATGGCGCGTATGGCCTGCACCTGCGCTCCCGCCAGGCCGGTGCGCAGGGTGCTGATAACGGGCGTCCCCGCCATGACCGTGGATTCGAGCCGCAGTTGCACACCGTGTTCCCGCGCCAGCGCGAAGAGTTCTCGCGCGTATAATGCGGCTGGCCCCTTATTAGCTGTGATAACGTGCATGCCCTCGCTCAGCGCCGCGCGTATGTGGCTGATTCCTGGCTCCGCGTCGCGCAGGTTAGTGCCGGTGGCCTCGGCCAGCACATCGCCGCCGGTTACCTGCAATCCTTGCAGCGCGCTGTGCCAGTGAAAGGCTGCCGGATACTCCGCGAGCGGTCGCCTGTTTGCGACCAGTTCCAGCAGCGTCGGGATATCCAATCCCTCATCACGATAGATGAAGCCGTGCCGCGCGTTCGCCACACTGACAAGCCTGATATCAAGCCCATAATCACGCTTGAGCAGCGTCTCTTTGCGCGCAAGCAACTCCGCCAGCCCCTGCCCGACGGTACCAAAGCCGATGATGGAAAGGCGAACAGTTTTCATATAGCCATAATCTTTCTGTACTATATCCATGAGAGTTTCAGCCGATTCAGCACGCGCTTCACCGGGCCAAGTTCTTCGATACCGAGCATGTGAGCCACGCGCATGTAGACGATGAAACCGGCAAAAATTTCGATCAGCAGCTTGATAAAGGCGAGTAACGTGCCGCCGAGGCCCAGCGCCTGGGCGCTTGTAGTGACGAGAATCATATCCAGTACGAAGCGAACAAGTAAGATCACCACGCCCATCGCCAGCGAAGCCAGCAGAATACGCCCGGTGAAGAAGGCCAGCCCGCGCAGTTCCAGCCCCTGCGGTCGCTCTTCCAGGTTGCGTATGCGCTGGTGGAGCAGCCAGAGCAGGACGGCAGCTTCCAGTAGCGCCGCAATCGAGGTTGAGAGTGCCAGCATACCCATGCCTAAAGCGCCTTTTGCATCTGGCGTCGAGCCGAGTACGGAGAAATCAATCAAGATCAGAGCCAGCGCGATCTTGAAGAGGAATTGTGCAATGCTGACAACGACGGGTGTGACGCTATCGCGCAGGGCATAGAACGAGCGTGTAAGAATCTCAACGGCGGCCAGACCGGCCAGGCCCAGAGCAAAGAAGCCTAGCGGGACTGTGGTTGATTGCGCATCCATCAGGGTGTATGCTCCGTGTTCGAGTACGACCTGAATGACCGGCAGGCCCAGGATAATCAGTCCCACGCTTGAGGGAACTGACATGAAGAGAATGCTTCTCAGCGTTTCCAGAATGGTGCCGCGCACGCGGTCAAAGCGCCCGCGAGCGACATTCTCGGCCAGCGTCGGGAAAGCGGCGGTTGAAACGGCCATGCCAAAGATACCAAGCGGCAGCAGTACCAGTTGAAATGCTTGATAATAGCGTGTGATGAGGCCATTGGCCGCCTGCTCTCCTACCACAACGATGAGTAAAAGGATCAGGCTGCGGTCAACAAAGGTGGAGAAGTAGAGCATGCCGGCGTTGAGGATACGCGGCAGCATCTGCCGGGCGATCTGGATGACGCCGGGATGACGCCAGTCAAAGGTGAGTTTGTATTTCATGCCAACTTTGACGAGGCCAGGGATTTGCACCGCGACCTGTAAGAACGCGCCCAGCACCACGCCCCAGCTGGCGGCATAGACATCGAAGGTATCATTGCGGCTGCCATGAAATGCCAGCACCACGCCTGGCAGCAGGCCAATGATGAGGCCCACGTTATACAGCACCGTACCAATGGCAGGGAGCAAGAAATCCTGTTTGGCGTTCAAGACAGAGTTGACGATGACGCCGCCGCCGAGAATGACCGATTGCAGGAGCATAATGCGAGTAAGCGCGATAATCAGGCTTATTTCTGAGGCCGGTACCCCGTGATTATAAATCGGCACAAGCTGGCCCGCGAAGATAATGGCAAGAGCAGCCAGCCCGATCATCACGCTGATAGCGAGGTTCAGAGCCGCGCTGGCGATATGCCAGGCCGTCTTTTCATCCTGTTTGCCGACCATATAGTTCGTGAAAACGGGGATGAAGGCCGAACTGAGCGCGCCGCCCGCGACGATATTAAAGATGAAATCGGGAATGAGAAAAGCCTGCAGGTAGGCATCGGAGAACGAACTGGTGCCAAAGACAAAGGCGAACATCGAGGTGCGCACGAGGCCAAGAACGCGGCTGGCAACGAACGCGCCGGTCAGAATCATGGTAGCCCGACCTATACGCGCTCGCTGGATCATGCCGGTATCCTGTGAGGGTTTCTGGGCCGATTCCAGCCCGGCAGGGCTGAGTTGCGCAGGGGCCTGTGTTGGCGCGAAGGCCGGGCGCGCGAGTGATGGCGAGATCTCCACCGGCGGCATTGCCACTGCCGGAGATATCTGTGCCTGTGGTATCTGTGGGGGCGCAAACATGGAGGGCTGAGCGTTTGGCCCCCGGCCCGGCGCTCCCTGTGGCGGCGCGGGTGGAGCAGCCGGGGGCGATTTTTGCTGCTGGCCTTTGCGCTCTATCACCGAGGTGACGTCGGGTACCATACGCCGCTGCTGTCGGCGCATGCGCTCTTCTCGTAATTGTTGCAGGCGTTGCTGCCGCAGGATGGGTAGAGCCTGCGAGGGCTGTGGCGCGTCGAAATACTGGAATTCCATGCCCTGTGTGTAGCCCAGCGATGATCCCATATCCTGTACAGGCTCTTGATAGCGGGAATGCAGCGGCGGTCGTTGCTGCGCTCCCATCGGTCCCGGCTGCCCTTGATCGGAATAAGCGTGCGCTGGATAGCCCGGGAGGTAACCCGGGGGCGGCTGTTGTCCGGGTGGGTAGATGGGGGGTACCTGTTGTGGGTGCATGTGCTGCCCTGGCCCATCCGGCGTGGCCTCCGCGTCCTGGTCGTATTGCCAACCATAGTAGCCCGGCTGTCCTGTTTGCCCTGGTTGCTGTGGCTGCTGTGGTAGTTGTCCGTCGTTTCCCATGCTTACTCTATACGTTCTATCTATTGGTCTATCTTCATGCTATTCATGACGAAGCATGCAGCGTATATGTCTCAAATAGTTGCTTACTCTGCCTTCGCTGAAGCCAGAAAGAGCGTTTTTCGCTCACCCGTATAACAACGGCAGAGCATCCTTTTGCCTGTCAAGCATATCATATCTCAGGGTATTCGGCTAGAGGATTGGTGAGAATTCAGCACATGTTTCCTATAGCGCGGTTCCCCTGCCTGGAGCGAGCTGGCGAAGGCAGGGGCGACCCTGCTGGTCGCCCTGCAGCTCAATCCTACTACTCATACGGGTAAATAGAATGCCAGAATGCCCGGAAATTTGACACAGCAGGCGGAACACTATAAAATCCTTCCATCAAGAAACCAGCGATAGCGCAGGTTGGGCCTGTGGATAGTACAGAGCAATACAGCAAGAACAATACTGAATAAACAATGTGATGAGGAGTGCAAGGTATGAAACATTTTAACGCGGTCATTCTGGCAGGTGGAAGTGGGACGCGCCTGTGGCCGCTGAGTACCCCAGATTTTCCCAAGCAATTTCTGCCGCTGCCCGGCGGCAACAGTATGATACAGGAGACGCTGGCGCGGGTAGAGCCGCTTATTTCCCCTGAGCAGGCGTGGGTGGTCACCGGACGCAGCATGGCCGAGCTTGTGCATGAACACCTGCCCTCGGTGCTGCGCACGCATATCCTGGGCGAGCCGATGGGGCGCGGCACTGCACCCGCCATTGGCTGGGTGGCCGCCACCATTGCCCGTAGCGACCCGGAGGCGATCATGGGTTCGTTTCATGCCGATCATGTTATCACGAAGGTAGAGGCGCTGACACAGGCGCTGTACCTGGCCTACGAACTGGCCGAGCAGGGCTATCTTGTTACGCTCGGCATCAAGCCCACCGCGCCTGAGACCGGCTATGGCTACATTCGCTTCGCCGGAGAAGTGCATGAGGGTCATGACCATCGCGCCTACCGCGCCGAACGCTTCGTGGAGAAGCCCAACCTGGCGACGGCAGAGGGCTATCTGCTCGATGGCCGCTACGTGTGGAATAGCGGCATGTTTATCTGGAAGGTCGAAACCATCCTCAACGAACTGCGCATTCACCTGCCCGAACTGAGCAAAAAGCTCGACCAGATCATCGACGCGCAGGGAACGCCGGAGGAGCAGACCATCCTGAATGAAGTCTGGCCCACCATTTCACCCATCACCATCGACTACGGTGTGCTGGAAAAGACGAGCAACCTGGTCGTGATCCCCGTTGACCTCGGCTGGAATGACGTGGGTAACTGGGAGCAGTACGGCGCGCTCTTCCCGGCTAACGAGCAGGGCGTGGGAGCCTTTGGTCCCCATTACGACCTCGGCAGCCGGAACATGTTCGTCTACAACAACACCGGCCGCAAGGTCTACACCATCGGTCTCGAAGACGTGGTGATCGTCGAGATGGACGATGTCACCGTTGTCTGCCATAAAGACCATGTGCAGCGCGTCAAAGAGCTTGCCGAGCGACAGAAGAAATAGGCATATCAGGGCTGTAGCATGCCAATCTTATCACTGCCCGCTTCGGTAAACCAGATGGCATGATTGGGCGCCATAACGAGGCCGAAGGGCAGACTGGCCTGTGTGGGAATGGGGTAGAAGGTGAAGCGATTGGCGGCGACATCCAGTCGCGCAATGGCGTTTTCCGAGGTGAGAGCGATCCATACCTCACCATCGGTAGTCGCTATCACGCCATAGATGCCGCCCGCGCCCTCTCCTTTGATGGTGGCATGATAGGATTTGAAGGTGTCAGTACGAGGGTTGAAGCTGAGCAGCAGGCCCGACGAAAATGACGTTATCCAGATAGTACCCTGCGCATCGCTCGTGACTTCCATCAGGGGGCCGCTTGCAGCAGGCGGCGTGAAGTAGTTAATCTTACCTGTCTGTGGATCAAGGCGACCGAGGCGTGTGTTGCTGGATTCGGTGAACCAGACGATGTTATGCGCGTCGACCGTGATGCCATAGGGGTAAAGTTTCTGTACGCTTCTGGTCGCGGAGAGCGGAAATTGTTTGATTCTGCCTGTCTGCACGTCAAGCATTGCCAGCGAATCGGCGTTCAGTTCGGTGAACCAGACGTTGCCGTGCGCGTCCAGCGCCAGATCGTTGGGCGCGACGGGTAGCAAAGAAGTGCTGTGCGCGCTGGTTGAGGCAGGCATCGCGAGCGTGGGCAGGGGGTAGATGCGAAACTGGCCGCCTGTGGGGAAGTAGTGGCCGATATAGTTGGCCGTCTGCTCGGCGAACCAGATCGTATCATCGGCGGCTACTGCGATGCCCATGATGCCATCCAGCCCGTGCGGCGGCCTGATCTGCTGAAATGTCTTCGTGCGCGGATCAAAGACGGCAAGGTAGTTTTTTCCCATCTCCCCGAACCAGATGCGCCCCTGGTGGTCAAGCGCCGGGCGCATCAAGCCGCTATTCTTCTGCGGCAGGGCATACTCCTGAAAATTTCCTGTTGCCACTGTCTGAGGTGTGTTGCCGGAGTTGTGTCCGGCAGGCGATGGCGTGGAACTGTTACAGCCGACCAGAAGCAGGATGAGCAAGCAAGAGAGAGGGAGCAGGCGCTTCATAGGATGTCCTCTGGATAGATCAAAAACCGGCAAAGGTGGCGCTGATGCCATCGTCAATGAGATGGTTCAGGCGCGCCTTGACGAGCGTGTTTTGCCAGTTGCGCGTTTCAGCCTCGGGCAAATCCTCTATTTCGACGCGCAGATAGTTGTCGGTCAGCCCTTCCCAGCGGTTGTGCTTGCGCGCTTCGAGCAACACCTGCACGGTTTCGCCCAGAAATTGCTGGCGGAAGAGGCGGCTATGTTCGTCATTGAGCGCGAGCAGGCGCTCGCTGCGAGCCTTCTTGATCTCGTCGCGTATCTGACCCCGCATGCGCGCGGCGGCTGTTCCCTGGCGCGCGGAGAAGCGGAAGATGTGCGCCTTCGCGAATTGGAGTTCGCGGGCTAGCTGGTAGGTACGCTCAAAATCTTCATCGCTTTCGCCGGGGAAGCCGGTGATGATGTCGGTGCTGATGGCGATGCCGGGTACAAGCTGTTTGGCGGTGGTGACGATGGTGCGGTAACGGGCGCTGGTATAGCGGCGCGCCATTCGTCTGAGAATCGCATCGGAGCCACTCTGCATAGGGAGGTGCAGGTGGCGGCACATACGCGGGTTAGCCCACAGTTCCAGCCATTCGAGCCGGAAATCTTCCGGCTCCAGCGAGGAGACGCGGATGCGCGCGATGTCCGTTTCGCGCAGCAAAGTAGCGATCAGGTCGCCCAGGTTGCGCTGCTTCTCGCCGTCGGGGTGGTAATCGCCCAGGTGAATGCCGGTCAGCACGATCTCCTGATAGCCGGCGCGCACCTTGCGGTTGACATGCTCGACAATAGAGGCGATACTGCGGCTGCGCGACTCGCCGCGCACGTAGGGAACAATACAATACGTGCAGCGATTATTGCAGCCGTCCTGCACCTTCATCTGCACGCGAGTGCGCGAGACGAGCCGGTTTTGCCCTGCCTCGCCTGAGATGGCAAATGGCGAAAGGCGTGCCGGGTTATCCGGCTGTGGCTCTTCGTCAACGAAATCGAGCGAGCGGTCACTGCCAATGTGCAGCACGTCGAGCGGCAACACAGGGAGCGCGCGTCTATGCTGCACCGGCGTGGAAGGCATATCCTGCCCCTCGGCCCCGATTTTATGGCTTATTTCAGCCTGCCATTGCTGCTGAATAGCCTCCACCAGCGAGCCTTTGCCGCTATTGCCCACTACCATATCCACGCCGGGCAGCGCGGCCACCGCCTGCGGGTTCAGTTCCGCGTAACAGCCGGTCACGACCAGTAGCGCGTCTGGATATCGCCGCCGTGCCTGGCTGATAAGCTGGCGCGAACTGCGATCCCCCAGGTGCGTGACGGTGCAGGTATTGACGATATAGATATCGGCCTTCTCATTAAAGTCGCGCTGCGCAAAGCCTGCCGCGCTCATCTGCTCGCTAATCGCCTCGCTATCAGCCTGATTGACCTTGCAGCCCAGCGTCGCGACCGCGAATGTTGGTTCCGTATGCACTTGCTCTACCATAGATAACTTCTATTCTCTTTATCAGATCGCCAGAGACTGTTTCTGTTCACAAGCATGATTATAGCGTATTCTGATTGTTTTGGCGAGATGAAAGGTGCATAGGCAGAAAGTCATTCGCCGCGCCTTTGCTTGACAACAGGCTTGCGGGCCGGTATAATGCGTGTGTTGGAACTGTTTGCATGGTGTGGAACAGATTGATTCTGTATTCTGTTCCCCGGAAAGACGCTAAAGAGCATAGAAGCAATCCTCGATAGATTACTCGCTTCCTGCACGCATGTTCTCCTTAATTTGATATCAGCGAGCGGCTTTGCTTCCGTATCCTTACGGCCTGCTTCTGGTACTTCCTGCGGGCGCTGTGCCTGCGGGCAGTTGTAGCACGCCCACATAAGGGCGCATTGGCCGAAAGGATTCTTTTTTTCATGCCAACTTTTCAGGATTTTCCCTTGCAAGCCGCGACACAGGCGGCTCTGGCAAGTATGGAGATTGTAGAGCCAACGCCTGTACAGGCCGAGGCTATCCCGGCGCTGCTGGCCGGGCAGAACGTCGTGGGGCAATCCGCTACCGGGTCGGGCAAGACGCTGGCCTATGGCATTCCCCTGGTGGAACGTTTAAGCAGAAACCAGCGCGCGGTGCAGGCGCTGGTGCTGGTGCCGACACGCGAACTGGCGATTCAGGTCAATATGGTGTTGAGCAAACTGGCAGCCAGCCGTCGGCTCTCGACCGCGCTGCTGGTCGGCGGTCGCGCCTATGGTAATCAACTGGCGGCCCTGCGCTACGGGGCGCAGATCGTCGTCGGCACGCCGGGCCGCGTGAAGGACCATCTGGATCGCGGCACGCTGGCGCTGGATCAACTGCGCCTGTGCGTACTGGACGAGGCCGACCAGATGCTGGATAGCGGCTTCGGCCCGGAAATTGAAACAATACTGGCAAGCACGCCCGAAACGCGGCAGATGGCCCTCTTCTCGGCCACGATACCCGACTGGGTCGCGAAAATCCAGCGAAGGTTTTTCCGCGAGGCCGTCAAAATCGAAATTACCCCGACCGGCGGGGTTGCACAAAGCACGATTGAACAGATCGCGTATCAGGTGCCGCAGGAGCAGAAAATTGCTGCTCTCTGCACCCTCTTGCACGCCAGCGAGGGGGAAAGCAGCCTCATCTTCGGCAGGACAAAACACGGCGTCGAGAAGTTAGGGAAGCAGCTCAATAAACTGGGCTTCACGGTAGCGACATTGCACGGCAACAAAAGCCAGCGTGCGCGAGAAGAGGCGTTGAGCGCGTTCCGCCAGGGGCAGGTGCAGACGCTGCTCGCTACCAACGTGGCCGCGCGCGGCCTCGACATTCAGGGCATCTCGCAGGTCATCAATTACGAGCTGCCAGAATCGAGCGAGTTGTTTACGCACCGCGTCGGTCGCACCGGCAGAATGGGGCGCGAAGGCAAAGCGATCACGCTGCTGGCCCCGGCAGACCTGCCGCAATGGAAGCGCATGACGCGCAGTCTGGGGCAGACCGTAGCGGTGCAGCGACTCGCCATTGACGGGGAAATCCTTGCAGCGACGCCGCTATCCAGCCCGGAGAGCGCACAAAAAGCGGTAGACTTCCCCGCGCCGGAATCCCCCGCTTCATCCAGGCGACGTGAAAGCGGGAAGCGGCGTGATTTCGACAGAAGCCCCAGGCAATACGGGCCGTCTGCTTTTGCCAGTCGGCAGCGCCGCCCTGCCGGGTACAAGCTTCGCCGGGCCGGGAAGTAATGAGCTTTCATAACTAAAGCTGAGAACGCACACGGACATGTCATGCTGAGCGGGAGCGAAGCATCGGTAGCCTTTCAAGAACAATACCGAGATGCTGAGCGAAGCATGACACGTGCGGGCTACTTGGCCTGCATACAAAAACATGGTACAATAAGCCCCATGAGTGAACTAACCAATCAAATCGAACGCCTGCAAGACCGCGTCGAGAAGACGATGGTGCGTCTTTGACCTGGCGAACAAACGAGAACATATCCAGAAACTGGAAGAAGAGAGCATAGCGGAAGATTTCTGGTCGGATAACCGGCGCGCGCAGGCGCAGATGCAACAACTGAATGCCCTGCGCGAAGAGGTCACGACCTGGGAGAATATCGCCGCACAGCTCGATGATCTGCTCGGACTGGCACAATTGCTGGAGGAGGAGCCGGATGAGGAGATGCAAGCGGAGGTTGCGCAATCCCTCACAAAGGTTGAGCAGGAGGTCGAGCAGTTACAATTCGCTCTCATGTTGAGCGGAGAACACGACGCGCGCAATGCCATCCTCAGCGTCCATGCCGGTAGCGGCGGCGTGGATGCGCAGGACTGGGCCTCCATGTTGCTGCGTATGTACCTGCGCTGGGCCGAAAGTCATGGCTTCCGCACGGAAATCTATGAGTATATGGAAGGTGAAGAGGCTGGTATCAAAAGCGTCACCGTTGGCGTCAGCGGGCGCTATGCCTATGGCTACCTGCGCTCGGAGATCGGTACCCACCGGCTGATCCGCCTCTCGCCCTTCGATGCTGCGCACCGGCGGCATACCTCCTTCGCCAAAGTCGAGGTCATGCCCGATATCGAAGATACCATCGAGATCACCATTCGCCCTGAAGATATCGAGGTGGATACCTACCGTTCGACCGGCGCGGGCGGCCAGCACGTCAACAAAACCGATTCGGCGGTACGTATCCGCCATATTCCAACCGGCATCGTCGTCACCTGCCAGAATGAACGCTCGCAGATTCAGAACCGCGAAGTAGCCATGCGCCTGTTGCGGGCGCGCCTCTACGAACTGGAGCAGCGGAAACGCGAGGAGGAGGCCGCGCGGCTCAAAGGCGAACACGTGCAGGCCGATTTCGGCACCCAGATTCGTTCGGTGACGATCCACCCCTACAATATCGTGAAGGATCATCGCACCGGTTACGAGAGCAGCGATACCGCTGCCTATCTGAATGGCGAGATCGACGAGTTCATCCATGCCTACCTGCAAGCCCAGGCGGGTGGGGTCGCAGCAGAAGCATAAAACCAGGACGAAAAACGACTCGCCGACATGCCATGAGAACCCATCGTGGACATGGCATGTTGGCGTCGGCTTTGTCTATACATGTGCGAGTTCACGAAGGTTGGCGGGGCTGGTGTAGCGGTCGGGGTAGCGCAGTTTGCGCAGGGCTTTGACTTCGATCTGGCGGATACGCTCGCGCGTCAGGCGGTAGCGGGCGCTGATTTCATCAAGGGTCAGGGAGCGGCCATCGGCGAGGCCGTAGCGCAGTTCGATGATGTCGCGCTCGCGCTCGTTCAGCGTCGTCATTGCCCGCTCGATGTATTCGCGCTGTATGCGCTGCGAAATCTGGTCCATGGGAGGGGACATGGTCGTATCTTCCAGCGTATCGGCCAGCAGGTAGAGTTCGTCTTCGGCCACCGGAGCGTCAAGCGACACAGGTTGATCGGCCACGCTGAGCAGTTCCAGCACCCTCTCTTTCGGCAACCCGACTTCGGCGGCAATCTGTTCCGGCAGCGCCTCCGTCCCCTGCTCCTGGTAAATACGACGGGCCACGCGCCTGATCCTGTAGATCACCTCCACTACATGGACGGGAATATGGATGGTACGCGAGTGTTCGGCAATGGCGCGGGTAATCGACTGGCGAATCCACCACGTCGCGTAGGTGCTGAAGCGGAAACCACGCCGGTAATCAAACTTTTGCACCGCTCGCATCAGGCCAATATTGCCTTCCTGAATCATATCCTGCATCGACAGCCCCTGGTTGGAGTACCGTTTCGCTACACTGACCACCAGGCGCAGATTGGCCTCAATCAGTTTCTGCCGCGCGCGCTGGTCGCCACGCGCTATACGCTCACCCAGCGCCAGTTCCTGCTCGGCAGTCAGCAGGGGAAAGGCGCCAATTTCTTTGAGATAGAGCTTTACCGAATCATCCATGGCAGGGGTGCTGCATTCCTCCCGCTCGCCTTCCTCAAACTCGTCCTCGAACTCGTCGTTAAAATCCAGCTCCATGTCTATGTTCGCGCCCAGGTCCAGCTCGACCTCGTCACAGATGCTCTGTTTTGCATACCGCTTCTTGCCTGGTAGTACAGCCGTTTCGCTATCGACGATAGAAGCTCTCATTCTTTTTGTCGCCATGAGCATTCTCCTTAATATCAATCCTTGATAGAAGCCGCTATTCGGTCAAACGCAAGTACGTTCGGGAAAACCGTCTCCGCTGATATTGCTTCCCACTTTTCTTAAGGAGCAAGAATCGTGCCAGAAAGCAGAACGGGCTGTATCTCTCATTCTTGTTCGTCATTTATCGCTGCGCGTCACCGATGCACACACCCCGTCACGCTGTATCAATCGGCATTGCCGCTCGTTTCTAAAGGGTTGTTCCACTCATAGCATGCCGTATGCTGGCGGCTGGCCTGCGCTGTCGACCTGTGACGGGGAGCCAGCATGCTATGAGAAACCCGTTCGGGATGGGTAATGGGGGTCAGGGCGCAGCTTGCCTGCGCCCTGGCTCATTTCCCGCTGGTATGGCCTATCCTGAGGGAGGGGAACAGATTTCCAGATGTGGGGAAAATTCCACAGGCAGGCGGTGTAAAAAGAAACATACAAACACATGAAAAAACTGTCACTGAACGCTTGACGTATCTTGTAACACCTGTTATGCTAAGAGTATACGGCAGACATTGCCAGGCTGGCTATGAATAGTCACAGATGGGGCCGCGGTGGGCCAGTAGTGGGTTCCCATGAGGCTGAGCTGGAACAGGGAATTGTGAGGGATACTGGCAAAAGAGATGAAAAAAACTTCATTTCTTTGCTGACAGCAGAGGCAATCTGTGGTAAGATTGCAGTAGTCTGGGCAGTAGCTGCCCGGAGTGGGGATGCGGATGCAGAGGCGGAGGCTCCCCCCGGCTAACTTCTTCGCCGGTCCTGCACCGCGCGGACACGGCGGCGAGTTGTGTTGGCGAGTACAACCCTCCAGAAGGGAAGGAAGGAGGCGATTTCGTGGAAAATGCGTTTCCCCGGTGCCGCAAGTGTAGTGAAGGTGATTTAGTCCCGCTCTCGGACTTTGGCAGCCAGGGAGCTTCCATCGAGTACAAGGCCTGGGTTTGCACAAACCCCGCGTGCCTGTACAACATTAAGATCCGCAATGGCGATATCATCATCAATGAGCCGATCAGCGACGGATCTCTCCATTCGTATCGCGGTAGCCGCTCGTAAGTTTTCCATTCCCCTCAATGGAAAGTGAGAACCGGGCCGTGGACTGCGAATGGCCGCATGGAGCAAGGGCAGAAGGCAAAGGGAGCTGTTCCTTTTGCCTTCTGTTCGTGTCTATCATCTTATGATATGTTGCTATAGCAAGCCAGGAAGTGATAGTATATGGGCGAACAGGGAAGGGAGGAAAGTTATGCCTGAACGTTTTAATCCATTTAAAGCCAGTCTGGAACGCACCCGCCAGTTTTTTAACCGGATGGGCGGCCAGACATTGCAACAAGAAAAACTGATTACTGAAGATACGTGGGATGAGTTAGAGGAGGCCCTGTTGAGCGCAGATGTGGGACCTGGCACTACTGTATGGCTGATGGAACGCCTGCATGAGCGTGCGGTAACCGAGGATATGCGCACCACGAAACAGCTCCAGAACGCGCTGAGCCAGGAACTGGCGAGTCTATTGGGGAAACCGGCAGAACTCAACTTCTCTCGACAGTCTCCCCTGACCGTCATTCTGGTGATCGGCGTCAACGGCTCTGGCAAAACCACCAGTATCGCCAAACTGGCTTACCGGCTCACCCGCGAGGGACACCGTGTCGTGCTGGCCGCCGCCGATACCTTTCGCGCCGGTGCCATCGAGCAGCTCAAAGTATGGGGCGAGCGCATCGGCGTTCCCGTCATCAGCCAGAATCAAGGCTCTGATCCGGGGGCCGTCGTCTATGACGCTCTTCAGGCCGCCACCTCGCGCGGAGCCGACGTTTTGATCGTCGATACGGCAGGGCGCCTGCATACGAAATACAATCTGATGGAAGAATTAAAGAAGATTAATAAAGTGATTCAGAAGTTTATTCCTGATGGCCCCCATGAGCTATTAATCGTCATTGACGCCACCACTGGCCAGAACGCGCTGCTACAGGCGCGCAAATTTGCCGAAGACATCGGGCTGACCGGCGTGATTATCACCAAGCTGGACAGCACCGCGAAAGGAGGCTTCGCCTTCGCCGTCGCCGATGATCTGGGCGTCCCCATCAAGTTTGTCGGCACCGGCGAGAAAGTCGAAAATCTGGCACCGTTTGAACCACAAAGTTTCGTCACTGCACTCATCCCGCAGGATGAATAAGGAGGCACATCTCATGGTCAAAGAGGCTGATCCCCCGTCGACCCAGCCATCTGCAAAGACAACTAAACTGGGTCCCGGATTGCCCATTGGAGGAAATCTGGCAGTCAAATGCCCGAAATGCAAAGAACTGCTGGTTGGACGTGACTGGGAGAAGAATCTCAAAGTATGCCCGCGCTGCAACTTCCATTTCAAGCTCTCCGCCCATGAGCGCATCTCTCTGCTGGTAGACCCGGATAGCTTTGTGGAGACGGACCGCGAGATCACGGCGGCGGACCCACTCAAATTTGTTAGCCCCTTGCAGGTCTATGCGCAGAAGGTGGATGATGAGCGCAAAAACTCGCAGCTCAACGAGGCGGTTGTCATTGGTCACGGCACCATCGAAGGTATGCCCATCGAGCTGGCCATTATGGACTTTCGTTTTATCGGCGGTAGCATGGGTTCGGGCGTGGGTGAAAAGATCACCCGCGCCATCGAGGCTGCCACGGAGCAGCGCATTCCCCTGCTCATCGCCTCTGCCTCCGGTGGCGCGCGTATGCAGGAAAGCTTCTACTCGCTCATGCAGATGGCGAAGACCTCAGCCGCGCTCGCCCGGCTTGGGGAGGCGCGCATCCCATTTTTCAGCCTGCTGACCGACCCTACCACTGGCGGCGTGACTGCCAGCTTCGCCATGCTCGGCGATGTCATTCTGGCCGAACCGGGTGCGCTTATCTGTTTTGCCGGGCCGCGCGTCATCGAAGGCTTTATGCACATCAAACTGCCGGAAGGCGCCGTCACTTCCGAATTTGTTCTCCAGCACGGCATGATCGACGCCATCGTCCACCGCCGCGACCTGCGCCAGACGCTCGCGAAGTTGCTGCGCCTCTATGCCCGTCCCGGCGTTGAAACCGGCAGCAGGCTCACCGCCCTCAAAAGCACCGGCGAATAAAGAGAGAGGAAAATGCAATGGCTTACGACCTTGAATTTGAGAAGCCGCTGGCCGAACTGGAAAAGCGCATCATCGCCCTGCAGCGCAAGGGGGATCGCCTCAAGCCGGAGGAACACCAGCAATTACATGATCTGGAACGCGACCTGCGCCGCCAGACAGAGGAAATCTACAGCCATCTCAGCGAATGGCAGACGGTGCAGGTCGCGCGCCACAAAGACCGCCCCTATACCCTGGACTACATTCCCCTGATCTTTGAAGATTTCTTCGAACTGCACGGTGACCGCATCTACGCTGATGACCATTCCATTGTAGCCGGGATGGCGCGGCTGGAAGGCCAGAACGTCATGCTCATCGGCCACCAGAAGGGACGCGACATGAAGGAGAAGCAATTCCGCAACCTGGGTATGCCGCATCCCGAAGGCTACCGCAAAACGGCCCGCCTGATGAAGCAGGCCGAAAAATTCGGGTTCCCCGTTATTTGCCTGATCGACACTTCCGGCGCTTTTCCCGCGCTGGGAGACGAAGAACGCGGGCAGGCCACTGCCATCGCCGAGAATCTCTACCTGATGTCGAGCCTGCGCGTTCCTATCATCGCTGCTGTCATCGGCGAAGGGGGTAGTGGCGGCGCGCTCGCCATCAGCGTCGCCGACCGCATTTTAATGATGGAATACACCATCTACGCCGTCGCCGCGCCGGAGGCCGCCGCCAATATCCTCTGGCGCGACAAAGCCTTCGCCCCACAGGCAGCCGAGGCCATGCGCATCAGCGCCCGCCAGCTCAAATCGCTCGGCCTGATCGACGAACTCATCCCCGAACCGCTGGGCGGCGCTCACCACAACTATCGCCTGGCCGCCGACAACCTCAAAGCCGCTCTTGTGCGCAACCTGCACGACCTGCAGCAGCTCTCCACCGACGACCTGCTCGCCCAACGCTACCGCAAGTTCCGCGCCATCGGCGTCTTCGATATGGTAGAAGCGTGACCATCGTGCGCTTGCTAACCCGTAAATTTTCATTGACTTACGGGAGGGGATATGGTAAACTTTATGAAGCCCGGATACCATGCTGGAGAATTGTATTAGAAAAAAGGGAGGATTAGCCTATTAACAGGGATTTTCGGGGCAACGACCGCACGCGCGAGACTCGCGTCAACGAGCGCATTCGTGCGCGGGAAATCCGTTTGATTGATGAGAACGGAGAGATGATCGGTGTTATGCCCCCTGGACGCGCGCTTGATATTGCCCGTGACCGGAACCTCGACCTGGTCGAGGTCTCACCCAACGCCGTACCGCCAGTCTGTAAGTTGATGGATTATGGTCGTTACAAGTACGAGCAGGCCAAGAAAGAGAACGAAGCTCGCAAAAATCAGAAGACCGTTACCCTGAAAGAAATTCGCATGCGTCCGCGCACCGACGAACATGATGTGAGCGTGAAGACGCGCAAGATTCAAGAATTTCTGGCCGAGGGAGACCGCGTGCGAGTCAGCGTTCAGTTCCGGGGAGCCGAGATGCGCCATCCCGATATTGGCCGCAAGCTGCTGGATGAAATCGCAGAGGTATTAAAAGGGTCGGCAGTGATCGAGCGTTCACCAACAATGGAGGGGCGTATGATGTCCATGATCGTCTCACGCGCCCCCGGCTGGGAACCGCCAAAGAAACAGACACCCCCGCCGCCCGCCGCAAAGCCCAGAGAGGCCCCGGCCTCCACACCAGAATCCGCTCCCACCCCCGAAGTATGAAGTATGAACACAGAAACGACATGGCACGCGAGCCGCGTGCCATGTCGTTTCTGTGTTCATACTTCATATAATCTCGTCTCTCTTTTCGTCCCATACGTTGACTTTTCTAGCGTGGGCGACTACGATAGAACAAACGCCATTCGATTGTATTGCAAAGAAACGAGAACAGAGCCATCAAGCTTACGGTTATCACTACCCATTTAGAGAAAACTCAGGGAGGCTATCGGTGAGTAGTTACGACGATCCACGCTGGTATGAACAGCCTGAACAACAGCAGATAGATGCATCATCTCAACAGCAATCGCAGTCCCCACCCTCAACGCATGATGATTTTAGCCCGTTTGCCCCGCCGACAGTGACGAGCCAGTTGCAGCAGGCCGCACCGGGGACAAACTCCAATCATCACTGGTACCGACCCCACCCCGGCACTGATCGGGAGCGGCGCCCTCTGCTCAGTTTCTGGCAGTTCGTAATGGTTGCTCTGCTGGTCATCCTGGCCTTTTTTGGCGGCTGGTTCAGCCACCAGACCTTTGCAGGCACGTTTGTGCCGAGCAGCCAGTCACAGAAATACCAG
Organism: Chloroflexota bacterium; assembly: GCA_902810755.1. The sequence goes on from CADDYT010000036.1 coordinate 40,705, forward strand.
GGCATTTTTGACCAGGCATGGCAGGATGTCGACCAGCATTATGTAGATCGCAAAGCTATCAACTACAAGCAAATGTCATACAGTGCCATCCAGGCCATGTTGCAGGTGCTGAACGACAAAGGCCATACCCGCTTCCTGACGCCGCAGGAGGTGCAGAGCGAGGATCAACAACTGAGCGGGCAACTTGTCGGCGTTGGCATCTCCTTACAGCAAGACCCGAATACGAAAGAGATTGTTATTATCTCCACCATTCCAAACGCACCGGCGCAAAAGGCGGGTATCAAGCCGGGCGATATCATCACCGCCGTCAACGGCACCAACGTTGTCGGCAAGAGTCTCGACGAGGTAACATCGTTGATTCATGGCAATGCCGGTACCAGCGTCTCCATTACCGTGAAGCGCCCATCGACCGGGCAAACCCTGACCTTCAAGATGGTGCGCGCCCAGATCACCGTTCCCAATGTGTTGATGTACTACATCCCGCAGGATCACATCGTCGATATCCAGATTGTGCAGTTTGCCAGCGGCGTCTCGGTCGACCTGCGCCACGATCTCGACCAGGCGAAAAAAGATGGGGCCAGCGCCATCGTGCTTGACCTGCGCGACAATCCTGGCGGCTACCTGAGCGAGGCCGTCGGCACTGCCAGCCTCTTCATGTCAAGCGGCGTCGTTCTCATCGAGCAGGACAGCACGGGCGCGCAGACAAAAATCACCGTCACGGGCGATACCGACAACACCACCACGCCCATGGTGGTGCTGACCAACGGCAACACGGCCAGCGCGGCGGAGATCGTCACAGCCGCCCTGGAAGATAACCACCGGGCAACGGTCATTGGCACAAAGACCTTCGGCACCGGCACCGTGCTGGAAGAGTTCCCGCTTGCCGACGGCTCCGCCATTCTGCTCGGTACTCAGGAATGGCTCACGCCCGACGGCCAGTTTATCCGCGACCAGGGTGTCCCGCCCAACATCGAAGTGCAACTCAACCCGAAGGCCAACCCGCTTACACCAGATATTGAGCAAGAGTCTCACATGACGGAGCAACAGATTCTGAAGAGTGGCGATAACCAGCTGGTGGCGGCTATTCACTACCTGGAACAACATCGTTAAAGGATAGAAAAGCAGAACAGCAGTGGCATCTCTTTGCCACTGCTGTTCTGCAAAGTGCGGATGGCGCTCGCGCCTTCGAGTAGATTCGCAGGCCGAGGCGAAAAGCTTACTGATTGTTCGGGTTATTGGGGTCGATGGCCTGGCCGAGTTTATCCTCAACCTTGCCACCTGCTTGCTGCACCTTTCCCTCAGCCTCTTTGGCCTTGCCTTTCATCTCCATCGACTCATTGTTGGTCAGATTGCCGACGCCGCTCTGAACTTTGCCTGCAACTTCTTTCGCCTTCCCTTTCACCTGGTTTTCCAGCCCCTGCCCCTGCAGGTTCTGGCCCGTGTTCGGCGTCTGATCCTGCTCAGTCGCGTACTGATCGCCCTCGCTCGTATACTGTTCGTCAGCCATGAGTTGTGTTCTCCCTGTCTAGTTCACTTTCTATATGACCATGTGCGCTCTTCCTGATTATCAAATCAACAGCCAGAAAGTGCGCAACTACTACGGACACGATTGAGAAGCCGAAGTGGGGACAGGCAGATAATGAGAACTTTCCCATGTCATGCTGAGCAGCAGCGAAGCATCCGGGCCACGAGGTTGCCTCAACGGGCCTCAGAAGCTTCGCTACTGCTCAGCATGACATGAAATTAGCTTCCCTGGTGGGGTTCGTTCAGCAACTGCTCCATCTGTGAAAGATGGGACTCGAAGAGTTGCAGGGCCTGGCGCACCGGCTCCGGCGAGGTCATATCGACACCGGCCTTCTTGAGCAGTTCGATGCTGTAATCGGACGAGCCGGAACTGAGAAACTTCAGGTAGCGATTGACGGCTGGCTGGCCTTCGTGCAGGATTTGCTGCGAAAGGGCCGAAGCGGCAGAGATGCCCGTCGCGTACTGATAGACATAGAAGCTACTGTAGAAGTGGGGGATGCGCGCCCATTCGATGTCGATCAGTTCGTCGATGAAGGCGACGCCGCCATAGTATTTCTCGTTGAGCGAGCGATAGAGCGCGCTGAGCGAATCTGCCGTCAGCGGCTCGCCCCGCTCGGCCCTGGCGTGAATCTGCTGCTCGAATTCAGCGAACATGGTCTGGCGGAAGAGCGTGCCACGGAAACCTTCCAGCGAGTGATTGAGAACGGCCAGCTTGAAGGCGCGATCCCTGCTCGTCTTGAGCAGGTAGTCGGTGAGTAGCGCCTCGTTGAGCGTGGATGCGACCTCGGCCACGAAGATGGTGTAGTCGCCATACTGGAAGGGCTGGTTACTGCGCGTGTAGAGCGAGTGCATGGAGTGGCCCAGTTCGTGCGCCAGCGTGAACATGCTGTCGCGGTCATTCTGGAAGTTCAACAGGATGAAGGGGAAGGTGCCATAGGCCCCGCCGCTATAGGCGCCGCTGCGCTTATTGGGCGTCTCGAAGACATCGATCCACCGCTGGTTGAAGCCCTGCATGAGATGATGGATATAGTCCTCGCCCAGTGGCGCGAGCGCCTTCGCGATGATATCCTGCGCCTGCTCGTAGCTGATCTCCTCTTTCTTCTCCTCGACAATCGGCACGTAAAGGTCATACATGTGCAGTTCATCGAGTTGCAGCACGCGCTTGCGCAGCTTCAGATAGCGATCCAGCAGGGGGATATGTTTGCTGACCGCCTCGACCAGATTGAAGTAGACGCTGGTAGGAATATTGTAACGCGCCAGCGCGTGTTCCAGACAGGTCGGGTAGTTGCTCTGTCGCGAATAGAACATATCAACCTTGACCTGCGTGGCAAGGGTGGTAGCGAGCGTGTTGCGCTGTTTAAGGAAGGTGCCGTGCAAGCCCTCAAAGGCGGCTTTGCGCACGGTACGGTCGTGGCTGCGAATGAAGACAAGATAGTTGCCATGCGTCAACTGCACCTGCTGGCCCTGCTCATTGGTGATGGTCGGCAGTTGCAGGTCGGCATTGTTAATCATGCCAAAGGTCGCGCCGGGTCCGCTGGCCATTTCTCCGGCGGCGGAGAGGACGGCCTCGACTTCGGCGGAACGCACATGCCCGCGCTTGCGGTTCAGATCATCGAACTGTTGCCGGTAGAGTTCCAGGCCAGGGGTCTGCTGGATAAACTGCTCAAGCTCGGACTCAGGCAGCGCGAGAATTTCCGGCTCGATGTAGGAAGCGACCGTAGACGCCTGAACATAGAGCTGCATGGCGCGGTCGAACATCGCCTGATAAGTGCCGTTGGCGGTATTCTCATCTTTGCGCATGGAGGCATAGACAAAGAGGCGGTCAATGCGCTCAAACAGATGGTCGCGCTTCTGCAAGACGTTCAAAAGCGCCTGCCCGCTCTGCGAGAGCGTTCCCTGAAGGTTTTCCAGTCCGGGCAACAGCTGTTGTAGCTCCCTGTATTCGCGTTCCCAATCCTCATTGGTCGCAAAGATACTTTCCAGGTTCCAGGTATATTTTGTCTCAATATCCTGTCGGTTTTTTACGGTTGTTTGCATACAGACTCCTTACATACCAGAATGTTGCTGGCGAGAATTTCTCTGGGAATATTGTAGCACTCGTTTCTGCAATATCGAAACCCCTGTAAGCGCCGATTGATCGAGCGCACCACCAGTTCATTGGCGGTACGCTCGATCAATCGGCGCCTACAATACGACGGAAGAGGCGTTCGTCACTCCTCATCGAATTCGCTGAGCAGGTCGTCGCGGTTGCCCCATTTTTCCAGGAAGCGGTAGAAGTTGCGTTTCTTCAGGCGCGTGCGCTCGGCGTCGGAGAAGCGCGCTTCCCGCAGCGAGGTGTGGCAGGCAAGGGGCAGGTCGGGGGTAACAACGTTGTGCGCGCCGCTATCCAGGGCTGCGAAGTTGAAGTCGATGTCCATGTAGAGCGGGTAGCGGTAGCGTTCGTCGAAGAGGCCCGCGCGCCTGAGCAGGCTGCGGCGAAAGGCCATACAGGTCTGGTCAACAGCCTCTACATCCAGTTTCTCGCTCTCGTTGAAGTGGCGCAGGTTGCTGGTATGTAGCCCGTGCAGGCCGGTCACGCCGACGGAGCGATCGGCCAGCGTTCGCGCCAGGGGAGTGAAGATGTCGCCGGTAAGTTCGGCGCTGCTGTCCAGCACGAGGATATAGGTGCCGCGACTGCGTTTGAGGCCGAGATTGCGCGCTGCGGCCTCGCCCATAATGCGCGTAGGGCGAATGTAGTGGACACGGCGGTCGCGCTGGCGCAGCGTCTCAGCCCAGATGCTGAACTCATCCTGCGAGGCGTTGTCCACCAGCACAAGTTCGATATCGTGATCTCCGGCGAAACGCAGCACGCTTTCGACGCAGCGCCGCGTCTCCTCGAAGGTATTTTGCGCGAGTATATTGACGGAGAACTGGCAGGTATCAGTCTCGTTGAGCAGCGAGGGCATCTGGTCGACCATGCGATAGACGTTGCCGTCCACCTCGACGCCGGGGAGAATGATCAGATGCGCTCCGTGGGGATTGTCTTTAATTGCATAACCGGCCTCCTCTATCTGTTTTTTCAACGCATCGGCGCGAGCATACTGCCCGCGACGGCGCAGGATGTCCCGCTCGTGAGAAAGGGCGAGTATTTCGGCGGGAATGCCTTGACGATATGGCTTTGTAGTCATACGTGTCATCCTTCATCCTTTTCTATCCGGTTTCTTTCTCTACAGGTACTACGCTACCAGCCGAGTGCGAGGCCATCACATCGCGGGTCGGCAGCGCCTTCAAACACATGGGTCTGTGGATTGATGGCGATGGCTTGAGCGTGACCCATGCCGTCTTCCCAGGGGCCATCAACGCGAACGCGATGGCCGAGCAGGTCAAGGGCCAGAGCGGTGCCGCCTGGGAAGCGCCGCTCCAGGATGACCATCTCCGAGATCAGTTGCTCATACTGCTCGTCCAGGGTACGTTGCCCGTGAATTTCCCCCTGTCGGGGATTGCGGGTCTCGAAACGGCCACTGCGCCAGCGAGGGGCCGTGACCGCCTGCTGGACGTCGAGGCCGAAATCTATAATGTCAGTCACTAATTGCACGTGTGTCTGCGGCTGTCCGTCGCCGCCCATCGCGCCAAGTACGACGTATGGCGCGCCGTCGCGCAGCACCATCGCCGGGGTCAGCGTGTGCATCGTGCGCTTGTGCGGCTGCAGGTAATTGACATGGCGCGGGTCCAGCGAGAAATAGGAGCCGCGATTGTGCAGCAACATACCGGTTTCGCCCCCGACGATGCCGCTGCCAAAGCCATTGTAGAGGCTCTGAATCAGCGAGACGACGTTGCCCTCGCGATCCGCCGTGCAGAGGTACATCGTATCGCCCTCTTTTTCCAGACCGGGGGCGAAACAGGGCGTGGCGCGATCCAGCCTGATGCGCGCCCGCTGCTGCGCGGCATAGCCCTTATCCAGCAGTCGCTCCACCGGCACATCGACAAAGGCCGGGTCGGAGACATAGCGGTCGCGGTCGGCAAAGGCCAGTTTCTTGGCTTCCAGCAGCACGTGTAGGGTCTCCGGCATCTGGTAGCCCATCGCCTTCAGATCGTAGCCCTCAATGATGTTGAGCATCTCCAGGGCGGCAATGCCCTGGGTGTTGGGCGGAAACTCGCACACATCATAGCCGCGATAATTCGTTGAAATCGGTTCCACCCAGTCGGAGTGGTGTTTTTGCAGGTCCTCCATCGCCAGCACGCCGCCGCACTGCTGCACGTAATCACAGGCGGCGCGCCCCAGTGGCCCGCGATAGAAGGCGTCGCGGCCCTCGTGGGCCAGCATACGATAGCTGCGCGCCAGCTTCGGTTGCCGCAGCACCTCGCCGGGCTGTGGCGGGCGTCCATCCCTGAGAAAGACCTCTGAGCTACTCGACCATTGTTTCAACAACGGCTCCGCGTTTTTGAACCAGCCGCTCATCTTCGCGGTGACGGGCATGCCCTCTTCGGCATAACCAATGGCGGGGGCAAACACCTGCTCGACGGGCAGGGAGCCAAAGCGTTCCAGCGCCTCAAACCAGCCATCTATCGCCCCCGGCACGTTGATCGACAGGGGGCCGCGGGCGGGAATCTGCCGCATCTTTTTTGCCGCGAACAGCTCTGGCGTCATGCCGCCGGGCGCGCGCCCACTGCCATTGAGGGCGTACAATCGCTGCGTCTTCGCGTGCCAGATGAGCATGAAGAGATCGCCGCCCGCCGAGCAGGTCGAGGGATAGACAACGGTCATCGTCAGATTGGCGGCAATGGCGGCATCAATGGCGTTTCCGCCGGAAGTCAATATCTGCAAACCCGTTTGCGTCGCGAGGTAATTGGCGCAGGCAACCATGCCACGCGTGCCGAATGCAGGCTGTTCGGAGAACATGCGCGGAGACTCCATTTCATTGTCTAGCAGCACCAACAATTCTGACTTCTATTATATCATATCCTGCATCCCCACCGTTTCATGGCGTGATTGCTCTGTGTTGCTGGAGTGGCCCGCTGTGATTGCTCTGTGAGGTCAATAGACGATACTCTTTCAAAAGAGATATTTTTTCTGGAAAAGGAATTTCCACGTATTTACGAAAGTGAGCAAATGTTATGCCCCAGACTCCGCATGTTGAACAACATTTTACGGCTGGAGAAACCGTTCGTGATATCGTCATTGGCATGTCTGATGGCCTGACCGTCCCCTTCGCTCTGGCAGCCGGGCTTTCCGGCGCCGTCAGTACCACCAGCATCATTGTCACCGCCGGTCTCGCGGAGATCGCTGCCGGCTCCATCGCTATGGGCCTGGGAGGGTATCTGGCAGCCAGAAGCGATGCCGAGCATTACGCCAGCGAACGGAAACGCGAGCAGCGCGAGATTAGCGAGAAAACTGAAGCCGAGAAACAGGAGATCCGAGATATTTTTGCCTCCTACGGACTCACAGCAGAGGAGAGCAAGCCCATTGTCGAAGCCCTGAGCAAGCGTCCCAACGCCTGGGTTGACTTCATGATGCGCTTTGAACTGGGCCTGGAGAAACCAGAACCCAGGCGGGCCTTCATCAGCGCCTTTACCATTGCGCTATCCTACATCGTCGGCGGTTTGATTCCTCTCAGTCCTTACATCCTGCTTCCGGTCGCCAGAACCGCGCTGCTCACGTCCGTTGTCGTGACCCTGCTTGCCCTGCTGGTGTTTGGCTACATCAAGGGGCGTTTCACGGGAACGAAGCCGCTGCGCAGCGGCTTGCAAACCGCTTTGATTGGCGGACTGGCTGCCGCAGCAGCTTTTCTCATCGCCAGCCTTATCGCCTGACACTATGAATACTTGTCGCCTGTTTCGGCCACTCTCCTCAATTTCTTACGCGCTGGCGGAGGTTCTTCCGGCACATCCTCCAGCAACTCTGTAATGGGGACGCCCAGAGCTTTCGCTATCTTATCCAGCGTTTTCAGCGACGCATCATGCTGGGGATTATGCCAGATGGACTGCATCGTCTTCAAATTGATGTCTGCCGCCCTCTGCAAACGCGACATCGTAAAACCCCTGGCCTGTGCAACTTCCTTTACGCGCAAACGTCTCATGTGTTTCCCACCCTTCACTCTGGTTTTTCCCATCATACTCTACTCAACTGCTTGACACAATCCCTTTATAATGGTATGTATTACAGAAACATTATCATACAGGTATCCTTCCCAGTGGTACACAAGGCAAATCAAAGAAATGAAGAGGGAAATTGTCGTGCCATATATCAGTGAAGAGGGCAAAATCACTTTGCGCGATATCGAACGCAGGTACCGGCTCAGCACCTATGCCGTTGCCAGCATTGCCTTTGTCGAGGCCGGTGTCATCTATCACCTGGAACGGGGAGGCCCGTTGCCCGTAAAAGTGGTCGAGCGAATCCTGCTCAGGCTTTCTGAAGTGACCGGTCAGGACTATTCAACGGAGACCGTTGGCGGCTACTGGATTGAGAAGGAGGAATAGGCCCCATAAGCGTTAACTTAAGCCAGTGCGAGCGCGAAGCAGGCCACCGGCAAGGGGTGGCCCTACGAGAGACGCGGTGTTCGTGCCGCCTGTGGAGGCGCGTCTCTAGACCGCCGCAGGCCAGCCGCCAGGGGTGGCCCGGGTGGCCTGCCTGGCGCTCGCACTGGCTTAAGTTAACGCCTATGAGGGCCACCCCTGGCGGGCGGCCTGCCTGGCGCGGCGTCGGTGGCCTGCCTGGCCTTCGCACGGGCTTAAGTTAACGCTTCC
>CADDYT010000037.1 GCA_902810755.1 Chloroflexota bacterium
ATCCCCCCCCAGGCCACCCGCAAGGGGTGGCCCTACTATATACGTCCCCATTCCCTGCCCCCCACGCTCGTTGTCGGCGTCGTGTATAGTAGGGCCACCCCTTGCGGGTGGCCTGGGGTTGGCGGGTGGCCTGGGGGATGCGTTTGACCCCTGGTTGGTGTTTGGCCTGGGGGATGCATTTGACCCCTGGTTGGCGGGTGGCTCCTGGTTGGCGGGTGGCCTGGCGAGGGCGACTGGCCCCGGGTTTGTGATCGGCCCCGGGTTTGTGATCGGCCGGGGGTTGGCGGGGCCAATAATAGCATCCAGCGCCTGCTGCTGTTCCGTTGTGAGCGACAATGGCTCGCTCTGCGTAATATTCACGCTCGTCAGGGGGTCGCGTTGCACCTCGACTTCTTCGATGCTGATGATGCCTTGCTGTACCAGCGCCTGCAGGCGGGCAGGGGTGAGGGCGCTGGCTTTGCATAACGCGCCGGGCGTCCAGTGGCCCTGAGAGGGGCTGTGGGCGCTCTGCTCGAGCAGGTCGATGGCGACCAGTTGCCGCCGGGCCTGCAAGGCTTCTCTGTCTTGCTGTGTGAGGGCCAGCGTGGTCACGGCGGTGGCCGTTGTGCTGGCGGAGCCGGACAGGCTCCAGGGGTCGAGCGCGGGTTGTTTCGCGTTGGGGCGGCGGCGCACATTGTCTGGAGCAAGGTTGAGGGCGGTGCTGGCCTCTTCCTGCTGCTGGCAGCGTTCCAGCGTGCGCTGCCGCCAGGCCGCCAGCGTTTCGTCGTCGGCCACGATGCGCACCACACGCTTGCGGCGCGGTTTGACCTGTGGCTTGCTCAACTGCGCCTCGCGTTTGACGAGGCCGCTGGTTATCGCCTCGCGCAGCAATTCCTGCGCCTTTTTCTGGCCCAGCATCTCTTTGAGCCGCTCAATGTCCAGCGCGCCGTCGGCCAGCAGCAGGCCGATGAGGGCGCGCAGGCGCAGGGAGATGTCCGGCTGCGCCGCCTCGCGCTCCAGCAGTTCGCTTTTCACCAGCTGCAGCGCGCTCTGCGAACGCTGCATCAGCCCCGGCGGCAGCATCATAAAGGCCGTCAGCGCCAGGGGAGCGACGTAATACGTTGACATCCACTCGGCCAGGGCGCGCTGGTGCGGTAGCAGGGCGGGTTCGATATCGAGAATAGTCTGAAGCGGGCGCACGGGCTGCGGGATTTCAAAGGGGGGATATTCAACCCCGGCATGCTCGCCCGGCGCGCCCTCGAAAATATGCCAGACGACGCCCTCGACCAGCCGCTCGCCGTAAGGAACGGCCACGAGCTGGCCGGGAGAGAGCAGGTCGCGCAGTTCGTCCGGCACGGCATAGGTCAGCAGGGGCTGTTCGCCCTGCCAGCTCGCGGCGGATGTCAGGACTGCGGCAAAGACAGGCATTAGCGCCTCCCAAACTCGCGTTCCAGCGCGGACAGGCTAAAGTGTACCATCGTTGGGCGACCATGACAGCAGCTATAGGGCGCGTTTGTCTGCTCCAGTTGCGAGAGCATCTCGCGCATCTCGCTCACGGTCAGGAAGTAGTTGGCCTTGATGGCCGCTTTGCAGGCCACATTCGCCAGCGCGTGTTCCTCCCACGTCCCCGTGTGGCCCTGCTGCTCAACGGCGGTCAGGTCGGCCAGCAGCTCGCGGAGCGAACGCGCATTCATCTGTTTGACCAGCACATTCGGCACGGCCTTCACCAGTACCGCGCCGTCCAGCAGTTCCAGCGCGAAGCCGATCTGCTCCAGTTGCGCCAGGTGTTCCTCCAGCGCCTCCATCTCCGCCGGGGCAAGCTCCAGCCGGATGGGCGTCAGCAGCATCTGCGAGATGGGCGTGCGCGCCTGCAGCGCCGCCACCATGCGTTCCAGCAAAATGCGCTCGTGGGCCGCGTGCTGGTCGATCAGATACATGCCATCCGGCCCCTCCGTCACAATATAGCTCTGCGAAAGCTGCCCGATCACGCGCAGTGGCGGCAACCTGCGCCCCAGGTCACCCGCAAGGGGTGGCCCTGCTATATTCGCCGCATTCGTACCCCCCATGCCAGCCGTCGGCCCCATGCCAGCCGTCGGCCCCAGGCCACCCGCAAGGGGTGGCCCTACTATATCCCCCGTCGGCAGACCACCCGCCACTGGCCGGTCAACCGCCATCCCCAGGCCACCCGCAAGGGGTGGCCCTACTATACTACTGGCCTCTGTATCATCCGGGGAGCTGTCGGGTATAGCAGGGCCATCCCCTTGCGGGTGGCCTGGGGTGGTATCGTTGTGTACATGGCTTTGCCAGAGTCGTGAGAGCAGGGGCGGCTTTGTGCCTGTCTCTTCCTCCGTGACGGTCAGCCAGGGATTATCTTTTGGAAGGGCGCGCCTGCTGCCGCTAGATTGTTCTTCGGGCGAAGCAACCTCTTCCTCCTGCTCCTCTACCTCTTCGCCCTCGTCAAACTCAAGCTCGATGTCCAGCTCGCCTGGCTCTGTTTGTGCGGGCGTTGTTGCCGTCTTCGTTGATTTCACGGCGGGTTCGCTGTCGCGGCTCCATCGGGGCATCTCGGCCTGAGCGAGCAGGGCATTGCGCACAGCGCGCAGGACGGCGGCATAGACGCGGCGTTCCTTGAGGAAGCGAATCTCCGTCTTGGCCGGATGCACATTCACATCCAGTTGCGAGGGGTCGAGCGTGATGTTGACGACGCTGATGGGATGCCGCCCGGCCAGCAGCAGCGAGTGGTACGCCTCCTCGACGGCACTGGTCAGCACGCGGCTCATCACCCAGCGCCGGTTGACGAAGAAGGAGATATACTGGCGCGTACTCTTATAACAGGCAGGCAGGCTGGTATAGCCGGAGACGACGGGCCGTTCCGGGTCGTTGTCCTTCTCATTGCCCTCCAGACTGCTGATCGGCACCATCTGCTCCGCCACCTGCAGGCCATAAATCTCGATCAGCACGCTGGCAAGCTGCCCATCGCCGGGCGTAGCGAACATCTGCCGCCCCTCGCTATAGACGCTGAAGCGAATTTCGGGATAGGCCAGCGCGTACTGTTCCAGCATGTGCAGGCAGTGGCTGACCTCCGTGTTGCGGCTCTTGAGAAATTTCAGGCGCGCAGGCACGGCGCTGAAGAGGTTGCGCACCGTCAGCGTCGTCCCCTCTGCGCTTGCCGCCACCTGCGGCTCCGAAATCTGCCCGTTGGCGGCGCTCACCGTCGCGCCCTGCTGCGCCCCCCGCGCCCGGCTCAGCAGCGTCACCTCCGCCACCGCCGCGATACTCGCCAGCGCCTCGCCGCGGAAGCCGAGCGTGCGGATATGCTCAAGGTCATCAATCACCGCAACCTTGCTCGTCGCGTGCCGCGCCAGCGCCAGCGGCAACTCCTCCACCGCAATGCCGCAGCCATTATCGGTGACGCGGATCAGTTGCAGGCCGCCATTCGTCAGGTCAACGCGAATCTGCGTCGCCCCGGCATCAATACTATTCTCAATCAGTTCCTTAACCACCGAAGCGGGCCGTTCAACCACCTCTCCGGCAGCAATCTTCGCCGCCACATCCGGCTCAAGCTGGCGTATAGGCATAGCAATGTATCTCTCTTATCTCTCGCGAAAGAAAAAAAACCTTCTCTCAATTAAGAACGATTGTTCTGAGTCAATTATAACATAGGAACGCTGTTTGTGCGCACCGGAACAAACAGCGCATCAAGTAGGAGGCAAATTTTTAGTGGATGGACGGGCAATCTGAATGGGAATAGTTAGCGATAGGCTTTCCCATACTCGATCTGTGGTAACAGCGGGAAGACCAAGGTGGCCTGCCAGTGCAAGACAGGCACGATCGCCGAGGGAGAGGCCAGCTTTTTTAGTAGCCAGACGTAATAAGCCAGCTTTGTAGGCAAACACGCTATCAAAATCAACTATCGTAATGCCAAGTGCATCAAGTGCTTCGTGGATAGCCTCTTCAGGCATACCTGCCTCGCTGAGTTTTGCTACAACCTCTGAAAGGTTTATGGTACTCATGGACGCGCCCTCTTCAATGAGCCTTGCTACCTGTTCGCTCCCTGGCTCTTCATTTAGAAGGGCTAGCAGGGCGGAAGCATCCAGAACAACTTTACTCATCCTCAATTTTCCGCCCTGCGTTCGGCAATCAACTCATCAGCAAGAGAACGTCCCTGCGGAATGTAGCGCCGTACCAGTTCCTGCGCTCGTTTGATAGCCTGCCGGGGCGTAAAAACACGTACTTCTCCGTCTTCCAGCCGCAAAACAACCTCATCGCCCACTTGCAAGCCTAATGCCTGACGGTACTCAGCAGGGATTACTATTCTGCCGCCTTCAGCCAGTTTTGTTCTTACTTCAATCATATGTCACCTCGTAAGAATTTGCCACATTTGTCATTCTATGTCATACACAACAGATTATACCATATTTTACCAGACTCATGTTTCCCCTTCTATAAATTTCGTCTATATATCAGTTCCTTCTCGAAAGGCGACGTCTGCGTGCTGCCTACGTTCGGCAATTTCGTCCGGTTCCTGATGGGAGGGTTTGTTCTCCCCGTTGGCATCAATTTTGAAAGGGTCTCCTTGAAAACGAGGAACGCATGCATATGGAGATGAGGTATTGTCCTTTGTTGTCTTCGTTTTCCTTCAGGAAACTTCTCTTTCTTTGTCAATTTCTGTTATTTGATTGGCACTCTAAAGGGACATTAAAACACCGGCAAATAGCGGTCGATTTCCCAGGAGTGGACCTGTTTGCGGTAGTCGGTCCATTCGATGGTTTTGGCTTCGATGAAGCCTTCGTAGATGGAGTCGCCGAGGGTTTCGCGGATGAGGGGGTCCTGGCGCAGGCCGTCGAGAGCTTCGCCGAGGGTGGCGGGCAGGAGGCGCGAGCGGCGGTGCAGGCGTTCGTTTTCGTCGCGCAGGAAGAGGCTCTCGTCCATGGCCGGGGGGAGGGGGAGTTTGCGCAGGATGCCGTCGAGGCCGGCGCGCAGCATGACGGCGAGGGCGAGGTAGGGATTGCAACTGGGGTCGCTGCAGCGCAATTCGATACGCGCCGAGTGCTGGCGGTCGGGGCCGGGACGCGGGACGCGGATGAGGGCTTCGCGGTTGACACGGCCCCAGTTGATGTAGACGGGCGCTTCGTAGCCCGGCACGAGCCGTTTGTAGGAGTTGACCAGGGGGGCGAGGATGGCGCACATGCCGGTGGCGTGGGCCAGTTGCCCGGCGATGAAGTAGCGGGCGATATCCGATAGCCCGAACTCGCCCTGTTCGTCGACGAAGACGTTTTGCCCGCTTGCGCTGTGGACAAGCTGCTGGTGGATGTGCAGGCCGGAGCCGTTGACGCCGTAGAAAGGTTTGGGCAGGAAGGTGGCGTAGAGGCCGTGCTGGGCGGCGATGGCTTTGAGGACGTATCTTGCCGTCATCAGCCCGTCGGCGATGCGCAGCGCGTCTGCCATTTCAAAGTCCAGTTCGTGCTGCCCGGCGGCGACTTCGTGGTGGCTGGCCTCGATGGTAATGCCCATCTGCTGCAATGCCTCGACCATTGACCGGCGCACCGCAGCGGCAGGGTCGGTTGAGAGGTCGAAGTAGCCGCCGCGATCATACGGCAGAGGCGCGGGCGTCTTCCCCTCCATCTGCAGGAGGAAGAATTCCAGTTCGGGGGCGGCGAGAAACTCGTAGCCCAGCGAGCGCGCCACGTCCAGCGCGCGCAGCAGGGTGGTGCGCGGGTCGCCCTCGAAGAGTTCGTTATCGGGCAGGCGCACGTCGCAGATCACCCGCGCCACCACGTCATCTTCGGCTACCTGCTGGCCGGAGGACGCTCTATGCGTAAAGCGCGACGGCTGCGGGTGCAGCGCCTGGCCGGGCAGTACGGCGAAGGTGGCGAGATCGGGATAGAGATACATATCGCTTTCGGCGATGCGCGCGAAACCTTCCAGTGAGGAGCCGTCGAACCACTTGCCGTGCAACAGGCAATCGGCGAACTGCTCCACCGGAATGGTCACGCACTTCGCTATCCCCACCACGTCCGTAAATTCCAGGTTGATAAAACGCACGCCCTCGGCCTCGACTGTTGCCAGCACGCGCTCCCGTGCCTGCTGCTCGTCTCCCTGTCTCTCTGCTCTCTGTGACCTGTGCTGCTCCGACTCTGTTCCTGCCATCTCCCGGCTCCTTAGCTCTCTGTTCCTTGCTCCATTGCACCTGTACATGTAAAAGAATCACCCCTCCCGGCCAGAAACCGCTCCGGCGGGTAACGTCCATTATAGCAGATTATCCCGCTCGCACAAAGAGGATCAGAGCATGAAAGAAATCGGCGCCTACGGATTTATGTGTATTCCCACGCGTTCCAGCAGGTCGCGGCTGAGTTCGGCGCGATATTTCCGGGGCATGCGCGAAGGGAAGCCGTGGGAGTCGGAGCCGGTACTCATGAGCAGGGAGTGCTGGCGGGCGTAGGCGAGATAGGTTTCGACCAGTTCCGGGCTGTGGGAAGGATGGTAGACTTCGATGCCGTCGATGGGGATTTCCGCGCGCACCTGATCGAGCAGCGCGGGTTCGTAGAAGGTGAAGCCGGGTTCGCGCCGACCGGGGTGGGCAATGAGGCAGACGGCCCCGCTGCGGTGCGCCGCCTCGACTGTTTCCGCCATATCCACCTTGATCTCATGGAAGCCGACCTCGCTCATGATCTGAATAGCCTCGCGCCAGTGCTTAATGTAGCCATGTTCGCGCAGCAACATGATATTATTGGCCGTGCGCACCGGCAGCCCATCGCTGGCGGGCAGCAGCTCCTGACGGCGCGGAAACTGATAGCCCTTGCGCAACAATCCCTCGTAGACGGCCAGCGCCATCTCCTGCTGGCGACGCTCAATCTGCGCCGTCAGGTTGGCCAGCAAGTTTTCCTGCGGGTCAAAGCCGTAGCAAAGCAGGTCGCCCATTTTGCCCCGCCAGGCGGTACTCATCTCCACTGCTGGCAGGATCGGCAGGCCCTTTTGCCCCGCCAGTTCCTGAATATGGCCCACCATATCTACGCGGTCGTGGTCGGTTACAGCCGCCAGGGCAAAGCCTTCGCCTCGCAGGTAATCAATCAATTCTTCATCGGTCAAACGCCCATCGCTATACGTAGTATGCATATGCAGGTCAATCGCTGCGTCGGGGGCAAGGGATGTATCACCTATCAAACGTGACAAAACTCACTCCTTCATGAGGCAAAAACGACAGAATATATTCATTTTTATCATACCATATATTGCCTGCATAGTGGGCTTGCCAGAGGGCACGGTGAGAGGGTAAAATGAGATTGAACCCCGCACACCTGTCGTAACGCTCTTGAAAGGAGTCATCATCTACTGATGAACACGACACAGCTGGCTGCCGCACTCTACCAGTTGCAGCAGCTTGACCTCGAACTGGACCGCATCGTTTCGGAACAGCAGGCCATCGCCAGTTCACTGCAAGCCAACAGCCGCGTACAGAAGCTTCGTAAGGAACACGAAATCGCACAGCAGCAATTACAGAGCGGCCAGCAGGCCCAGAAAGAGGCGGAATGGACGCTTGAGGAGCTGGGCCGCCGCCTCAAAGCTCAGGAACAACGTCTCTACAGTGGAAATGTGAACAACCCGAAAGAGTTGCAGGCGTTGCAGCAGGAAATCCAGCGCCTGCGCTCGCAGCAGAGCCGTCAGGAAGATGTGACCCTGGAATTGATGGATGCTACAGAAGCATTAGCAGAAACGGCACGCAGCAAAGCCGCCGCGTTACAACAGGCAGAGCAAGCCTGGACAGAGGAAAACGCAACGAAGCTGGCGCGCCGCGAGCAACTGGCCGCGCGACAACAGGAACTTCAGGCCCAACGCACGCGCCTGACCGACGGCCTTGACGCCGCGCTCCTTCAACGCTACGAAGCCCTGCGTCGCACCAAACAGGGCCGCGCCATCTCGAAAGTCGAGCAAAACTCCTGTCAGTGGTGCCGTGTCATCCTCACCCCCAGCGAACTTCAGCGCGTGCGCACCAGCAGCGACCTGCAAACCTGCACCAACTGCGCCCGTATCCTGTACTATGACCGCGCATGACAGCAATCAGGCAGGGGCAATGGGCCTGCCCATTGCTCCTACCTTTCCCCGCGCTTTTCGGCTATAATTAAGGGGGAAAAGGCTGGCCGTTTGAACGAGAAGGATATCGCTTTGTTATTGCAAACACGTATACGCAAGATGCTGGTGGAAGGCACGCAGTGGGCCACGTGGCAGGGCTATCACGTGCCGGTAAGCGAGGATTACTTCGTTATCTGGACACCGGCGGGGACGGAGATGCACTGGCTGCCGCGTACATGGATCTCGGAAAAACATTCTCTCTTCTACTTCTGGCCGGGGGAGTGGTATACCATTCAGGTCAGCTACGGGCCGGACGGCCAGCTCCTCGGCAGCTATTGCGATGTGGTGCTGCCGGGCTACGATTACAGCAATACGGCGGAGGAGATGATCTATACCGATCTCTACATCGACGTGGTGCGGCGCGAGGATGGTAGCGTCTATACGAAAGATCATGAGGTCTTCGAGCGGGCGGCGCGCCACTATCCCATCGTTGAAGAGTCGCGCCAGAAGTCGTTTGAGACGCTGGACTGGCTGGAAGCTCAGGCGAAACAGTGGAGCGGCCCCTTCGAGCGCGTCCCCCGCTACCTGCCACGCCTCGATTTCGAGTCCCTGAGTCCAGAGGAAGCGGGCGCAGTCCTGCGTCTCCTCTCTTAGTACCGGAGAGGAGACAGAAGACGGAACCGCAGCAAGCTACCGACATCCCAACAGAACGCCCTCCACTGCCGGAGCCACTACGCGACCGGCTGCGCCAGCACGGCATCACGCGCTGCGATGAAGTTGCGCTGCGCGAGGCATTAGAGGCGCGTTGCGACACCTATACCCTCATCAAGCTTGCCCCCTGGCCCGCGCGCCGCTGGAAATGCCGCTACCGCCTGCTCATGGGCGACGCCATCTACGACGCGCAGAGCGCCTCCGAAGCCTACGCCCTTGGCCTGCTCGCCACATTCAAGTAATCTCCGCAGGCACAACAGGCCACAGTGTGCGAAAATGTATGGTGAACATATTTCTGAAAGGATAATCAGGTATATGTCAACGATAGAGAACAGTATGCAAGGGAAGGTCTGCATGATTACCGGCGCGAACTCCGGTATCGGGAAGGAGACGGCGCTGGGGCTGGCCCGTATGGGCGCGAGCGTGGTCATGGTCTGTCGCAACCGCGCCAGAGGCGAGGCGGCGCAGGATGAGATCAAGGCGAAGAGCGGCAACAACAACGTTGACCTGCTGCTGGCCGATCTCTCCTCGCAGCAATCCATCCGGCAACTGGTCGAGAACTTCCAGAGCCGCTACTCGCAACTGCATGTTCTCATCAATAACGCGGGTCTCTACATGCTCATGCGGCGCGAGACGGTCGACGGGCTGGAAATGACCTTCGCCGTCAACGCCCTCGCACCTTTCCTGCTGACCGAGCTGCTGCTGGATACGCTCAAGGCCAGCGCGCCTGCCCGTATCGTCAACGTCAGTTCAGCCGCGCACGAGCAGGGCTATCTCAATCTGGACGACCTGCAATCGCGGCATGGCTTCCCGCTCATGCGCGCCTATGGCCAGTCCAAGCTTGCTCTCCTCATGCTTACCTACGCGCTGGCGCGCCGCCTGGAAGGAACAGGGGTCACCGCCAATGCGCTGCACCCCGGCTTCGTCGCTACCAGCATCGGCCAGAGCGGCGTTCCCGCCTTCCTTCGCCCTCTCGTCAGACTCATCCTTTCCATCCCCGGCATCAGCCCTGAAGAGGGCGCGAAAACTTCTATCTATCTGGCCTCCTCGCCGGATGTAGCGGATATCAG
The DNA here is from genome assembly GCA_902810755.1 of Chloroflexota bacterium. Next base: position 9,831 of record CADDYT010000037.1, read on the forward strand.
CGGTCGCTACTTCGTCAAAAGCATCCCAGTCCGCTCAATCCCGATGTCCTACGATGAGGCGCTGCAAGAACAATTATGGGAAGTATGCTCAGGACTGATAAAAATGCCGGTAAAAATATGATCGGCCGGAGGAGCATAAGATATGGAGGGGCCAGGGAGGCGGCCTGGCCCCTCTGGCCGCCTCCCTGGCCCCTGAAGAATCCGTTCGTCGCTCTGGCCCCTCCAATCTCTCTGGTTTGTTTAGCTTCTAAAATTTCCGTTGCTATTCTCTCCCTCGTTGCCTAGCTTTTCACCGGCGACCTGGGCGAAGTTGAGGACGGCTACCAGCGAGCAGCCGCCGATAACGTTGCCAGTGAGGGTGGGCAGCATGAAGCCGAAGAGGTAGGTGAGCCAGGAAATGGCGCCGATATTCACAAGGTAGAGGACATCGACCGAGCCTGCGATGATGTGCGCGAAGCCGCCCAGAGCGACGATATAGGTAATGATGATGATAATGTTCATCTTTGCGCCATCGGTGGCGGGCAGCAGCCAGACCATGAGGGCGATCAGCCAGCCGGCGAAAATGCCGCGCATGACCGTGAAGCCGAAGTCGCCGCGCAGCGAATGACCGGCCACAGCGACGAATGCCTGCTGGATCGTGGGCGGGAAAATGGTCGTGTGCGCCAGAATGAAGGCGATGATGAACGCGCCCACGATATTGGCGACAAAGACGATGCCCCAGAGCCGGGCCACGCGCATGAACGTCCGCCGGTCGGGGTGCGCCAGCAGGGGCAGAATGACGGTAATTGTGTTCTCGGTAAACAACTGCTGCCGCCCCAGCACGACGATCAGGAAGCCCAGGCTATAGCCCAGATTTTCGAGCAGCGGCCTCCATGCCGGGATGGGGATGTAGGTATGCAGCAATCCCTGCGCGATCAGCGAGAAGCCCATGGAGAGACCGGCCGCCAGGGCAGACATGGCGAGGGCGAAGGGAGAGCGGCGCAGTTCCCGTTCGCCCTCCTCGCGCACCGTCTCATGCACCACAATTGCGCTGGGCCGCGCGCGCTTCACCACATCTCTGCGCTCCGTCGAACTTAATTCAGGGACAACAGCCGACCTCTCCGTCAACTGTGGCTCCTGTTCCGGCTCCGTATACTCCGTCCCGTTCTGTTTCCGGTTCAACCGCTTCATAACCATACAACGCCTCCTATTTCTTGTCTGCCCTCTGGCGGCAAGCAACGGCTCTGTTGAGCTTGCTCTTCTCAACACGGGCCAGAAGGCAAAAGGGATACAATAGAATTCACCTTACACAGACAAGAATGGAATGAAGTAGTTATTGCAGTGTAATAGTGTTTCAGGCAAAGGGCTGTATGCTACAATAGAACGAGAGGGAAGAAGCGGCTAAACCGATACTATAGAAAGGCAGCTAGCAGACGTGAATTTTGATCTCAATGAGGAGCAATCAGAGATACGCGACATGGTACGTCGCTTCACAGAGCAGGAGATTGCGCCACACGCGGAAGCGTGGGACGAGCAGTATCATTTTCCGCGTGAGGTCTTTGAGCAGATGGGCGCCCTGGGGCTGATGGGCATGACGACGCCGGAAGAGTATGGTGGCGGCGCGCTCGACCGGCTGACGGGGGCGCTGGTCTACGAGGAACTGGCAAAAGGGGATATGGGGACGGCAGTCGGCCTCTCCGTCCATAATATGATTACCGGCACGCTGGCCCGCTTCGGTAGCGAGGAGCAGCGCGAACGCTGGGTGCGAGATCTGGCGGCAGGCCGACTACAGGGCGCGTTCTCACTGAGCGAGGCCGAGGCCGGCTCGGACGCGGCCAGCCTGCAATGCCGGGCCGAACGCCAGGGCGACAGTTATGTCATCAATGGCACGAAGATGTGGGTGACCAGCGGCGGCGTAGCCGATATCTACCTGCTGATGGCGCGCACGCAGCCGGGGACCGGCTCGGCAGGCATCAGCAGCTTTGTGGTGGAGAAGGGAACACCCGGCTTCTCGTTTGGCAAGACTGAGCGCAAGATGGGTCTCCATTCCTCGCCCACGCGCGAACTCATTTTCGAGAACTGCGTCATTCCCGCCGCCAACCGTATCGGCGAAGAGGGTCAGGGTCTGAAAATTGCCCTGTCGTCGCTGGATAGCGGGCGCGTCAATATCGGCGCTATCGCCGTTGGCGTGGCGCAGGCGGCCTTCGAGACGGCCCGCAATTATGCCCGCGAGCGCCAGCAGTTCGGCCACCCTATCAGCAGTTTCCAGGCTATCCAGTTCATGCTCGCCGATATGGCTATGAAGATCGAGGCGGCGCGCCTGCTCGTCTATGAAGCCGCCAGCAAGCCGGAGGGAAGCCGGGAAGCCGCTATGCATGCCGCGATGGCAAAATGCTTCGCCACCGATACGGCGATGGAAGTCACCACCAACGCCGTTCAGGTTCTCGGCGGCGCGGGTTACGTGCGCGACTACCCCGTCGAACGCTACATGCGCGATGTCAAAGTCGCCCAGATTTTCGAGGGTACCAACCAGATTCAGCGCATTGTCATTGCCCGCGCCCTGCTCGGCAATTTGCAATGACCGGTCGCAATCCCATGCCTGCGCCCTTTCACATGCCCCGATTTTCCCAGGACGTTTGACACATTGGGTCATTTGTACTACTCTATACACGTGGAGAAACAGTTTGTATGCATGGAGAAATAAGCGGGGCAAAACGTGTTTTGTGACTCATGTGGCGCGCCCAATCGACCGCAGGCGACTTTTTGCTCGTCCTGCGGGCAGAAGCTACAGGGCAGCAGCATACGGGGGACGATCAGCAAGACGCTGACGGGCCTGCTGGTGCGCCAGCATATGCTGAACCGGCGCTACAGCGTGGTGGCGCAGGTCGGCAAGGGTGGATTCGGCGCGGTCTATAAGGCGGCAGATACCTATTTCGGCAATCGCGCGGTGGCGGTGAAGGAGATGAGCCAGAGCAACCTCAGCTCGCAGGAACTGGCCGAGGCGACGCGAGCCTTCAAGCAAGAGGCCCTGCTGCTGGCGAATCTGCACCACCCCAACTTGCCCGCCATCTACGACCAGTTCTATGACGGCGGGCGCTGGTATCTCGTCATGGACTACATTGAGGGCGAGACGCTGGAGACCCGGCTGGAACGGGCGCAGGATGGCAGGTTGCCGGTCGAACAGGCGCTGAATATAGCGATCCAGGCCTGCTCCGTGCTGGACTACCTGCATACGCGCCAGCCGCCGATCATCTTTCGCGACCTCAAGCCTGCCAACATTATGCTGACCGCTGACGGGCATCTCTACCTGATCGATTTTGGCATCGCGCGCCACTTCAAGCCGGGGCAGACAAAGGACACCGCCGCACTCGGCTCCTCCGGTTATGCCGCGCCCGAACAGTATGGCAAGGCGCAGACGACGCCACGCGCCGACCTCTACGGCCTCGGCGCCACGCTGCACCAGATGCTGACGGGTGATGACCCCTCGCTCTCGCCTTTCCACTTCGCCCCCTTGCGCCAGCGCAATCTCACGCTCTCCGGCCCCGCTTCCTCTGCCATTCCCATGCCGGTCAGCGCGCTCTCGCGCTTAGAAAAACTGCTGATGCAGATGGTGGAGATGAACGCGGATCAGCGTCCTGCCAGCGCCGCCATTGTGCAGCAGGAATTGCAGGAGATCGCCGCGCTTTGCGTGCCGGGAGCAGGGACAAAGCGGCTCGCAACTGGAGGCAAGATGAGCATTCCTGCCGGTTACCGGCCCCCGACCTCCACGCGCCGCGCCCCCGCCCTCCAGCCGCAGCAAAATACGCTCTTCATCTGTAGCGGCCACACCAGCCGCGTCACCGCCCTCGCCTGGTCGCCGGATGGGAAACGCATAGCATCCGCCAACTTCGATAAAACGGTGCGCGTCTGGGACGGCGGAAACGGGAAAGAACTCTTCTGCTTTCGAGGCCACGCGGCGCATGTCAACGCGCTGGCATGGTCGCCCGATGGCAGGCGTATCGCCTCTGCCAGCGATGACTATACTGTGCAGGTCTGGGACGCTGCTAACGGCAACGTCCTCTTTACCTATCGCGGCCACGTGGTGCAGGTAACTGCCGTTGGCTGGTCGCCCGATGGCCTCTACCTCGCCTCCGGCAGTTCAGACACGACGGTACAGGTCTGGAACGTGACGACCGGCGCCGCGCTCTCCACCTTCAAAAATCACAGCGATAGAGTCAACGCGCTGGCATGGTCGCCCGATAGCAGGCGCATCGCCTCCGGCGCGACCGATAAGAAGGTGCAGGTCTGGGATCCGTGGAAAGAGCAGAAAACCAGCTTCCTGGCCCACCTGCTCTCGTCCTCACGCGGGCAATTCGCCTATAACGGTCACAGCGCGCGTGTCAGCGGCGTCGCCTGGTCGCCCGATGGCAGGCGCATCGCCTCGGCCAGCAACGACAAAACCGTGCAGGTCTGGGACTCCCTCACAGGCAAGCGCAGCTTCATCTATCGCAACCGCAATGCCGCCGTCACCTGCGTGGTATGGTCGCCCGACAGCAGGCGCATCGCTTTCGGCAGCAACGATAAGACCGTGCAGGTCTGGGACGCCATCTCGCGCACCCCCATCACCACCTATCAGGGCCACACCGGCTACGTCATCGCCGTCGCGTGGTCGCCCGACGGCACGCGCATTGCGTCGGGCGGGGCTGACCACAGCGTGCAAGTGTGGCGCGTGAAATAACGCAGCTTGCTTTTTTGAGCGGAGAGGCTGCATCACTCTCTGGCGCAAGCAATCGGCGCGCGGCTGATCCTTTTGGATGAGCGTAAAGCCCGGCGTATTGCCGCGCGGCTGGGTTTGCCAGTTGCAGGCACACGCTCTGTCTTGCTACGAGCGAAACAGCGGGGGCATATCTCTACAATCCGGGTCTATATCGATCAAATGCTGAGCCAGGGAAGACGGTTTCACCCCGATCTCATTGCCCGACTTTTTGAAGAGGCAGGAGAATACTACCGGTAAATAGGTCAAACGACACTGTTGTTTTCAGAAATTTCTGGTATTATCTAATGTAGAGTAGAGATTTCTGACAGACTTGCCCTTGCATGCTTTGTGTTTCGATTGAGGGAAAGCAATGAGTACGGCCCTGCTCTTTTGCGCGAATTGTGGTGCCGCGAACCAGCCGCAGGCGGGAACCTGCTTTGCCTGCGGGCAGGCGCTGTCTGCTGCCGCGCCCGTTTCCAGTGGCGAGCGTATCGTGAAGGAGCGGTACCGGCTGCTGCGGCAGGTGGGAACGGGCGGTTTCGGGGCCGTTTACCTGGCCGAGGATACGCTGGTGGGCGGGCAGAAGGTGGCGCTCAAAGAAATCCGGCTGGTCGGGCTGAGCGCGCAGGAGATGATTGAGGCCACCGACGCCTTCAACCGCGAGGTTTCGCTGCTGCCCGGCCTGCGACATCCCCATCTGCCCCGCGTCTACGACCATTTCACCGACGCGCAGCACTGGTACCTTGTCATGGAGTTTATCGCGGGCGAGACGCTGGAAGGCTATGTGCAGAAGGTGCCGGGAAGCCGACTGCCGGTCGAGATGGTACTGGATATGGGCATCCAGCTTGCCGACGTGCTGGACTATCTGCACAGCCGTCAGCCGTCGATTATCTTCCGCGACCTCAAACCGGCCAACATCATGCGCACCCCTACGGGCCATCTCTACCTGATCGACTTCGGCATCGCGCGCGTCTTCAAGCCGGGACAGCCGAAGGATACCATCGCCTTCGGCTCGCCGGGCTACGCGGCCCCCGAACAATATGGCAGGGCGCAGACCACCGCCCGTTCAGATCTCTACAGCCTGGGTGCGACGTTGCATTTCCTGCTCAGCGGCGATGACCCGGCCAACACGCCCTTCTCCTTCGCCCCCTTCGCGCCTTCGCTCGCGGCTCAGCCCCGTATGGCTTCCCTGCAACGCCTCATCATGCAGATGGTGGAACTGGATGTCGCAAAACGCCCGCAGAGCGCGCAGGTAGTCAAACGCGAGCTACAGGAGATCGCCACCCAGCTCCTACAGGAACGCCTGCGCTCACTTCACCCCATCGATAGGCCGTCCAGCAGCTTCATCCAGCCCTACATCCCCTCTTCTCAGATCAACGGCCAGGGGCAGATACAGATGGGTTTGCCCGCACAGAAAACCACAGCGAAGCAGGGCCAGACGCGCCGCCGCTTCATCCGCGTCGCGGCAGGAGCCATCCTGACCACCATCGCCGTCAGCAGCGCCATGCAACTGTTGGGCAATTTTGAATCCCGGCCAGCTCCTCTGCCGAGCCGCCCCGTACAACCGATGCGGGTTAGCTTCGGCAATGGCCCTGTCGGTTACACGTATTACACCTATACCGATCCAGATGGCGGCATAGCTGGCGTGTCGTGGTCCCCCGATGGCAAGTATATCGTGATGGGGGGCTATAGCCAGGTGGCGCAGGTCTTCGATGCGGATAGCGATGAAAGCCTCGGCGTTCACAATACGAATGATGGCCCCATTCTCGCCGTAGCATGGTCGGGTGATGACAACTACATTGCCACCGCCAACAGGACGGTGCAGGTCTGGCATCCACCAACGTTTCATTCGGCCTTCAATATCACCTATACAAGCCATCACGCGCAGGTCAATGCTATCTCCTGGTCGCCTGACAGCCAGTTTATTGCTTCGGCCAGCGACGATGGGACGGTGCAGGTCTGGCATGCTCTGACCAGCCAGCAGGTCAATACCTATCGCGGCCACCACGCGCGGGTCAAAGCGGTGGCGTGGTCGCCCGATAGTCAGTTTATTGCCTCCGGTGACGCAAAAGGCGAGGTGCATATCTGGCAACCCTTCTATGTGAGCGACCCTTTCCGCGTAGATAAAGGACATACTGCGCAGATCAACAGTGTAGCATGGTCAGCGGCGCGCTATGGCAACTATCTCGCATCCGCCAGCACCGATGGAACGGTGCGTGTCTGGAATGTGCTGACGGGCGAGACGCTGACCGTCTATACGCATCATCAAGGAGCGGTCAGAGCGGTCGCCTGGACGCCTACCGATATGCAGATCGCCTCGGCAGGTGACGACCTGAGCGTGCGTATCTGGGATGCGCTGGGCGGCGATGATTACTTTTTCTACCAGCAAAACACGCGCTCGGTTGTGACCCTCGCCTGGTCGCCCGACGGAAAGATTATTGCCTCTGGCTCCCTGGATGGGACGATGCAGGTGTGGCAGGCAGGATAAAGAAAACCTGAGCGCAGGTCGCACAAACCAGGCCAGCATCACCCCATAGGCGTTCACTTAAGCCCGTGCCAGCGCCAGGCAGGCCAGCCGCCAGGGGTGGCCCCAGAGGCGTTCACTGAAGGCCGCGCGAAGGCCAGGCAGGCCAGCCGCCAGGGGTGGCCCTACTATAGACGATGGCTCCCCAGGCGGCACGAACGCCGCGTCTCTCGTAGGGCCACCCCTGGCGGCTGGCCTGGGAATCCTTCTAAATCACCGGCAGCGTCTGCCCATCCGTCATGGCCTGTGGCCCCGCGTGGAGCGGAGGGTTGCCGCCGTCGAAGGGGGTGCCGGCGATGGAGGGGTTGTTGAGGACCTGGCGGGCGCTTTTCACGCCGTCGAACCACATGCCGACGTGTTCAAGCTGGATGCCGGAGGCTGTGCCGGACTGGTCAGCCGAGTTAGTGGGGCTGCGGTTATCGGCGGCGAAAGCGACGAAGGCGATCAGGTGGAAGACAGAGTCGCCGGTGCCGTCGCCGCGCGTGATGACATCGCCTACGTATTCGGCGTGGCCGAAGGGTTTGGCGGACAGCTCGGTGAAGAAGACGGTGAACTTGACATTGGGCGGCATGTGCTGCACCGTTACGAACACCGTGTCGAAGACACTGATCTCCGGGTTGCCCTGCATGACCGTCACCGTCGCCGTCGCGTTGGGAAAGGCCGACTTGATGCTGCTGGCCGGGACAAGCGGGAACTGCACGATCAGCGTGGGCGCGACCGAGGCCAGCACCTTGACCGTTGGCGCGATCTGCTCAGAACTGAAGTTCGGCGTGCGCAACGCCGGTTTCGTCGTCGGGAAGGTCGGCTGCCCCCCTGTGGTTGTGGTCGTCGCTTTATTGGCCGTGTTCCCTGCGGCATTGTTCGTATTCCCGCTGTCGCAGGCGCTGAGCAACAGGCCGAGCAGCAGGATGACCAGCAACGCGAGGACGGGCCGGGCATGGCGCGGACGGCGCAAATGCAGGCCGATGGCGCGCGCTTCAGTATCAGTGGAGCGGGAGTGTAGTTGCTGCATGGCGATTCCTCCTAAAACACCGGGGCGGTCTGCCCGTCGGTCATGGCCTGCGGCCCGGCGTGCAGGGGTGGGTTGCCGCCGTCGAAGATGGTGCCGGTCAGCGTATCGTTGTTCAGCACCTTCTGCGCATCCTGTAGCGAGGAGAACCACATGCCCAGATGTTCGAGATTGATGCCGGAGGTCGTACCCTCGCGGTTATCCTGTGAGGTGCCAGGGTTGCGCGCATCCATCGCAAAGGCCACCAGCGTGATGGCCTCAAACACCGTTTCGCCGCTGCCATCGCCGCGCGTGGTCAGGTCAGCCATGTATTCGACGTTGCCAAAGGGTTTGTTTGCCAGTTCGATCAGGAAGATGGTGAAGGTGATGTTGGGCGGCATATGTTGCACATCGACCGTCACTGTATCGAAGACGCTATTGTCGCGGTTGCCGCGCACAATCGTGACCAGCCCCGTCGCGTTGGGGAAGGCCGCTTTGATGCCGCTCGGCACAAGCGGAAACTGAATGATGGTTGTGGGTGGCAGCGAACTCAGCACGTGTACCGTTGGCGCCAGCTTGCCCTCGCGTACCATCTGGCGCAACTGCTCGGCCTGAGCGTTGAACGGCGCGGCGTTCGCGCTGGCGACATGCTGCGCGGCGACTCTGGCCGGTGAAGTGGGCGCGGCGCTGGCTTGCAGGCTGGCAACGAGGAGCAGCGCCAGCAGCAGCGGGCCACTCAAAAGGACGCGGCGCAGCGTATGGATAAATGACATCTGAGACCCCCTTTCATGGAGTAGAGCGGGTGTGGCAAGCTAAAACACCGGATCGGTCTGCCCGTCGGTCATGGCCTGTGGCCCCGCGTGCAGAGGGGGATTACCGCCATCAAAGGGTGTGCCTTTGAGCGTGCTATCATTGAGAACCTTCTGCGCGTCCTGCAACGAAGAGAACCACATGCCCAGATGTTCCAACTGGATGCCGGAGGCTGAGCCGCTCTGATCGGTTGAGGTGCCAGGGCTGTCGGAATTCATGGCGAAGGCCACCAGCGTAATGGCCTGGAAGGTCACATCACCGGAACCATCATCCCGCGTGTGCAGGTCGGCGACGTACTCGGCGTTGCCAAAGGGTTTCGTGGCGTGTTCGATGAAAAAGATGGTGAACGTGATATCGGGCGGCATGTTGGAGACATCAACCGTCACGGTATCGAAGAGACTGACTTCCGGGTTGCCCTGTACAACCGTCACGACGCCGGTCGCGTTGGGGAAAGCCTTCTTGACCCCGCTGGGAAAGAGGGGAAACTGAATAATGGTCGTCGGCGGCTGCGAATCCAGCACCTGCACCGTTGAGGCCAGTTGATGCGAGGCGATCAACTGCTGCAAGGTGTGTGTCTGCAAATCCTGATTGCGCAACTGTCGCCCCACCGAGGGGCTGTTTCCCGCCGCCCCCGTCGCCACCGGGCGCAAAAAGGCGACGACGGCGATCAAAATCGCCGCCAGCAGCGCGCCCCCGTAGATGATGTGATGTGTTTTGCCGCGAATAGTGCGTATGCGCATCATCGATACTTCTCCCTTCACCTGCAATAAGACAGGCATCCATCGAATTGACCGCGACACGGGTATACCCCGCGCTCGCTTTGTCCCAAGCATACCTGTTTTCACCGACAAAGGCATGTGCAAGATTACCCATTTTTGAGTATGGATAACCCCGCATAGCCCCCTGCTCCACCCCAACCCCGGCAGGCCACCCATCCCGCCAGGGGTGGCCCCAGAGGCGTTCACGTAAGCCCGTGCCAGCGCCCGGCAGGCCACCCGCCAGGGGTGGCCCTACTATATACGCGGCGGTCGTGCCGCCTGGGGAGCCGCGTCTAGAGTAGGGCCACCCCTGGCGGGTGGCCTGCGGCGGCCTTAAGTTAACGCCTATGGGGGTGGCCCTACTCTAGACGCCAGTCCCATCGCTCGTTGCGCACGCAGTGAACGAGCGGAACGTATATAGTAGGGCCACCCCTTGCGGCTGGCCTGCAGAGCGGGGCGGTGGCCTGCTGTGCGGGCTAGCCTGCCGTGCCGGTGCGTGGCCTGCCGGAGGGGCGGGACAATGCATGCGTAGGAAAAGAGTCATGTTTTTTTTATCCTCAATAAGATGGAGTGCTATACTGCGATGAGGAAGCAAGGACAAATGTCTATCTGGAAGTCAGGATTGTTGCCTGTCTGGAGGGAAAGAAATGCCCGGCGCCCCTTCTGAGCGCGTCCCAACCTATGTGATTATCGGCAATGGCATTGCCGGGGTGACTGCCGCGGAAATCCTGCGCACGGAGGACGCGGCGGCGCATATTACGGTGATTGCCGATGACCCCTTTCCCGTGTACTACCGGCCCGCGCTGAAGGACTACCTGGCGGGGCGCGTGCGCGAGGATCGGCTATGGGCGCGGCCAACCAGCTTTTATCAGGACGCGCGCGTGCGCTTCCTGCCGGATCGTGTGGTGGGCATCCGGCCAGAGCAGCACACGATCCAGTTGCAGAGCGGGCGGCAGATTGGCTATGGCAAGCTGCTGCTGGCCAACGGTGCGCGGGCCAGCCGCCTGAACTGTCCAGGGGTGCAACTCGCGGGCGTGATGACGCTGCGCACCGTTGCCGATTACCAGACTGTCCTGAGCCGGTTGAGCGCGGTACGGCGCGTGGTAGTGGGCGGGAGCGGGACGCTGGCGCTGGAAAGCGTCGAGACGCTGCGCCACCGGGGCTACGAGGTGACGCACCTGCTGCGCCGCCGCACTGTCTGGTCGGAAGTGCTGGATGCCGTAGCCTCTGACCTTGTCTTGCAGCAGGAACGGCGCGACGGCGTGGACGTGCGGCTGGAAGAAGAGATTGCCGAGATCACGGGCCGCGACGGGCAGGTAAATGGCGTTGTCACCACACACGGCGAACACATCCCCTGCGAACTGGTGCTGATCGCCATCGGCATTGACCCGTTGATTGATTTTATTCGCCAGGCCGACATCGCCTGCGGGCGCGGCGTGCAGGTGGACGCGATGATGCGCACCAGCGCGCCGGACGTGTATGCCGCCGGTGATGTGCTGGAAGTGCGCGACCCGCTCAGTGGCAGCGTGCGCGTAGTAGGGCAATGGTATCCGGCCATCCAGCAGGCGCGCGCCGCCGCCTATAGCATGCTCGACCTGCTGGACACGGCGCGGCCCTTCACGCCCGCCCATTTTTACAACGCCACCTTCCTCTACGGCCTCGATTTCGCCTCGGTCGGCGTGACGCAGTTGCCGCCGGGCGGCCCGCAGAACGGCTTTCAGGAACTGGTGGCGGAGCCGCAGCCGCGCAGCTATCGCAAAGTCATACTCAAAAACGGCGTGGCGGCGGGCATCCTCGCGCTGGGCAATCGCAAAGACGCGCTGGCCTTCAAACGCGCCATCGATCACGGCGTCAACCTGCTGCCCGTCGCGGCGCGGCTCTTCGATGACGATTTTTCCCTCAACGACTGGCTCGACAGCCAGGGCGTGCCGCCGCCTCTGCTCACCGTGCGCCGCGTCGGCGACGCCGCCATCAGGCAGGAAGCGTACAGGCAGGGCGAGACGCAGTTTATTCGCCCGCAGACCATCGGGCTGAAGAGTATCCCTGTGACGCCGAGGAAGCTGCGTACCGAAGCCGTGCTGGTGCCGGTGAGCAGCGCGCAGAGCGGCGCGGGCATTGCCGCGTTGCCCGAAAAGCGGCTCAGCCAGACGCGCGTCATCACCATCGGGCGCCAGCCGGGGGTTGCGCTCTATATCGATCATCCCTCGGTCTCGCGCCGCCACGCCGAGATCAGCTATGCCAACGGCCAGTACATTCTGCGCGACCTCGGCAGCACCAACGGCACCTACATCAATGACGCGCGCCTGCAAGCGGGAGGCACCGCCACGCTGGCGCAAAACGATCAACTGCGCTTCGGCAGGCTGGTCGAGTTCGTCTTCAAAGTGCGCACCGTCAGCGGCAGCGGCATCTCCAATCCCATCTCGCTGCCGGGCATCGCCGCGACGGATGAGATGGTGACAGGAGCATTTCCTGCCTTAGCGGCGAGCGCGGCTCCTGCCATGGGGCAGCCGGTGCTGCAACAGGACGGTTCGCTGCTCCTGCCCGGCGCGGTCAGCCCGCTGCCCCCGGCGGTGGTGGCCTCACTCTACGAATCGCCCGCGCTGGTCATCGTGATGCAGGGCAAGCCGGAGGTGCATGCGCTGCGCGCAAAGCAACACCTGGTACTGGGCCGCGACCGCAGTTGCGAGATCGTGCTGCCCGACATCACCGTCTCGCGGACGCACGCCGAAATCTTTTCCGGCCCCGACGGCTTCTATGTCCACGACTTGCAGAGCAGCAATGGCGTGGCGGTCAACGCGACGCGCATCGCCGACCCCTATCGCCTCTCGCACGGCGACCGACTGGGCTTCGGCAGCATCCAGGGCTATTTCATCGATCTCCATCAGTCCAGGCCGGAGACCATAGAAGAAACGGGAGAGGGCAATGTGTCGCTGCCCGCCGAAACTATTCCGGTGGAGTCGCTGCTCGTCTGCCCGCAGTGTGGAACAATCAATACACACAGCGCCCGCTTCTGTGCCAGTTGTATGCTGAAGTTCCACCCATAGGCGCGCGATCAATCGGCGCCTACGGGAGTTCGTGGATATTGTTGAGAATTACGTTTGTGGGGAAGTAGGCAACGAGAGAGCCAGTTACAAAAGGGAACCATTATGCACATGCAAACACCCGTGAAGTCGCCCCTGGTAGTGGGCATCGAACATCGCCCGGATGTGAAGCCGTTGAGCGAGGAGGCCATACGCTTCGAGATCGATATGTGTATCGGCTGCGATCGCTGCATGCGCGCCTGCCCCGTGCCGCTCTCCGCCTCTGTCACCATCGCCGACCTGAACCGCGCCACCATCTCCGATGAGATTGCGCCGCACGTGGCGCTCTTTACGGAAGAATGCGTGATGTGCGGCTCCTGTGTGCCTGTCTGCCCCGTCGATAACCACCGCGACCTGCTCATGCTCTCGCTCAAGCAGCGGCTGGGCATCTCCTGGAACGGGCAGGTCGATCTGAGCCGTGTTCTCAACTACCTGCCGCCGGGCTGGAATGTCCCGCTGCTGCTCAGTCGCCTGCGCGAGCAGCCGATGTTTCGCGAGCCGCAGCTTGTGCCAGATAACTACCTGCTACACCTTGTTGCCAGTTCAAAGCTGCTCACCCTCGTTCCCGGCACGACGATCATGCGCGAAGGGGAGTTCGGGCGCGAACTTTATATGCTGCTGGAAGGCCGCGTCGAACTCTCTTCGGTCGGCTTTGATGGCCGCGAACTGCCCGTCGCCGTCCTGCAGCGCGGCGAGTACATGGGCGAACACGGCATGCTGACCGGCCAGCCGCGACACGAGACGGCTCGCGCCCGGACGCCCGCCGTCGTGCTGGAAGTGCCGGAGCAGGCCATGCAGCGCCTGCTGGAACTGGTTCCCGCCCTGCGCACATTCTTCTCTATCCTGGACGATACGCGCTCCATCGAAGCTATTCTGAAACGCATGGCCCTCTTCTCCGGCGTGGCCGATGCCGATATCCGCGCCATCGCCGCCGGGGCGCAGGTGCGCCACTATGGCCGCGACGAACGCCTCTTCGCCGAAGAGGGACACGGCCAGCCCATGCGTGAGACGTTGCACATTCTCTTAGAGGGCTTCGTCAAGGTGGCGCGTCGCACGCTGGCGGGGACAGGGCGCGACCGCAGCGACGAGCGCATCATCGCCTATCGCCAGCACGGCGACTACTTCGCGGGCGGGCTGGACATGCTCGGCGACCGGCGCGCCGTCACCGTCACCGCCATCACGCGCGTGCGCGTGGCGGAATTCCCGCGCCAGGCCCTCGTCGCCTTCTTTGCCCGCTATCCCGAAGTCGGCCAGCGTTTCCAGGAACGCCTGCGCGAGTACCATGAAAGCGCGCGGGCTACCGGCGCACCGGGCCAGCCGACCGAGGACGAGGCGGTTGCGCTGCACGCGCTGGTCGGCGACGGCGTAGTTGAAGGCACCGAGGTGCTGGTCATCGATCTGGATAAATGCATCCATTGTAATGAATGTGAAGAGGCCTGCGCGCGCCGTCACGGCCATTCGCGTATGAACCGCAAGGGCATGGTGGTAGGCAATATCAGTATCGCCACTGCCTGTCGCCAGTGCCAGGACCCCGTCTGCATGCTGTGCAGCCGCGCCGGTATCGCCCGCATGCCCGGCGGCGAGGTCTACATTACCGAAAGCTGCATCGGCTGCGGCATCTGCGCCGAACGCTGCCCCTATGACAACATCTCCATCGTCTCGCTCGATGATGACACGTACCAGGGGAACGAGCAGGGCCAGCAAGGCTCGCTGCTGGCCAGATTCCGCCACTTTTTCAGCGAGGGCGCAGGCAAAGAACGCGGGCGCAGGGTGTTGCCTATGGCAGGCCACCCGCAAGGGGATGGCCCTACTATATACGACAGTACCGCAAGGAGCGCGAACGTATCGCGTATAGTAGGGCCATCCCCTTGCGGGTGGCCTGCACCGGCTTCCCCCGCTGCTCCCGGCCCGCTTGCCACACAGCGTGTTCAGCGCGACGCCCTCGGCGAGATGCGCAAGAAAATTGCCATCAAATGCGATCTCTGCGCAGGCTACAGCAATCAAGCCTGCGTCCAGGCCTGTCCTATGGGCGCGGCCTTGCGCGTCCAGCCCATAGCTTTTTTTGGGTCGACCGAGGAAATTTTGCGACGCAGGACGACGTAGATCTCGCGTCGCGCCGCCCGGGCCGGTGCAGTTACGGAGCCAACAGTTTGAAGGAAAAATAGTCGTTATGTCTCTTACCACAAAACAGGCTCAATCTCGAATAGCGGACAAACAACACACCACGCCCCGTCTGTGGAAGGTGCCAGCCTCGATGGCATGGTGGCTGTGGCTGGCCGCCAGCGTGCTGCTCTACGCGGGCATCTTTATCGTCTATGAGCAAGCCATCAGGACGCAGCAGTATCCGGGGCCGTTTTACGATCCCCTGCGCCTCTTCGGCATCATCGCCTTCGGGCTGGTGCTATTCACCGCCGCGTACTCGTTGCGCCGCCGCTTCATGCGCGGGCTGCCGGGCAAGGCGCAGGACTGGCTCTGGATGCACACCTGGCTCGGCATCACCACCATCCTGATCGCCCTGATGCACTCCAACTACATCCATATCCTGAACAATTTCTGTCAGAACCTGAGTTGCTTCACCGAAGAGGGGGCCGGTTTCAGCGCGCTGGTCTCTCTGGGCGTGCTGGTCATCACCGGCGTTGCCGGTCGTTTGCTCGACATCTGGCAGGCGCGCACCATCGCCCACGACGCCAGCAGCAACGGGGTCGGCATCATACAGGCGCTGGAGGAACGCATTCTGGAACTGGAATACGGTGTCGAGCGGCTCTGCGCCGGCAAATCCGAGCCGTTCAAGCACTACTGCATGCGCGCTATCGACCATCCACACGCGCTCTCCGGTCGCCTTCCTCAGCTTCAGCCGCGCGAGCAGGCCGATTTTCGCTGCGCCTGCGAGACGCTCGCGCGCCGCGCCGCCCTTGTGCGCTCTCTGCGTCGGCAGCAGCGCGCCCGCCTCATCATCCGCGCCTGGCGCACCGCCCACATGTACATTGCCAGCGCCGCCCTGCTCATCATCGCCTACCACAGCATCCTCGAACTGCTCGCATATGTGCTGAACATCCCGTTCTTCCAGCGGTTCGCGTGAAATTGGGTACATTGGAGAATGGATTGTTTTGTTTATTTTGTATATTGCGTTTGTTTCGAGATAAGTATGGTATGATATTAGCGAGCGATGATTATGCTCATGAGGACATGGAAAAATCACGATTTGAGCAGTAACGCAAGAGATTCCTTTCGTCAAGGTGGGAACGCATCGGCGAGTTCGTTTCAGTGACCTCATTGCCTATAAGCAACGGCGAGACGCTGCGAGAAAGCGCGGTCTCGCCGAGTTAACCCACATCAGTGAGGATGAGGGCCTGTACGATTAACCTTTCGTTACTTGCCTGTCTACATTTATATTTATATTATATATATGGGGCAGGCAACTTTCTCCCTGTTGCGATCAGATACCTCTTCTGATCACTCTTCTACACTCCTTATATCCACTTGCTTATTCCCCCGTTCCGTTCAGGTATTGCCTGTCTGCACAAACATTCTTTCCGATTATACCCGAACCGGAAAACTCATGGGTACCTGGCGGATGCAGATTCATGTCCAGAAGAGTATATCTTCATCACCCGGCACAGGCCTTTCATCTGTGCCGTCTGTCATGGGCTTGCGCCTCCACTCACAGCGCGCGACGCCATTCTGGAGCAGGCGGCACATGACGGCATCGTATTCTTGCAGGGGCCAGCGACCGAAGTGGGTGAGGAGCAGGCGCTGGCGCAGTTCGGGCCAGCGGCGGGGTCGTTGTGCCATGCCCTGAGCGGAGACAAATTGCTCTAGCTCCTGCTGTTCTGCCGCCAGCCGCTCGCGCTCCTGCTGCGCAAACCACTCCTCCCCCAGTACGCCCTGATAGCTCTGCGCGGAGACACGACGCCTGTAGGCGCACACGGCATCGTTCATAATGGCAAGGCTATCCTGGCGGCGCGTAGCGAAGAGCAGCGTGTAGGGGGCCAGCTCGATGGCAGCCGCCCCCACCTGCACCGGCAGCGCAATCCGCTGCACCGTCAGGAAACGAGCCTTCATCGAAGCCATAAGCAGGTCAATCAGCCCGTCGATCGCCTGCGTCGGTAGCAGGGGAGATGGGGGAGCAATTTCTGATTGTCCTCCACGCAGCAAACCGCCCGTATGGTTCTCTCTACCGCGTTCATCAGTTTTGTTTGTGGCTGTATGCGGGTTCGCGAGCAGGCTTTTCCAGCGGTCGCTGCGCAGCAAGTTTGTCAACACAGCCCCGCTGGCCGCTCCCGGCTCTGAGGCCGCGAGCAGGTGGCTGCCCAGACGCTTATGCGAGAGCAACAAAAAGAGTTCGGTCGGCCCTGTGCGCTGGTAGAGCGGCGCGAGATCATCGTAGCCGAACAGCGTCTGCCCGAACGGGTTGAGCAGGAAGACAGCCGGTGCCTGCTCGATGGCCTGCAACAGCGCCGCCTGCGCCTCCTGCCAGCTTGCATCGACCAGCCCGCCGCCCTCCGGCAGCTTCACCACCGCATCTTTTCCCGCCGTCCCCGGCCCACGCCTGCTGCTCCCCGCCTTCAACACCAGCCCGTGCAGGGCAATTGGCCTGCTTGCTCCCGCCAGCATGCGTCTAAGCTCCACCAGCGGCTCCGCCACCCGCGCTCGCTTCTCCACTCCCAGCCCATCAATCCAGTAGCACCGTCTGAAGATGCGGATGGAAGCCAGCGAGCGGCAATAGGGGGCGAGATAATCGCGCAGCAGCCATGCGCGCACCACCGCCAGCACAGCCGCTTCCGTCAGGCGGCGCGTCTGCCCCTGCTTCGCCAGTTCTCCGGCGTCTGACGCCTGATCCTGCTGTTGATTATCCAGAGTAGTCCATAAATCCATGTTCATAGCTGAGAATATTTTACCATATATCCATTCTTCCTATCTCTCTTGCCCAATCGGTCACGCTATGCTACGATGTACGCGTTTTCTGGCAATAAAATCGCTTCAGATATGTCATGCAGAGCGCGGCGAAGCGTCCGGGCGGCCAGAAAGATCAACTCGCTATCTCAGTTGCTTCGCTCCACTCAGCGCGAAATATCCGAACCGGTTTTCACCGCTCATCGTATGGCAACTGGAAAGGTCAGGTTATCGAAAGGAGACCATCATGTCTGGGGACACCACCCGGCACCAGATGGTCATGGAGAGAGGAGAACATGTCATGGCTCAAAGTCAGCAACAGGAAAAAACGCGATCGGAACAAACCTCTGCCGCCGATCACGCTGCTCCGGCAGCACAGGCGACCCCATCTTCAATCTCAACCTCATCGCTGAGCGCGGCGCTCTCTCAACTTCCGCAGCAATATTTCAAAGCGATCTTCAAACCGTCGGTGGCGACGTATGCACAGAGTAAGGAACAGGCAAGCTGGGCGCTTGTCTGGATACAATTGCTGGCCTGGGCGGTGCTGGACGCCGCGCTGGGGGTGCTGGTCAATCTCATCTCGCCGCCTGCGACCGGGGCCTCGTTCTCGCTATTCAGTTTTGCCACCTCCTACGGTCTGGTGCTGATCGTGCCGGCCCTCTTCTTTCTTCTCACAGGCATTGTCTACGCGCTGGCAAAACTCCTGGGCGGCCAGGGAACTTTCCTGGAGCTGTGCAACGCCTCGCTCTCCGTTCAGGCCCCGCTGGGCATAGGCAGCAAACTGCTGGCCCTGATCCCCGTCGTTGGCAGGATTCTCAACTCTGTCCTCAGCCTCTACGGTATCGTCCTGCAGGTCATTGTCATCATGGCCGCGCAGCGCCTGGGCAAAGGGAAGGCGATAGCAACCCTGCTCATCCCCCTCGTCGTCGCTGGCGTGCTGGCCGCTCTCTTCTTCCTGCTGATAAAAAAGTGATAAGCGGGCCGCCGGTTGCGCGCTGCCCCTCACACGCTGCATAGCGTATAATAAAGCAGTATTACCATGTAGCATGTGAGGAGTATTTTTATGTCTGATCGCGACCGTTTCGGTGAGCAGCAGATGCCTGCGCTGGAGGAGATGCTGCAATCGCTGTTGTTGATTGAAGAAGGGGAGCATGAATTCGGGGATGAGGTGAAGGAGAGTGGGGATATACGAGAGTTCTTTTTTCCGGTGACGCGCCACTGTACATATCTGAACCATGCGGCGAACGGGCCGCTGCCGCGACCGGTGGCGCGCGGGCTGCACGAATATATTGAGGATCGCAGCGCCTACGCGAGCATGCACGGGGAACGCTGGCGCATGTATGAGCAGGGGGCGCACCGGCGCATGGCGGATATGATCGGGGCGCGAGCCGGGCAGATTGCGTTCACGGCCAGCACGGGCGATGGCATGATGATGATAGCGTATGGCCTGTCCTGGCAGGAAGGTGAGAGCGTGATTACCGCCGAAGGGGAATTTCCCAGCAATGTCTACCCCTGGCTGAACCTGAGCGAGCGCGGCGTGCAGGTGCATCTGGTAGCGCAGCAGGAAGGGCGCATCCCGGTGGAAGCGATTTTTGAGCGCATTGAGCAGGACAGGGGGCGCACGCGGCTGGTCAGCCTGAGCCTTGTCGAGTTCTCTACGGGCTATCGCAACGATATCGCGACCATCGCGCGCTATTGTCATGAGCGCGGCATCCTGTGTGGCATCGATGCCATGCAGGCGCTGGGTGCGCTGGCGATCGATGTGCAGGCACTGGACGTGGATTACCTGGCGGCTGCTGCCCATAAGTGGCTGCTTGCCCCGCAGACGACGGGCATCCTCTACGTCTCGGACGCGCTTTCAGGGCAATTGAAGCTGCCCCGTCGCGGCTGGTTCAGCGTGGCCGAGCCTTTCGATTTCTTCAATTATGAGCAGCCATTGAAAGAAGGCGCGGCACGTTTCGAGCATAGCTCGTCCAACAGCACGGCCATTATCGGCCTTGATGCCGCGCTGGGCGTCTTTGAGAGCCTCGACGGCGGCATGGCGGCAGTGGAGGCGCGCATTCTGGGCCTGACGGCCCGCGCCATCGCCGGTTTAGAGCGGCTCGGCTATCCCGTCGTCTCCCCGCAGGGGGCGGGCGAGCGTTCCGGCATCGTTTGCTTCACGCCGCACCCGCAGCGCCCGGAGATGACGCCGCAACAGATGGTGGATGAACTGGCCGCGCGCAACATCGCCACCGCCGCGCGCGGCACCTTCGTGCGTATTTCCCCCCACTTCTACAACACCCTCGAAGAGGTCGACACCCTGCTCAACGCCCTGGAAGATTTGAAACGGCCCCCTACCGTTTAATGCCGGTTCGGGTGGAATGAATCTCTGTGCTAACAGTCATGGCCTGCTGAGTGGAGAGAAGCAACTACTCGCAAGGCAAAGAGGAGGGGCCAACAATGCAGTTTTTCTTTCAGCCCATGAACGAAGAGGATGCGCGCGCTATTCTGGGGTGGCGCTATGAGGGACCGTATGCGGTGTACAATATGCAGGATGATTTTGACGGGGATGGCGCGGACGTGGTGGCCGAATTGCTGGACAGGCGCAGCCCCCACTACGCGGTACGTGACGAAACGGGCGAGCTGGTGGGCTTCTTCGGCTTTGGCTCCTCCGCCTGTGTGACCGGTTATGGGGAGCCGCACCTGTACAGCGAGAACAATACGATTACCATCGGGCTGGGCCTGCGCCCGGATTTGACGGGGCAGGGAAAGGGGCTGGCCTTTGTCAGCGCGGGGCTGGATTTCGCGCGTCGCGAGTTCGCGCCGGATTACTTTCGCCTCTTCGTCCTCACGTTTAATGAGCGCGCGATTCGCGTCTACGAAAAGGCGGGCTTCCAGCGCGTGCGCATCGTGGTGCAGCGCAACCCGCAGGGGGAAAGGCTGTTCTTAGAGATGAATCGCCGCGTGTAGCTCAGGGCGTGCGGCGTGGGCCTCAACGGGTTGAGGTTGAGGCCGAGTCTAGCTCATCGTCAACGGCCAGGCCGCGTGTGTGCGCGGTCTCGTTGACGTAGAGCAGGATGGGATAGCCCCGGCTGAAGTCGACGGCGGTGATCGAGGTGTTGCCCAGGACAAACTGCCGCCGGTGGGTGAGGTCGAGGCCGAGCAGATGGCAGAGCATGATGCCGATGAAGCCGCCATGCGTTGACCAGACCACCGTTCCCGCCGGGTAGTTTGTCTGCCAGCGCGCCAGCGCGCGTTCGGCTCGATCCCGCACCTGGAACATCGTCTCGCCACCGTGCGGGGCGGCATTCGGTTCGAGGTGCCAGTAGACGAGTTGTTCGGAATTGCGCGCCCGCACTTCTGCGAAGGTCAGGCCCTCCCAGTTGCCAAGCCCGGTTTCGCGCAGGTCCGCGTCTTCCTGCACGGGCAGGTCGTGGTGGCGCGCGATTGCCTGCGCCGTGACACGGGCGCGCTGCAGGTCAGAGGAAACGACGGCGTCGATGTGTTCCGAGGCCAGACGAAGGCCGACCGCCTCCGCCTGGCGAACGCCGAGCGGGCTGAGTGGAATGTCCGCCTGGCCGGTATAACGTCCCTGAAGGTTGTACGTGGTGACGCCGTGACGCACGAGAAACAATCGCACAATGCTACTCCCTGGTTGTGGAAACGACCGGGAGCGAGCGCATCACGATGCTAAGGCAGGTGCGGCAGTCTCCCGGAATAACCTGTACTGTTCTACGAACTCTTCTTTATCTCCCTCTATGGTAAGACGGTCAATTGAAGGGTAAATCAAAGGATAGCAAACGTCAAGCCGCATTTCATCGCAAATGCGCAGCAATTGCTCTCGCGTGCTGGCGGGGATGTACTCGTGGAAGACGAAGAAGCTGCCGAGGCTCTGGGCAATCATGCGCCGGATGTGTTCATCGTCGCCTTTGGTATGAAAATGCGGGCTTTTCGACTGGTACTGCTGCAAGATGGCCTTGCGCGGCCCGGCATGGGCGAGGAAATCGAGGAACTGGAATGTCTCGATGGAGTAGTGGGAGGAAAAGCGCAGCGTCTTCGCCGTCTTGATGGTCATGCCCTGCTCGCCCGCGTTGGACGAGATGATGGGGTAGTCGCGAATGCCGAACCATTCTTCGAGCAGGGAGCTAAAAAGCGGGGAGATGACGCTGGTGCAGCGTCCGAGCAGCTTGAATTCGAGCGTCCCGTTTTTCACCTCCGGCTTGGACGCCCAGCAGATGCGCACATTGTGCAGGATATTGCCAGCCGTGCCTTCCCACAGCAGGTCGTGCGGGCAGGCGGCGAGAAAGAGCCTGCCCATCGCCAGCGTGTATTCGAGCAGGGAGCAGGGGACGATGTTGTCGGCGTCGTAGAAGATCACCCAGCGCGGATAGCCCAGCAGCGTGGCGCAGAGGGTGCCGATATACATGCCTTCTCCCTTGCCGTCGCGCACGCGGCCATCACTGTCGAGAATTTGCGGCACCCCGCACTCACGCAGCAAATGGGCCACGAGAGGGTCCTTCTGGTGAACGAGGTAGAGTTTTCTATGTGAGGTCATGTGTTCCTTCAGGCTGTGCTGGAGCGTTTCCAGGTTCTCCGGAGGGCAGTTGGAGACGATGATGATGGGGCTGCCGGTGGGAAGGTACCAGAGAACGCCTTGCAGCGTCTCGAGGCTTTCGGATTTGTGGGAAATGATGAAGGCGGTGTGAGAAAGGAAATAATCCATCCGCTCCAGCGTGTCCGCCTCCAGAATGTGCGAAAATCGAATGGTGTCAATATCCATACGGTCACTTTTCCTTTACACAAGGCATACGTCTCCGCAGCGCCGTATGCCTCATTCAAACGACACAAAGTCAGGTTACGGGTTGCCAGGTGGCCCACCGGGGCCGAGTTGAGTCAAATCGGAAAAGCGTACTGTGTCTGCGACGAAGGGAACAAGCAACCGGCCTGCCACCTCCGTGATACCCGCGTCCCCTGGCACAGGACGGGGGCCAGAAGTATTCGACCTGCCTGTCTGCTTACAACCCACTATATCATATATATGCAGGAAAGACGAGAAAAGTTGCGGGAATCAGAATTTTTACCTATTGAGGTAGGATAATCGGGTATGGCAGGAAATAAAAAGATGTGTTTCATCACACATTACCGGGTGTTTTCGCTTTTCGTCCCACCACAATCTGGCGCGTTCCCCTGCCGAAGGGCTTCCAGTCGTAGCCGCCGTAGATGGCCTCGATGCCGAAGCCGGTGGCGAGGAAAAGCAATTGCAGTTCGCGCGGGAAGAAGACGTGCATATCCAGCTTTGTCAGGTAGCGTTCGTTCTCGCCGCTGGCCTCAAAGAACTTCTCATGTGTCCACACAATGTGCTGCAACTGCTCGAACGGGTCATACTTGCGACTGCTGTAGAGCAGCATGGTAAACTCTTCATCGGGGTCGACGATCTCGTCTTCCAGATAGACGTGCGAGGGCCGGTTGAGCGCATCGCTCAGGTAATCGATATCGGGCAGGAAGATATCGACGACGAAACGCCCGCCGGGGGCCAGGTGGTCATAGGTATTTTTGAACGTGTTCAGTTGCTGTTCAATCTCGTACAGATGGGAGATAGAGTTGAAGGGCAGCAGAATCAGGTCAAACTCGCCTTTGTGTTCCAGCGCATAATCGCACATATCGCCCTTGTGCAGCCTCACACGGCGCTGCACGCTCTCCGGCTCGCGTTCCAGCTTGCGCCGGTACGCGGCCAGCATCTCCGGTGCGATATCCAGTCCCTCTAACTGGAAATCGCCGGGCATATGCAGCAGTTCGAGGCCGATGCGCCCGCTGCCGCAGGCCAGTTCCAGCACGCGCTGCGGCGTATAGCGCATCACCAGCTCGCGCCAGAACGGCACATCCAGCTCGCTCTGGCTCTGATATTCCAGCTCATAATCGTCCACCCGCTCATAATATTCACCCATATGGTAGGGCATAGCGTCACCTCATAGAAAAAAGCAAATGCGAGAGGCAGGGTATGGTTGCCCTGTTTTCTTATCATACTATCTATGGTAGAGTTTAGCACAAAGGAAGCTGGCCATGCAAGCATACAGGAAAGGCCTTGGAGCCTGAGAAAATGGTGGGAGAGCGTACGCAACTTATGATATACTCACAGTAACAAAGCGAAGCTAGTGAGGATAGTTGTGTTATGCCATACCTTTCGATAAAACAGGCGGCGGACGATGTGCGTTCGGGGCTGGCGACTCCGACGGAGCTGGTAGAGGACGCGCTGGCGCGCATCGAGCAGCTGGATGGAGAGATTCGGGCGTTTGTGACTGTTATGCGTGAGGAGGCGCTGGCGCAGGCGGAGGAGGCCGAGCGGGAGTTGCGCTCCGGGCTTTTTCGCGGGCCGCTGCAGGGCATTCCCATCGGCGTCAAGGATTTGATTGCGGTGAAGGGGGTGCGCACGACGGCGGGTTCAAAAGTGCTGGCGGACAACGTGTCGCAGGAGAATGCCGCAGTGGTGGAGCAGTTGCGCAAGGCGGGGGCGGTAATTATCGGCAAGACGAATACGCACGAGTTCGCCTATGGGACGTATACGCCGCCGACGCGCAACCCGTGGAATCTCGACCACATTCCGGGCGGCTCCAGTGGCGGCTCGGCAGCGGCTGTGGCGGCTGAGATGTGCCTGGGCGCGCTGGGCAGCGACACGGGCGGCTCGATCCGCATTCCGGCGGCCTGCTGCGGCGTGACCGGCCTCAAGCCGACGTATGGGCGCGTCAGTTGCTATGGCGTCATTCCTTTGAGCTGGTCGCTTGACCATGTGGGGCCGCTGGCGCGCAGCGCGGAGGATTGTGCCATCATGTTCGATGCTCTGGCCGCATATGACCCGCGCGACCCCAACAGCATCTCTGGTCCACCGGCCCGTACTGCCTCGCTGATTGCCGGGCCGGAGGGACGCGGGCCGCTCTCGCTGCAAGGGCTGACGCTTGGCATCCCGTCAGCGCGCTTTGTCGGCCCTCTCGATCCAGAGGTGCGCCACGCCTGGGAGGCGGCGCAACTGGTGCTGAAGGAAGAGGGCGCGGAACTGGTCGAGGTGGATATCCCGCATCCGTCGATGGAGGTCTATCGCACGATACAGATGCCGGAGGCCTCGCTGGCGCACATGCAGCAGGGCTGGCTGAGCGAGCGAGCAGACCTCTATACCGAACGCACGCGAGAGCGTTTGCTCAGCGGGCAGAAGATTGCCGCCGTCGATTACCTGCGCGCTCAGCAGGAACGCCGCGCCTTTGCCAGCACATTGAGGACGAGCATGAGCCGCGTCAACGCCCTGCTGCTGCCCACCATTCCCATGCCTGCCATTCCCATTGCCCAGATTGACCGGGATATCCTGATCGATGGCGTAAGCGTCAACGCGACGGTGGCGCTGCTGAGCCTGACCATGCCCTTCAACCTGGCCGGGCTGCCCGCTCTCTCCTTCCCCGCCGGTTTCAGCGCAAGCGGACTACCCATCGGCCTGCAGGCGGTGGGCAAGAGCTTCGAGGAGCCGACCGTGCTGCGCATCGCCCACGCCTACCAGCAGCTTACCGACTGGCACCGCCGCGAGATACCGCTCCCGCCAGAGGGACATAATGAAACTCCGTAGCGGCGAGACGGCCAGAAATTACCTATCACAGGAGCAAGGATTGAAAATAGAGGGCTTTATCTTCGATCTGGATGGAACGCTGGGCAATACGCTGCCGGTGTGCTACGCGGCCTTCCGGCATGTTTTTGCCGAGTACCTGGGGCGGCAGTATAGCGATGCAGAGGTCGCTGCGCTCTTCGGGCCGTCTGAGGAGGGCATTTTTCAGAAGCTGGTGCCGGAGCGGTGGGAAAGCTGCATGCAGAGCTATCTTGAAGCGTATGAGCGGTTGCACGAGGGCTATGCCGGGCCGTTTCCGGGGCTGGAACGGGCGCTGGCCCTGCTGCAAGAGCGCGACGTGCCGATGGCAATTGTGACGGGGAAAGGGGCGGGCAGCGCGGAAATCTCGCTGAGGCACCTGGGCATTGCGCGCTATTTTGCGCTGATCGAGGCGGGCAGCGCGGGCGGCGCGGTCAAGCCGCAGGCGATGGCGAAGATCATTGCGCAGTGGGGCGTGCCTGCCGCACACGTCGCCAGTGTGGGCGATGCTCCCGCGGACGTGCGGGCGGCGAAAAAGGTGGGCGCCATCCCCCTCGGCGCTGCCTGGGCCGAGACCGCCAACCTTGCCCGTCTGAGCGCCGAGGAACCGCTCACCATCTTCCACCACGTTGAAGACTTCATTGCCTGGATCGAACAAAATGTGGAGTAGCACACTGCAAGGCCAGCCGCCAGGGGTGGCCTGCGGTGGGCCTGCCCGGCGCGTGCGGGTGGCCTGCTCAGCCTACGCGACGGGGGCGCGTTCGGCGTGTTCCCAGGCGCTGGTGCGCCAGTCGTCGATGCTTTCCTCTTCGTTCATCCACTGCGGCAGGGGCATCATCAGATATTCGGAGAGGGCGTTGACGTAGGGTTCGTACATCTGGCGCAGTTCTTTGAGCTTCTGGTACGCCTTCTCGTCGCTTTTGACCTGCATCCCTGATGAACTGAGGTAATTGCACATGCGTTTGAATTCGGCCAGTGGGAGCCGGTCATCTGTGCAGTTGAACGGCTTGACGACGCGCGAGCCGAAGACCTGGGAGAGGTCGACGGCGGCGTGGCGGGCAATGGCGAAGGTGAACCAGGCCGGTTTGGCCGGGATGCCGTCGATGCCGACGATGACGAGGGCGCAGACATCCAGCAGCGTGGTCAGACCGGCCACCCACGACTGGCGATCATGCTGGGAGCGATAGTACATCAGGACGGGATAGGAAAGCTGGCTCTCCATCATATCGGCGGCCCAGCGTTCCCCTTCACGTAGAATGTTGACGAGCGCGTCCATATCGTGGCCCAGATTGTGGCGGTGCAGCATTTCAGCGGCGCTGGGCGGCGACCCGGCGTGCGCGTCCAGCAGCGAGATGTTGACCTCACGGCGCGAGAAGGACTGGTAGATGACGGGCAGGTAGCCGATGACAAGGGCCAGAAAGCCGAAGCCAATGCCACATTCGATGATGGTGATGATGCGCGCGGCGGTGGTCAGGGGGGTGACATCGCCGAGGCCGAGCGTGAAGAAGGTGGTGCCGCTCATATAGAACACGGTGAAGAAACCGGGCGCGCCTTCCGGGGCTTGCAGGGCCGCGCCAAAGGCCCATTGCAGACTGGCAAAGCCGAAGATGAGAACGACCGCCCACACGATGAGCAAGAGCAGCAGGGAGAGCGGGCCGAAGTAGCTAAGGTAGTTATCGCGCCTCGGCAGAGAGCGAATTTTGCGCCCGATACCCGACCAGAGATGCCACATCAGCGTGTAGAATATGCGTGTCAGGCGAAAGCGGCGCGTGGGACGGCGAGGCAGCACAATCGTCTCAAAAGCGTCCTGTAAGATGATGAAAATAAGGACAACGCTGAGTATGCCGACCAGTATTCTCATACGCTCTCTTTCTCCTTGCGGGTAAACTTTTGCAGAGGCGATACATATTCCTGTACAATGATCTCATATTTTAGAGAACCATGCCAATCGCAGCAAATATTCCTGCATGTCTGTCATTAAAAACATCCCCTGCCATGCCGTAAACAAACGCCCCTTCCCCTGTCATGCTTCGCTGCCGCTCCGCATGGCGGGGGTAGGGGACGTGTTTCACAGAGTGTTGTGAAAGAAGGAGGCAAAACTATCCCTTATGCTCCCTCATCAGGATTAATGCCCAGTGAGCGCAGCTTTTCCGCGAGCGCCTGCGCTCGCCGGGCTTCTTCCTCGGCCCGTCTATTCGCTTCCTGCATCTGTCGAGCCTGTTCGGCAGCCTGTCTTCTGGCCTCTTCTGCCTGTCGAGCCTGCTCGGCGGCCTGTCTTCTGGCCTCTTCCGCCTGTCGAGCCTGCTCGGCGGCCTGTCTTCTGGCCTCTTCTGCCTGTTCGACAGCTTGCTTTTTGAGCATGGCCTCCGCCTGCGCCTCGGTCAGGCATAATTGCATCTCACGATCATAGAGGCGCAGATAATGGCCTTCCGGGGCGAGCCAGCACTGCAATTGCTTGCTCCACAGCCAGCCAGACTGATCGGGCGTCATGGCAACCATCTCGTGGCGCCGGGCATCAAGTCGCCAGCCGTAGAGTGGCAGAGGAGTGCCGCGCTTGATAGGCGGCACGTAGGGGTCATAGGCGAAATATTCCTGCACGCCCATGCGAGCATACTTCCAGGGCTTTTCATAGATATCCTTTTGCCAGGTCTCTTCTGAGAGAATCTCGAAGATGACGTGCGGAGCTGGCCCCGTCTGGCCTACCGTCCAGCTACGAAGGTGTCGAAAAGGGACGCCCTTGATGACCGCCAGATCAGGAGCGAGGGGATATTCTCTGGGGTTGAGCGTTTGATAGAAGTTGAGGTTGTTGTAAATGCTGCATGTCTGTCCGCGAAATAGCCAGCGCAGGACGTCAAAGAGATAGTCAATGAGGGTGACGTGCAGCGAGGTTTCCCCCATCAGGTCCTCCTCGGTGGGGTGAGAATCGTAGTAGTATTGCACCTGATTGGTCATCTCTTGCGCCATCGTCTGCTCCTTTCCGGTCGCCAGTAACACATCGCATGCTCTACGCTCCCCCGACGTATTCGCCCCGACTTCAACCGCGCTGTTTCTATCATACCATACGCTCATCTTGCTGTACAGGCCTCTTGACCGTCTGAAGGAGGGTACCAGCTAAAAATGCTTGACATATCGCATATGTGGTGAGTATAATAAACCCTGTTAGAGAATATGGCTGATACACGCCGATGTAGCTCAGTGGTAGAGCAGCGGTTTTGTAAACCGCCGGTCGTCGGTTCGAGTCCGACCATCGGCTTTTTTCGTGTCTGAAAATCCACTCCGGGCCGGTGTTTTACCGGACTTCCTCTTCCCACTCCTTTTCCTCAAAATCGGGTTTGAGAGTAACAGTGAGATGCTCGAACTTTTCGACGGCGTGCCAGGGAACGGTGTAGGGATGGAATTTGAGGTGCAGGACATGGGAGAAAGGGTAGAGGACGCCCAGGCGATAGAGCCAGGCCAGACGGCCATAGACGAGGGCGATCACCTCTGGCTCGCGCTCGCGAGTGACGTGGATATCGACGACACGGCCCAGTTTCCTGCCATCGGCGGTGACGATTTTACTGCCGATCAGGTCCTCAATGCGAATGATGTTGCGACTGGTGTGAGGCGGCTGCGGCGTTCCCTGGGGTGGCGTGACCAGGCGCCCGTGTTTCCTCTGTTCTCGTCTCAGCCGCTGTCTCAGTTTCTGCCGCCCCTGTTGCTGGTTGCTCAAATTGTTCATGCCATTCCTTCCATCCGCTGCCGGGAAGCCAGCGGAAAATGTGGTTCGCGAGCCAGCGTTCCGACTCTCCTGTGGCGTAATCGATGGCGCGCCCGCGCAGGCGTAGCGTGGGGTGAAAGCCGTTGATTTCATCGATGGGGATGCTGTGTTCAAAGTGATTGCGCAGCAGGAAGTGGACGATGGGGCGCAGGCGCGAGGAGATGCGCCCGGCCAGCGCCTCCGGGCCGGTTAGCAGTCTGGTGAGAACCAGCCTGCCATCGGGGCGCAGCTCGGCCTCAATGTCGGCGACGCGCCCGATCTCGATATCATCGCTGCTCTCCAGCTGGTTATCCATGATATTGCGCATGACCAGGATTTGCTCGCGCGGCGCGATCTCTTCCCGTATTTCTTCCCGCTCCTGTTCCCGAACTTGTTCCTGTTGCTGCTCCTTCATGCTGCCAATCCTTTCTAAACGCCTGTTTCC
This sequence comes from Chloroflexota bacterium, assembly GCA_902810755.1. The sequence goes on from CADDYT010000037.1 coordinate 39,382, forward strand.
ATTGCGCTTCATCCAGTCTAACCACCTCCCGTGATGATTTCAAGTGGGATAGAGACGATGGCGACGGCAAAGGCGATGAGAAGGATGAGAATGATGGCGGTATTGTCGAACCAGCCATTGGTTTTGTCCTTCAGATACGCCGGGTCGTTCATGATAAAGAGGAAGGGTGAAAGCGAGATGGGCAGGAAAAGCGCAATGACGGTCGAAGCGAAAAGCGCCAGTTGCAAAGGGTCAGTGCCGGTCAGGCCGATGATGACCGCGATCAGCAGGAACACGATCATGAAGGTATAGTAGCGTGCCGTCTGTACCGGGTTCTGGTTCTGGCCCCATTCCCAGCCAAAGCCCTGAGCGACGTTGTAGGAGACGGCCAGGGTGACTTCCAGAGCCGCGCCCAGGCAGGTGGCGAAGAGCGCGACGGCGAAAAGATAGCTACCAACGATACCCAGCGGCTTTGCCAGTGCCAGCCCGATCTCGCCCAGTGTACCGGCCTGCATGTTGAGCGGGCGCAGCACGATGGCGCTCAGGATGAGCAGGGCCAGCGAGCCAATGCTGCCGAAGCCCATACCGACGATGGCCGTCACACGGTTGAGTAGCAGCGACTTACCGGACCAGTGTTCCTCTATTGCCCCGGACGAATAAAAATACAGCAGGTACGGGCTGATGGTCGACCCCAGGATGGCCGCGACCAGATAGAGGTAATCGGCGAACTGCCCCTGCTGGACCGGCGGTTTCCAGAGCGTTTGCAGCAGGGTGAGCTTCGGCGGGCCGAGCAGGATGACGCCGACGAGGAAAGAGAGCGTGACAAGGCCGAGCAGGGCCGGGCCGTTTTCGATGATGTCGAAGGATGCGCTCCACACCAGTACCAGGACAAGCAGGGCCGCGACCGGGAAGAGATAGTGCCAGGAGATGCCGGTCAGCAGAGAGAGGGCGATGGCGACGCCGCCAAGCTCGGCAGCCAGCAGCAGGCTCTCGGCAATCAATTCGCTTGCCAGTGGGAAGAGGTAGAACTTGAAGCCGAATTTCTCGCGAATGGCGTCGGCGTAGGTCTTCTGTGAAACGGCGGTGAAGCGGCCCACCATTTCGACCAGCAGGATGATCTCGATGGTCGCGAGAATGACGGCCCAGATGAGGCCAAAACCGTATTTCGCGCCCGCTTCGCCCGATGTCGCTACCGTCCCGGCGTCGAGGAAGCCGCCGATGGCCGTCACAATGCCCAGTGCAATGGCAAAGACTTTTTTCACGAGCCACCCGCCTTGAGAAATGCCTGACTTGCCCGGTTGAGCGCCGCTACCTGCGCCTGCCAGTTGCATGAGGCCTCAAGGCAGGGATCATCCACTGCCCGTATCGCCACTTTATAGAGGGCCAGCAGTTGCTCAATACTTGCCCGACCTGGCGCGCCCTGCTGCGAGGGCAGTTGCCGGTCGAAGCCATCGAGCTGGCTGCGGTAGTTGACAAAGCTGCCCTGCGCGTACTGCGTGCTGATTTTGCCGCTATGGACATAGCTCAATGTCGTCGCGGCGGCAGCAAACTCCGCACCCGCGCTGCTGACTGCCAGCGCGAATGGCGATTGCGTAAACTGACAGCCTGCCAGCGTCCACATCAACAGCGCCAGCAGGATAGCGAGGGAGAAACCTGTTTTATTCATTTGCAGCCCGTGTACCTGCCTTTTCCGTATCGATTGCATACAACATGCCTGTGTACTATCGATACGTCCACACGCTGAAAAGAGATACAGGCCGCTTGCCTCTATAGGAACCTATGCCAGGGCGTCGGCAAGCTCGGTCAGAGAACTGACGATAAGATCAGGGCGGGGGCCGAGGGTATCGAAGAGGCCGCCGGAGCGATCAACCCAGGCGGCGCGCATGCCAGCGGCGTTGGCCCCGACGACATCGAAGGGATTGGAGGAGATCAGGCGCACCTCGCCGATGGGCCGCCCCAGCCGATTGGCGGCGAGCTGGTAGACCTGCGGCGATGGCTTGAAGACCCTGACCTCGTCGACGCTGACGAAGCCGGAAAAATAGGGGTTGAGGTTCGCGGCCTGCATGATGGCCGCGAGCATGGCCGGGCTGCCGTTGGAGAAAACGATCATGGGATGTCCCGCCTGCTGCAAGCGTTGCAGGCCCGGCTCCACATCGGCGAAGCGTTCCAGGTCGTTGTATTGAGCCATGAGCGCGTCTTTCTGTTCCGGGGCAAGGCTCTGCCTTGCAGCAGCCAGCGCATAATCGAGCGCCTTGCGCGTCACCGACTCAAAATCTTCATAGAGTTCCATTGCTGTCAGGCGGAACGTATATTCAAGCTGTTTCTGCCGCCAGACTTCGGCCACGCGCACGGCATCTGTAGAAACAGCCAGATACTGCTCCAGCTTTTTCCAGATGCGCACCGGGTCAACCAGCGTGCCATACATATCAAAGGCCAGTGCTTCAGGCGCGGACATCGGCGGCTCCTTTCACCAGTCTCTCTCTAGCTCTTGCGTGAAAGTATACCGCACGGGATAGCTTCTGGCAACAGATTTCCCGCCATACCATCCGATGAGCAACAGACCCGGACATAGCATGCCATGCCTTCTGGCAAACATTTGCAACTCACACGTGCTATACTGATGTATAATTTGTCCCTGTATGCCATGCTTCGCTCCCGCTCAGCATCCGGGGCCAGTGTTTGTCTGGCATGGGGCGCGTGGATGCTGAGCGGGAGCGAAGCATGACACGTGAGGGTGCTGGGTATCTTTTTTCTGAAATGGAGTAATTCTATGCCTGATAATAACTGGAACGCGGCGCTGTACGATCAGAAGCACGCATTTGTCTTTGAGTACGGGAAAGGGCTACTGGCGCTGCTGGAGCCGCAGGAGGGCGAAAAAATCCTTGATCTTGGCTGCGGCACGGGCCACCTGGCGCGCCAGATGGCGGAGGCGGGCGCGCAGGTGGTGGGCCTCGACAGCTCGCCGCAGATGATCGAGCAGGCGCGCAAGGCATATCCCGATATTGAGTTTCTGGTGGCCGACGCGCGCGATTTCTCGTTCCCCTACCAGTTCGACGCTGTCTTCTCCAACGCAACGCTGCACTGGATACCCGAAGCAGAGCGCGTCGTAGCGTGTATCAGCGCGGCCCTGCTCCCCGGCGGTCGCTTCGTGGCCGAATTTGGCGGCAAAGGCAACGTCGCCACTATTGTCAGCGCGCTGCAAGCGGCGGCGGTGGAAGTGGCGGGTGTCGCGGTAAAAGCCGACTGGTATTATCCCTCAATTGGCGAGTATACCCCGCTGCTGGAAAAATACGGACTGGCCGTGCAGAGCGCCGTTCTCTTTGACCGGCCAACAAAGCTGGAAGAGGGCGAAAACGGCATGCGCAACTGGATCGCCATGTTTTGCCAGGCCATGCTGCGTCCCATCCCGGCTGATCTGAGGCCGCAGGTGATCGAACGCATTGAAACCATCCTACGCCCTAAACTGTTCAAAGACGGCAACTGGTACGCCGATTACCGCCGCCTGCGGATTGTGGCTTATAGAGAGTCAAGAAAAAACGCCCATATGGGCGGGTGAGTCGGCGGCGTCCTGCTTTCCCACGGGGCTGCCCCCGCAGTATCATCGGAGCAGAAGAGCTTAACTTCCGTGTTCGGGATGGGAACGGGTGTACCCTCTTCGCTGTAGTCACCGACTCGCCCGCACATACGAGCGTTCTCTTTGACGAGGCGTATATTACTACACTTCCCTGATCCTGTCAACCCCTTTTTGCGGCAAATTTGTTCTTTGTGCCACCTTATCTTTTTGCTTCTTCGCTTCCAGTACGTCCTGTGTAATGAGGAACGCTCTTTTCGAGAAAAGGGGTTAGCTTTCGGCTAGCCGAACAGTCCGGTTTCGGACCAGAATTTGCACAGATTGAACAGAAGTACGTTTTTCTCATAGAGAAGGATGGAGAACTATCAATGTTCACCTGATTTCCTTTATTTGACTGGACAGTATGTGTGCAATGAAGCGCAACGTTACCATGTGGCAAGGGTTGGAGGTAATCGATGCCGATGGATGAACCCTTTTATGGGTGGTCTGACAAAAAAGCGTCTGTAAAGCTGAAAGGCTCTGTTATGACTATGCAGATAAAGCTCCGTAAAGCGGTTGAGACCGACTGGCCCGCGATTCTGGAGGTGGCAAACGCGTCTGTGCCAGAGTCGCCGCGCGAAAACCAGCAATGGCTCAGCAACCGTATGCGTTTTGACCAGACGGGCTATACGCGCCGCCATTATGTCGCGCTGGATGCCGCGACCGGCAAGGTCATCGGCTACGGCGCGGTAGAGGGCGGCCAGGAGACTGGCCGCTACCGCCTCTTCATCGTCATGCCACCCGACCGACTCACGACCGATGCGGGTGATCTCCTCTACAACCAGCTCATCGCTGACCTCTCCGCTCTGCGCGCCAGCAGCATCTGGGCGCGTGAAGCTGCCCGCGATACTGCCCTGCTCAGCTTCCTCTCACAACACGGCTTCCAGGAAACGAGTCGTTTTCCCCTGCCTGATGGCGGGGTGGAGGTGGTGGTGATGGAACGCAAGCTGGAATAGCTGTTGCTTATTCCAGCCGATAATAGAGCAGGGAAGGCCCGAATATCCATTCTTAACCTGTTCTTAACCGTATCTCAACCTCAGCAGCTTGACGATGGATAGAGGGAAATATATGCTTGGATGACGAGTAAGATACTCAAGCTTTTATAGACAATCATCGTCATGAAATAAGTTCCATGCTGTCTGCGTATGTCACGGTCACCTTACGAGAGGATGGAGGAGAAACGTGAGTATTGGAGCGCCCCAGCAGTACACACTGGCGCAGATGCTGAGCGAGATGGATAGCGCCCTTGCTGATGAGATTAAGAAGCAGAGTACGAAAAGGACAGCCGATCATGTGGCAGTGGATGGCAAGCTCATTGCCGAAGAAAATGGCCGTTATGTGTACGCCTTCTCTCTGCAAGACCCCTGGGAGCCTGAAGACGATACCCCTGTTCGTGTAAAGATCAGTGGTAGCCCGGCGATACGAGGAGCCATTGTCACCTCTACGGGAACCATGATTACCATCGCTACGGAATCGAAACTCACAGCGGAGGGATTGCGGCGGGTCGAACTGGTTGATGATGCAACCGAGTTGCTGGAACGCTTGCGCGAAGCCCTGAAGAACAATGATGAAGGCCCGGCGCAACTGGGTTCAAAAGTATCAGGCTTAACCGGCTTTAGTGAGGGCAAACGCTCCCCATCTGTCTCTTTCGGAAAATTCCGGCCTGATGAAGCGCAGAAACGGGCTATCGAGATGGCGCTGGGAACCAGCAGGTAGAGAAATTGAGAGTATCATTACAGCAAGTCATGGAACAGCTTGCTCGCCTGAAAGGAGTTCAACAGCAGAGCAGTGGGCAGCGAGAGGCTGAGCGGGAGAATTTGAGCAGGCAATGCGAAGCGTTGAAACGAGAGATAGCCCTGTTGCAGGCGCGTGAGGCCCGGCGTAATTCATCTCTGATGACGCAGTTAAATGAGGTGGCTGAGCAACGGCGGCAGGCCGATCAGAGAATGAAGTCGGTGCAGCAAGAAGCCGCGAAAATGGTTTCTCAGCAGGTGCAGCTACAAACGGAGCGCCAGCAGCATCTGGCCCAGGTTGAGCAACTTTCCTCACAACTGGCGGCTGCACAACAGATGAACGCGCTCAAACGGCTGCTCAGGGGGATCAATCTGGAACGTACAGGGCAGCAACTGCTTGAAGTAAAACAGCAGGTATGGCGGGAAGAACAATGGCTGAATGATCTGCAGGCGCGTATAGAGGCAGCTCATCGCTGTTATGAAACGGCGATAGAGGAAACAAGGCGATTGAGCAACAACTACTCCGCGCTCAAAGCGGAGCTGAATACCCCATCGAATGACGCCAGGCAGATAGCGCCTTTGCAAGCATCTCTGGCTCCTCTAACAGAGCAGATCAAGACGCTGGAGGCCAGCCTGGAACGCGAGCGAGCGGAGAACGAGCGACAATGCCGTTCGCTCGACAGTAGAAGAGCGCAGCTTGAGGAAGAGATAGCCGCTATTGACAGACAACTGGCGAACCTGGAAAAAAGCATTGTTGCCAACGCTCGCGTTGTCGCCACCACATTGAGCAAAATCTACATGAGCCAGAGCTTGAGCGAGCGCCGCTTCGATAGCGTTATTCTCGACGAAGTATCCATGGCTCCTCTACCCACCGTCTACATCGCAGCCTCACGGGCCGAACAGTCGGTTGTCACCATAGGCGATCCGAAGCAGTTAGCCCCTATCATCAATGCGAGAGAATCGACACTGGCCAGGAAATGGTTGGGTACCGATGTGTTTGCTCTCAGAGAAATCACCCTGGAAAAAGCGCAGGCTAGCGGCGCGGGTAATAGCGCCGTTCTGACAAGCCAGTCGCGTATGCATACGGGCCTTTTTACGGATGTAAGGGATATTCTAGAGGTTGTAGGAACACCGGGGAAGTATCAGAGAAACATTTGAGTGGTTTGCCACAACTGGAAAATGTACGATGCGATGGTTGTAAAACAGGCGCTCTTATGCGTATCAAAACGCACCGTAAAGATGCCTGGTTAGAATGTGCAGCTTCTGCCCCTTGTGGCTATCGAAGAAATATCAAAATCCAGTGATAACGGGTAATCGCGTGTCCTGCTCGGCGACCGCTAAGCAGGACACGCGATTGTTTCATATTGCCCTCTCGCCTGTTCCTCTGACGAGGAAATACGGATGGGGGCGCTGTGTTAGTACGCCACCATCTTCGCAATCTGCTGGAGTGACCAGGAGGCGTTTTTGCAGGCGTTGGCGCAGTTGATGTCGCCCATCTGCTCGCAGACCTCGCCAGTACGCTGAGTGACCTCAGCGGCTGCGTTGACGACGTAGCCGTAGAGCGGGTTCTGGTGCTGCATGAAGTGGGCAGCCGCCAGGCATAGCTCAGAACAGTCGCGCAGGTAGGCGCCATGCTGCCGATCGCTGTTGCCCGTCGCCGATTGCAGGCAAACATCGGAGCATTTGATGCAATCCTGAATACACTGATCCATCTCCACCTGGCTCATCGGTTCCTGGGTCGTGATGCGATCCTGCTCGTTTACCGGATTTTGCCAGCCCATCTGATTGGTCTGGCCCGTCTGATTCTGGTTGTCTGTGTTCTGTTGCATAAAACTCCCTTCGCATTCTTAATCAAGGTGATCTACAAGGTTTCATAATTGTACACGTATTGCCTTATGCATTTGGTTACGTGGCTGACGCTACCCGTCTGTCTATGTGCCGATGTCTTGCGAGCCGGAGACGGGGATATCTGAGACGTTGATGGCCGAGCCAATTTTGTCGCCGGTGGTGGTTTGCGAGGGCCAGGTCTTGCCCTCGATCAGGTGCTGGAATGGCAGGTAGAGCGGTGAGGGCAATGAATCCCAGGTGAACCAGCGTACCTCGGATTCTTCGTCGGGCGCGTTGACTTTCGGCTCGCCGCCGTTGTATTGCGCCTCCATCCAGATGGTGATGAACTGTTTCCGCTCGTCCTCGAAGACATCATCGGTGATGCAGCGGAACGTGGGGTTGACAATGGTCAGGCCCGTCTCCTCTTTGACCTCGCGAATGGCCGTCTGCTCCGGCATCTCACCAAACTGCATATAGCCGCCCGGCGCTTTCCAGTAGCCAGGTTTGGAGACATTGGCCCGTTTGACCAGCAGGAAGCGGTCGCCCTTCATGACCAGGCAGGAGACGCCGACAAATGGCTCCGACCCGTATTTTCCTTCCTCTCGCATATTCGAGTCCCTCCCTGAACATCTATCCTGTTTTTCTACCCGAACGGATCAGGTGTGATTAACGATACACGTTGCTACTATGCTCACGTGTGAATGAGAGGGTATGAGGACAGAGGTTGCTGGCACCATGCTATGAAAAACTATCGTGGACCTGTCATGCGGAGCGGCAGCGAAGCATGACATGGGCGCATGCCTACTGATTTTGACCCCGTTTAGAGAGCCTGTCGAGGATGATGGGGGCGATGACGCTGATGGCGGTGAACGCGCCGTAGGCGATTGAGGCCAGCGTCAGCGCCTTGCGCATGGGAGCTTTGTTGTTCTGGTTGCCGCTCATGATGGGTCGTTCCTTCCGATCTTTTTATCTGTTTGCCTGTTTATCTACAGGTTTATCTGGTTACTCTTAAGAAAGTATACAACATACCAGTGAATAGCCACCCTCCTCGACCCCAGGCCACCCGCAAGGG
>CADDYT010000038.1 GCA_902810755.1 Chloroflexota bacterium
CAATTTCGCCCCCTCATTGTCAGGAAGGGGCGGCTGTGGTACTATACACCAGAGAAAATTTTTCGGGGATAGCAGCGGAATACTATGGAATTTGAGACAACACTGACGGGCCATGAACCGGTAGCACTGACCATTGGCAACTTCGATGGAATACATAGAGGACACCAGCGGCTGATGCATGAGCTGCGAGCGACGGCAGCCGCACTCAAGAGCAGAGCGGCGCTTGTCACCTTTGCGCCGCACACGTTGCTGGTGGTGAGGCCAGAGATCGACCTGCAACTGCTGACCACACTGGAAGAGAAACTGGCCCTTACACGGCAATACGGGGGCATTGAGGACAGCATCGTCATCCATTTTACGCCCGAAGTTAAGGCAATGAGCGCCGAAGCGTTCCTTGATGCTCTGCGGGCGCGTTTCCCCATCCGCGCGCTGGTGGTAGGAGAAGATTTCAGCCTCGGTCGCAACCGCATGGGTGATGTGGCGTTTTTGCAGGAATACGGGCGCAAGCACGATATCCTCATCCGCTCCATTGCGCTGGAAGAGGACGAACGTGAGCGCATCAGCAGCACGCGCATTCGCACGCTGGTCGGTGAGGGAAAAATTGGCGAGGCCAATGAATTGCTCGGCCATCCTCTCACCATGAGCGGCCCCGTCGTCCACGGCGACCATCGCGGGCGGTTGCTGGGTTTTCCGACGGCCAACCTCATCCCGCCGCCGCATAAGCTCCTGCCGGCCAACGGCGTCTACGCGATCACCGTCACCGTGCCATCGGTGTCAGGCGGTGACTCAGCCCTCGGCTCTCGCGTCTATAATGGTGTAGCCAATATCGGCATCCGGCCCACGTTTAATGGGAAAGAGCGGATCGTCGAGGCCCATCTACTCGATATCGAACTTGACCTTTATGAGAAACGTATTACTATTGATTTTATCGCTCGCCTGCGCGATGAGCAACGCTTCGCGGGTATTGAGGCGTTGAAAGCGCAGATCGCCGCCGATGCGCAGCAGGCACGGCAACTTTTACAGGCGGCAGGAGGATGAACCGGGTGAGTTCTCGCCAGAATCCATTCTTGAAAATCCAATCCTTCCTGGAAGGAGCGATGGATAAGATCACGGCTGTAGGTCCGGGAGAGCTACAACCGGCGGAGATTGCGCACAAACTCATAAACGCGATGGAGGACAACCTGCAGGTGCAGGCTGGCGGCATCCGTCTGGCTCCTAACGTCTATGATGTTTACCTCAGCATAGACGATCACCGCCGCCTCTCCCCCAACGAAGCCGACCTGATCAAAGAATGGCGCCGGGAACTGGAAAAGCGGGCGCGCCAGTACCACTACCAGTTGCGCACCTCACCCATCATTCGCATGCACGGCGACAGCTCGCTGCACCGCAAAATCGTCCATGTCACGGCAGAAGTCAAAGACGCCGAGCATCTAGGCGGCTCCGGGAGCGGCATTGCAGCCACACAGGTCTTCAACGTGCAGGCCATGCCGCTTCCCCGTCCTTCCTCGCCGGATGCTGGCAACCCCTCTTTCGCCTACCCTGGTGGAAGTTTTCCCGGTGGCGCTTCTGCTCCCGTCCCTCCCGGTAAACCGCAGGCCTGGCTCACTATCCGTCTTCCACAGGGGGGGCAGGAAATCTATCGCATCGAGAAACCCGAAATCAACATCGGGCGACAGCGCAGCAATGATATCATTGTTGAGGACAAACGGGTCTCGCGCAACCATGCCACCATTCGCTATCAAAACGGGCAATTTACCCTTTTCGACCGCAACAGCGTCAATGGCATTATCTATAACGGCAAACGCCTCGATAAACAGCAAACGCTGCGCAGCGGCGACTACTTCACCATCGGCAGCTATGACTTCTACTTTGATGAGAGAAGGTGAGTTACCGGATTTATGCTCCAGCTTGACGTTTTCCTGTTGATTTTACGCTTGCTCTTCATTGTCCTGCTCTACCTCTTCCTGATGCAGGTCGTGATCGCTATTACCCGCGACCTGAAGGTCGCATCAACCAGTAGCGCCAGCGAGAACAGCGGCGCCCCGGTTCTGGGCCATCTGGTCGTCATCGGTGGCTCCAGCACGCTGGCCCCCGGCACCCGTTTCAACCTGATGCCGGAAACCAGTATCGGGCGCGGCCCCGCCAACACCATTCAGCTTACCGATAGCTTCATTTCCGGCGTCCATACCGAACTGCGCTTTCGCAATAATCACTGGCATGTTATAGACGCCAACAGCCGCAACGGAACCTATATCAACAACCAGAAGGTGGAACCGGGCAAACCCCTGATCGCCAAACCCGGCGACACCATCCAGATCGGTTTTATCCAGTTTCAGCTCACGCCATGATACGCGCTTCTCGCTCTGTTCGGTCATAGACCTGTATCACAGATAACTAGAGGGATTATCAGCATGCAAGCTCTCAGCACTATTCGGCGCTACCGATGGAAGGAACTCTATCTCTATATTATTCCGATTCTCATCCTGCTGCTCTCGATGACGCAGTTGCTGCTCGCCGATAAAGACCCGCATTCGTCGTTCAGCACCAAAAGCCTGCCGACCATCCAGGGCCTGATACCCGTGCTGGGCCTTGTCGCCTTCCTGCTGGCAAGCAACATCCTGCTCAGCTTCTCGCCCCTCAGATACGCCGATCAGATGCTGCTCCCCCTCGTTGGCCTGCTGAGCGGCATTGGCATGCTGATGGCCACCCGCCTGGGGCCAGACATCGGCGACCCCAGACAGGGGACGCGCCAGCTCATCTGGATTCTGGCCGGGATCGTTCTCTGCATGATCGTCCTCTTCATCCTGCGCGATATGCGCTGGCTGCGCCGCTACTACTATGTCTGGGCCTTGCTCGGCGTCGGTCTGGTAATCGTCACCCTCATCAATACGTTTCACGTCGGCCTGGGCAACCTGAACAGTCCGACGCATGACCAGTTGAATATCGGTCCTATCAACTTCCAGCCTTCCGAATTTCTGAAACTCTGTATCGTCATTTTCTTCGCCGCCGTGCTGGCCGAAAATAGCGATATCTTCACTGCTGGCAATCTGCGTATCGGACCTTTACGCCTGCCACCGGTGCGCCAGCTCATCCCTATTCTGATCATGTTAGGTATAGCCCTGCTCTTCTTCCTGTTTGTGCGCGAACTCGGCCTCGCCCTGCTCATCTACGGCATTTACCTGAGCATGATCTATCTGGGCAGCGGCAAATTGTCCTATGTCGCCTTCGGCCTCGTTCTGTTCTTCCTGCTGGGTTTCGTGGGGTATGCCCTCTTTGGCTACGTGCGCCTGCGCTTCGCCGTGCTTGGAGTGAATGTGACCAACTGGACTTCCGCCGATGATAGCCTCTATCTCCAGAATGGCGGCGCCTTTCAGATTGTACAGGGATTGATCGCACTCTCCAGCGGCGGCATTATCGGCTCAGGGCTTGGCCTCGGTCATCCCGCTCTGGTGCCTGTCGCCTCGTCCGATATGGTCTTCACTGCTCTGGGCGAAGAACTGGGACTCGCCGGTCTCTTCGGCATCTTTGGCCTCTACCTGCTCATCATCTATCGCGGCTATCGCATCGCCATCGAGTCCCTTGACCCCTTCAGCAAGCTGCTGGCTTCCGGCTTGACCTCCATCTTCGCCATCCAGACGCTCATCATTGTGGCCGGCAATATGAAGTTTCTGCCGCTGACCGGCATTCCCCTGCCCTTCCTGGCCTACGGCGGCAGTTCCATCATCGCCAACTTCATCATCATCGGCATCCTGCTGCGCATCTCGTACAATAACGTGCTGGAACGTGAGGGGCTTGCCTCCTAAAGCGAGGTTGGTAAGGATGGAGGTGCAGGGCGACCGGTAGGCTCGCCCCGGCCCTCGCCCGCTCGCTCCATGCCGCTGAAAGGCGCTGTAGCTGTACAGAGGTGTATCATCATGTTGCACATTGTTGCGCTTCCCTTGTCCTCTCCCCCGTTTCGTGATATACTGCCATGAGATCGGAAAACGTCTATTCAGGATAGAAAATATTACAGGAAAGCAGGCATGGGTCAATATCAACAATGGCTGCATTATCGCGAACAGGACCGGCAGCTACGCGCGCAGCTTGAGAAGCTCGAGGCAGAACTGGCGGATTTGCAAGACCGCGCGGGACAGATGCCAGATACCGGCTCTTACGAGCAAAATTCCCTGCTGCGCCTGCTCTGGCTGGCAAGTCGCCTTGAGGCCGCACAGGCGGTAGAGCAACCCGTTGCCGATAGCGAAACGCCGCTCTCCTCCACGCCGGAGACGCCCCTCGAGGAACATGACACCCCCGGCATAACGAGCGAGACGCCGACCCTCTTTCCCTGGAATGGTCTGCCAGATGTCCACTTACCGCCCACTGCTACTGGCGTCCACTCAAGTGATGGCGATACAACTATTCCTTCATCACCGCTGCCTCATCCTGAGATAGAACTGCTGCCGGCGGATATGGCCGCATTCCTGGATGAACATACACGAACCTCCCCACAGTTAGCACTTCCCTGGTGGATGCGCCAGCCGACTCCCGCCTCCCCCGTCGGTTCTGGCCAGGCGCACTCCCTTGAACAGGAAACCATACGCCATAAGCGCGACATTGCACGCTGGCTCGAACGCTGGAGACGCCAGCCTGCTGAGCAGGAGGGAGACGCGCCCCATGAATGAATCGCCATTCTCATCCTCCTTCCTGGACCTCAACCAGGTCTTCTCACGTCTCACTCCCCAGGATGTCGAGCAGTTCCAGTTACTCTACCAGCACTGGACGCTGCAACAGCAAATTGCCGCCATAGAGCGACAGATCGCTGACGTGCAGCGCCAGCTTGCCGAAAACGCTGAGCATATTGAGCGCGTCCACCCCTCCGCTATCGCTCTTGCCACGCTCGCGCGCCTGCAGGCCAGCGGCGTCGAAGATATCGACCTGCTTGACCGCATGCTCGAACGCGGCGAAGCCTGGCTCGACCGCACCATCCAGCAACTCGAATACTGCGAGCAACTGGATGTCATTCGCGGCGACTACGAAGAGTGGTGCCGCCACGCCCTCGAAGACGCTTTCGCCTGGATCGACTCCCTGCAAAGCGCCGCTTCCGTCGAGGCCGCTTCCGCCGCCAGCCCTGACACGGCTGAGCCGGCCCCCGTTCCCTCCGATGCCTCCGCCGAGACAGCAGAGGGAACGACTGAAGAACTCTTCCTGCAAAAACTGATGAGCGAGGAAGCGGATGAAAGCGGCCAGCGTGAAGCGGCCAGCGCAGCTAGCCAGAGCAATGGGGACGATGAAGGCGAAAAGAGCGGGAACGATGAGGGAGAGGAAAAGAAAGAAGATGGCGAAGATAGCGAGGATGGCATATACAATATAGACGCCGACAGAAGCAGTGAAGGCAGCGACGAGAACAAAGATAGCGCGGTAAGCGAAGAGGAGAAGCCAGCCAGCGGGCATGAGGAACAGGGTCGCCCTCAGATACAGGAAGAGACAGCCCAGAGGCGATCCAGTTTCGTGCAACGCTTCCTCTCCGCCCTCTGGCCTTGAGCTGAGAATGTCCCCGGCAAAGCCAGTTGTTCCCTCCCTGCGACCTGCTTTATTCCACTGATTATGACAGCTATGGCGATGCGGGTGGCTGCATAGTGGCGTCTGGTTCAGGCATACCGGGCATAGGCACGGCGCTCATGCCGGTGGCGGGTAATGAGGCAGGAGCCATGTTACTCACCTGCCCCTGCTCCAGTTGCGCAATGCGCTGCCGCAATTGCTTGATTTGCCGACCCTCACGCCAGGCCGAGAGTAGCGAAACGACATAGAGCAATAACGCGCCCAGCACAAATGAAAAGACAACGACCAGCCCCAGCGGCAGCGATGGTGTGTGCCAGGTAAACATTGCCAGCACCACCGGCGTATCCAGATTCTGCACCGTGATCACGGTCAGCACGCCGGCAAAGATGAGAAACAACACGAAGATTACAAAAAACATCGCAAACTCCTTTGCGCCAGCGCGACCGGCGAATTGCTTCCCCCATATTCCCCTTCATCCTCTTCGCCCATCGCCTGAGAAACGCTCACCTGCTTCACGCATTGATTCCTGTTTTAGATCATATCACGAACCATACGGCATGTGTAGCATTTTACCATATCAACCCGTCAGGGACTAGACGATGATGCAAAAGATCCTTCGCCGCCCTCAGGATGACACGTCGACGATGGTTGTTATGATATTGCCATAAGCCTCTTTCTCTGGCATGATCCAATCATCAGTAATTCTACTGATTTACCTCCTTCTCCTCGTAAAAAGCGTATCCCCCTGTACAGATAAACCGTGATAGATAAGATACAGGTTATAGATCTATGCTCCTGCATGGCTAGAAGGATGAGTTCGTAGAACGGTAGTATGACAATTGGTCAGTGGATACGGTCAGAAGATTCCCTCAAGAAAAATTCGATAGCAGTGCTTGATGGTGTGCGCGCCTTCGCCTGTTTGATGGTGATTATGTATCACCTCAGCCTGGTGCCGCATGATTTTCATATCTGGGATGTGCGAGTCGTTGTCCCCCCGCTTGTCGCCTCTTTTCTCTATGCTGGCAAATACGGTGTGACGCTCTTTTTCGTGCTTTCCGGCTTCCTGCTTTTCATGCCGTTCGCAAAGGCGCTGCTTTTCGAGCAAACGTGGCCATCCAGCAAACGCTTCTACCTGCGCCGCGTCTTCCGCATCATCCCGGCCTATTACCTGACATTGATCCTGCTGGTGCTGTTTTTTGATTCAAAATATCTGGAGCCGCAGCACTGGAAAGAGTTGGGTCTGTTCTTCGTCTTCCTGATGGACTCGACCCACGCCACCTACAAACAACTCAACGCGCCGTTCTGGACGCTGGCGACCGAGTGGCAATTTTATATGCTCCTGCCGCTCTTCGTGCTGGGCATGCGCCTGCTCGTCTGGCGTCTCAAACCGCGCTATCGCCTGGCCGCCACCCTCGCCTGCGTCCTGACGCTGATCGGCTGGGGCCTGTTCAGCCGCTACATGGGCAACTCCCTCGTCTATGAGCATCCAACGGCGACCTGGCTGGTGCCGCGTTCCGTACTGAACGTCATGCTCTTCTTCACCTTCGGCGTCAGCGGCAAGTATCTCGAAGATTTCGGCGTCGGCATGTTGATCTCGCTCTGTTTCGTCTACGCGCAGCACCCCTCGACGGTGCCGCGCCTGCGCGCGCTCCTGCAAAAACTGAGTCCTCTAAGCCTGGCAATCGGCATAGCAGGCCTGCTCATCATGATTCTCTGGAATTACAACGGGCTGTTCGGCAATAGCTGGCCGCTTTTCAATCAGCCGTTTCTCGTCGCCAACTATTACCTGTTCAGCGAGATCGGCTATGCGCTCTCATTTGGCCTGTGCATGCTGGCGCTGCTCTTCGGCGTCACGCTCTTCACGGGGCCGTTTATCTGCTTCCCGGCGCGCTGGCTCGGCATGATCTCCTACAGCCTCTACATGTGGCATTTCCCCCTGCTGGTCCTGCTGATGAAACGAGGCCAGCCCATCCTGAAGCAACTGCCGCTCGCGCTCAACTACAGCGCCTACTGGCTCTGGGTGCTACTCGTCATTATCCCCTTCTGCTTCCTGTTCTACAAATTTGTAGAGCAGCCCGGCATGAAGCTCGGCGAGCGCCTGACCGCCCGGAAGACGCGCGGCGCCGCACCGGCGGGTCAATCGCGAAAGGCAGGCCAACAGCCACAGGCCAAAAATCAACCGCAGGCCGCCGGTCGACCGCAGGCCGGGCCAGTCGCGACGCCCGGGCCGGTCGCTCATGCTCCACAGAAGACGCGACCGCTCCAACCGGTGTATAACCACCAGAACCGGTGACTTCATTGAAGAGCTGTTATATCCCTTGTCCCCGCTCGATGTACCCGAAAGAACGTGATCCACGTGGCTACTCCTTCAGGTCAAGCCGCTCATAGCAAGGGGTATTCCACAGGGATTGTCGCCGCTTTCTCTTCCGCTTGCGCATGATCACGCGCATAGAACGTGAAGAGGGTATCAGGATGGTTGCTCATCTGGCAAAACGCCATAAACGAAATTGACGCCAGCCCCAAATACCTCTATACTAACCTCACACTGAATAACCGCTCTCGCATGGCAGAAAAAGAATAGAGGGTGGTGCAGGCATGTTGAGTGTATTCCGTAGGGGCTGAACAGTGTTATTTGAAGATTACGCAAAAGCGCAGTTGCATAGCCCGGTGCGCAACCAGTATCTGGAGATTAAGCGGCAGAACCCGGATGCTATTCTCTTCTTTCGCATGGGCGATTTTTATGAGATGTTTGATGAGGACGCTGAAATTGTGGCGCGCGAACTGGAGATCGCGCTGACGCGCCGCGACTGGGGGCGGGGCGAGAAGTCGCCAATGGCCGGTATCCCCCACCACGCTGTAGAGAGCTATATCGCGCGCCTCGTCGGCAAGGGCTATCGTGTGGCGGTATGCGAGCAGACGAGCGATCCCGCGCTTTCAAAGGGGCTGGTTGATCGCGAGGTTATTCGCATTGTCACGCCCGGCACGGTGATTGACCCGGCCATGCTGGCGGCCAAGCGCAATAACTTTCTGGCCGGCGTCGTGGTCGGGCGCGACGCGGTGGGCATCGCCTATGTCGACATCACGACCGGCGAATTTGCCGTGACGCAGTTCAGCACGCCCGAACCGGAACTGTCGTTGCAGCAGGAAATCGGGCGCGTCGGGCCTGCCGAGGTCATCGTCGAGGCGCATTACAGCCGTCTGGGCAGTCGCAAGCGGCGCTGGCTGGCGACGGTGATGAGCGAAAAAGAGGTGAAGAAGCTGGGCAGCAACGGCAACGCCAACGCCGAAATCCCCGAACTTGAGGACGAAGACGACGAGGATGAGATCGCGCCGCTGACGAAGCTGCTCTCCGGCGTCGCGGGCCACGTCACGCCCTACGATGCCCGCTACTTCGCCGAAGACGATGCCCGCCATCGCCTGCTCGAACACTTTGAGGTGGCCTCGCTCGAAGGCTTTGGTTGCGCCTCGCTGCCGCTGGCCATTCGCGCCGCCGGGGCCGTGCTGGCCTACCTGCAGGAGACGCAGAAGGGCCTGCTGCGCCAGCTGACGACGCTGGAAACCTACTTTACCAGCACCTTCATGACGCTCGACCCCTACACGCGGCGCAACCTGGAACTGTTTGAAAGCGGGCGCAGCGGCTCCGTCAAAGGTTCGCTGCTCTGGGTGCTGGATAAGACGCGCACGCCCATGGGCGGTCGGCTAATACGCCGCTGGATCGGCCAGCCCCTGCTCGATCTGGAGATGCTCAGGCAGCGCCAGCAGACCATTGCGGAACTGCTCGGCGACACGCTCTTGCAAGCGCGGCTGGCCGAGGCGCTCAAAAAAGCCGGTGATATCGAGCGGCTGATCAACCGTGTGCGCCAGCGCATCGCCACGCCGCGCGACCTCGTCGCCCTTGCCGGCGGCCTGCGCGCGGCAGCCGAGGTCAGCGCCAGCCTCGAAGAGATACTTGACAGCCATCCCGCCCTCGCTCGCCTGGCGCAGCAGCTTGCCAGCAACGATGATGTGATCGATCTCATCACACAGGCCATCGTCGATGAGCCGCCGCTCAATATCAACGACGGCGGCGTCATTCGTCCCGGCTACAGCCAGGAGCTTGACCAGATCAAAAGCGCCTCGCAGGATGGGCGCAAGTGGATGGCGCAACTGGAACAGCGCGAGCGCAGCCGCACGGGCATCAGCACCCTCAAAGTGGGCTACAACAAAGTCTTTGGCTACTTCATCGAGGTCTCCAACGCCAATCTTAGCCGTGTCCCCGCCGACTATATCCGCAAGCAGACGCTCACCAACGGCGAACGCTTTATCACGCCCGACCTGAAAGAGTACGAGACGCTGATCCTCAACGCGCAGGAGCGGGGCGGCAAGCTGGAAAGCGAACTGTTCGCGCAATTGCGCGCAGATATCGCCATCAACGCCTCAGAGCGCGTTCTCAACACAGCGCGGACGCTGGCCGAGATCGATGTCTATCTCAGCCTTGCCGAGGTGGCGGCGCAAAACAATTACTGCCGACCCGAACTCAACGACAGCGATACCATCCACATCGTCGCCGGTCGCCATCCCGTCGTCGAACAATCGCAGGTGGAGACGCCCTTTATCCCCAACGATGTCCACCTCTCCAACCACGATGCGCAGATTCTGATCATCACCGGCCCCAACATGGCCGGTAAATCAACCTACCTGCGCCAGGTAGCCCTCATCGTCCTGATGGCGCAGATCGGCAGCTACGTCCCCGCCGAATCGGCCAGCATCGGCCTCGTCGACCGCATCTTCACGCGCATCGGCGCGCAGGATGACCTGGCGACCGGGCAGAGTACCTTCATGGTCGAGATGGTGGAGACGGCCAACATCCTGCACCACGCCACGCCGCGCAGCCTGCTCATCCTGGACGAGATCGGGCGCGGCACCAGCACATATGACGGCCTGAGCATCGCCCGCGCCGTTGTCGAATACCTGCACAACAACAAACGCAGCGGCGCGCGCACGCTCTTCGCCACGCATTACCACGAACTGGTCGAGGTTTCGCACCTGCTGCCCCGCGTGCGCTGCATGAACGTGGCCGTCACCGAAGAGGGAGGCAAAGTCGTCTTCCTGCGCAAAATCGTCCCCGGCGGCGCTGACAAGAGCTACGGCATTCACGTCGCGCAACTGGCCGGCATCCCGCGCCCGGTCATCCACCGCGCCCAGGAAATCCTGGCCGAACTGGAACAGAAAGGCGAGGCGAAGGCGCGGCGCAAAGCCATGAAAGACATGACTATGCCCGCCGCGTGGCAAATGACGCTCTTCGCCAGCGAGCCACACCCCGTCATCGAGGAACTTAAAGCCCTTTCCATCGACGAACTGACGCCCATCGAGGCCATCGGCAAACTGTATGAATTGCAGAAACGCGCCAAACGAGAATAGCCAGGTTCCAGGCCACGCGCCCCGGGCAGGCCACCCGCAAGAGGTGGCCCTACTCTATACGAATCCGCTCACCCCATTTGCAGGACGGTATCGGCCATCGTATAGAGTAGGGCCACCTCTTGCGGGTGGCCTGGAGCGGCGCGGCTTGCGGCGTGGGTGAACTGATCGGGTTCTCCGCTATTACTGTACCTGCGGCAGCACGCTTTCGGCGAAGGCATGCAGGCCCTCGATATCATCCATGTCAAACCATTGCAGCATCAGTTCCTGCACGCCCGCGTCTTCGTAGGCGCGTATCTGCTTGATGACCATATCGGGCGTGCCAACGATAGCCCTGCCTGCCGTGTGCAGGGTTTCCATCACATCGATGAGCGGTCTGTCGGCCAGTTCGGGGACGCCGAGACGCCAGCTCAGACGGCGATCAAGCTCATCCATGTCGCGCCCGAAATAGAGGGTGGTCATCATCGTGCGCTTAACCTCGTCGGGCCGACGCATCTGCGCGAGCAGGAGTTCGTCGAGCCGTTCGGAACGCTGGCGGAAAGCTTCGGGCGTCAGACTGAGACCGTTCCAGATATTCGCGAAACGGGCGACCAGCGGTAATGTGCGTTTGATACCGTTACCACCGATCATGATGGGCGGGCCGCCGGGACGCGCCGGGCGAGGCAGCAGGGTCGCTCCCCGCAACTGGAAGAATCTGCCCTCGTATGTCACCGGCTCGTCGCTGTGCAGCAGGCGCGTGATGACCTCAAGCCCCTCTTCAAAGCGGGCCATGCGCGTCTCTATATCGCCCAGTTCGTGGCCGAACAGCCGGTGTTCACGCTCCTGCCAGCCCGCGCCCAGCCCCAGGATCATGCGCCCGCCGCTCAGATCGTCGATAGATGCCGCCTGCCGCGCCAGAATGGTCGGGTCGCGGAACGAAAGCGGGGCGACCAGCGGGCCAAAATGGATGCGCCGCGTGTGGTCGGCCACGTAGGTAATCGAGACGATCATCTCCAGCGAGTTCTTATCGGGCGGCCTCGCGTTGGTAAAATGGTCGGAGCGAAACAGGCCCGCGAAGCCGAAATCTTCCGCCGCCGCCATCAGTCGCTGCCAACGCGGCCACGTCAACCCATCCTGCCCCTCAATCATTACGGAAATGTCTACCATGTTATGCGTGTTCTCCATTCATTCAGATTTGTTCTTTTGCCTCTAACCTTTATTTTAACTTACACGACCTCCTCATAGTCCTGGATAAGCAGCGCGTCGTGGCCGGTCTGGACGAGCAATCCTCCCTCAGAATTATCGAGCAGGGTGCCGGGCTGGCCCGCGAGCGGGGGGGAAACGACGCGAGCGCGGCGCACGAGGAAGGTTTTGCCGCTGATTTCGGCAAAGGCACCCATACTGCCCCAGGCGCGCACCTGGTTGCGTAGCTCGGTGGCGGAGCGGCTCCAGTCGAGGTGGCGGTCAGCCTCAGTGGGGATGGGGGCATAGCTACCTTCGGCTGGCTGCGGGATGCCGGGGTCGCCTCTGGCAACGCTGGCCAGCGCCAGGGGAAGCATCGGCACGCCCAGCGGCAGCAGTTTCACGAAGATGCTGTCAATGTCGTCGTCTTCAGTGATCTCGATGCTGCGCTGCACCAGGATAGGACCGGTATCGAACTCGGCGTCCATGCGGTGGATGGTCAGGCCGGTCTGCTTTTCTCCGTTCATGAGCTGCCAGAAGAGCGGTTCGGGGCCGCGATACTCCGGCAGCAAGGCAGGATGGGCGTTGATGCAGCCCAGGCGCGGCAAGGCCAGCAGAGCAGGCGGTAATTTCCAGGGAAACCCGGCAGTGAAGATCACATCGGGTTCCAGGCTGCGCAACAAAACGGGCAGGCGCTCTACATGGTTCGTCACCAGCACGTCCAGATCGTGTGGAGCGTGCGCGACAATTTGATGATAGTTCTGATTCGGGCGGCGGCGCGGCCCCGCTGTCGTGACCAGCAGCGGCACCTGCTGGCCCAGCGCCTGCAAGCCCTCAATGACCGCGTTCACCACCGCAGGCGGCTGATTTGAGAAGAAAATGATACGCAGAGATGGCAGCGATGATTGCGACATCAGCGACCTCCTTTCCGTTGTACCTTGCTATCGAAACTGTATAACATATGCAAGCATAGCCGCAAGCTCTTTCTGCATGATGGTATTCTCATGCCAGCAAGCAAGTCATGGAAAAACCATTTTGATTGGGAAGGGGGCGTTCGCCAGGCACAGGGACTTGGCAGCAGGGACACAATTTGCTATCATAAGATAGTAGGCATGAGATATCTGGAAAGGAATGAGCGAGCAGAGCGATGATGAGCAACACACCGGGAAACCTGTACTTCTGGCTGACCGAGTGGGACTGGCAGCCCTCCATTATCGGGGGAACCATACTTATTCTTGCCCTGTACATGTACGCGGTCGGGCCTTTGCGCGAAAAGTTTCACCTGGCAGATGAGGTTTCGCCGGGCAAGGTTCTGGCTTTTGTGCTGGGCGTCAATCTGATGTTCCTCTCGCTCTTTTCAGCCCTGGATAAACTGGGAGATCGCTATCTTTTCAGCGCGCACATGCTCCAACACCTCATTCTTATGATGGTTGGACCGCCATTGTTGCTCATAGGAACGCCAGCCTGGCTTATTGAGCCTTTGCTTCGCAACCGGGTTGTGCTGCGCATCGGCAAGATGCTCTTCCACCCGGTCGTCGCCTTTACCCTGTTCAATGTCGATGCCTGGGTCTGGCATGCCCCACCGCTCTATGACGCGACCCTGTTCAACCAGAATCTACACATTCTGGAACACGTCAGCTTCGTCCTCTTTGGCCTGATCTTCTGGTGGCCCATGTTCAGCCCGCTCAAGGCGGGGCTGCCGCGTCTCTCCACAGGCGGACAGATTCTCTACCTGTTCTTCGGCTCCATGCCTATGATGGTGCTGGGAGCAGGGCTGACCTTTGTGCCGCCGCTCTATGCGCCCTACCTGTATGCGCCACGTGTCTGGGGACTTTCTCCTGCTGCCGATCAACAACTGGGCGGCCTGTTGATGTGGGTTCCCGTCAGTCTCTACATGATCGTAATCATGAGCATCCTTTTCATTCGCTGGATGCAGCAGTTAGAACGAGAGAGCAATGAAAGAGAGATTGAGCAAGAAGCGGTTGGTGAGGTCGGCCAGCCGACCCTGCTCTCGTAAGGAGGTAGCAGCATGCGTGTGCGACCTGTCTTCTGGTGTCTCCTGGCGCTTTCCTGCTTCGGCATACTGATCTTCGCCGGTATCTATCAGCCGTCCCTTCCTGCTTCCATGCAGGTACATCTCATGCCAACGGTGCCGGTCTCTGGCGGTTACGAGGCCAGGATCGATCTGCATCTCAGCGACTCCGAAGGGATGCCGATTGATCAGGCACAGATCACAGTGGATGCATACATGACGAATATGGTAATGAGCGCGCAACATATCCAGGTATTCGCCCAGGGAGAGGGCAATTACCTCGTCCTTATTCCCCTGAACATGGCCGGCCCCTGGGCCATTCACCTGCTGGCCTCAGCAAACGGCTTCAACCCCCAGCAACAAAATCTGTTCACTCAGGTGCAATGAAGAAACGAGAAAGTGCCATGCCGGATAAACCTCGTCCAGCGCAAAAGACACGCCAGCGGCTTTCGCTTTTCGAGAAGGTCATTCTTGCTAATATCATCATGTTGCTGGGTGAGGCAGCGTCAGGGTTATGGATCACCAGCCACAACCTGGAAACGCACCACTACCTGATCGATACCAGTTTCATTGTGTTTGCTACCTTGCTCAGCCTGCTCATCAATATCCTGCTGCTACGCGCCAGCTTCCGCCCGCTATTCGGCCTGCTGCGCGCCATGCGCGCCGTGAGCGCGGGAGAGACCGGTACACGAGCCGTTAATATCCCCGACGATTCGGAGATCGGCGAACTGGCGCAGACGTTCAATACGATGCTCGACCAGCTGGAGGCAGCAAAACGGCAACAGGCATTGCTCATCTTGCAGGCACAGGAAGAAGAGCGTCGCCGCCTGGCACGCGAACTGCACGACGAGAGCAGTCAGAACCTGACTGCACTGCTTGTCCACGCAGAGGTCTTGCATCAGACGTTGCAGCATCTGCCGGAGACCTCCACGTTCCCGGAAGTTCGTGCGTCTCTGGAAACAGAACTCTGCACGCTGGTCGATTTGACGCAAAAGACGCTGGAAAATGTGCGCACGCTGGCCTTACAATTGCGGCCAGGTGTGCTTGACGATCTTGGACTGGAAGCCGCACTGCGCTGGCTGGCAGAGGAGTGGAGGCAGCGGCTGCGCATCCCCATTGAGTTGCACATCGAGGGATTGGAACAGACGCTGCACGAGCAGGGCTATGGTACGCTCCACGAGACCACGCTCTTCCGCATTGTGCAGGAGTGTCTGGCCAATGCCGCCAGGCACGCACACCCCCGGCATATCTCCATCTCCTTTCGCCGGGAGCAACGCCACCTTTGCCTATGTGTGGCAGACGATGGCAATGGCTTTGATGTGAAACAGCACGCCAGCGGACTGGGCCTCGTAGGAATGCGCGAGCGTGCAGCCTTGCTTCAGGGGAAATTGACCATCGTTTCTCAAGCGCAGCAGGGAACGCAGGTCGAGGTGAGCCTGCCCTGCTCAAGTATACTGGAAAGAGAGGCAGTGCATGCCTGACCCTCTTGAGGCCAGAACTGTCCGCGTGATGCTGGCCGACGATCATGACATCCTGCGTCAGGGGTTGAAGCTGCTCCTAGGCCTGCAGCCAGATATGCAGGTAGTGGGGGAAGCGCGCACGGGGCGTGAGGCGCTCGATCTCGCCATCACGCTTCGCCCGGATGTCGTGGTTCTGGATATCACGATGCCGGAAATGGATGGACTGGCAGTCTGCCAGCGCATCCGGCAGCAGGTGCCGTCAACGCACGTCCTCATTCTCACCATGCATGAAAGCGAAGAATATTTTCTGAAGGCCCTGCGCGTCGGCGCTGCGGGCTACCTTGTCAAAAAGACCGCGCCCACCGAATTGCACCTGGCCATCCAGGCAGTCGCCGAAGGAGGGGCTTTCCTCTACCCCGGTCTGGCGAAAGCCCTGATCCGCCAGGTGATTGAGCCGAATGCCTCCGCCAATCCGATATCGCTGGCAGAGCAGGAACCTGGCGGGAAACAGGATGGCAGAGAAATTCATGCCCTGACGCCACGCGAACTGGAAGTGCTGAAACTGGTGGCCGAGGGCTACACCAACCAGCAGATTGCCAATCAACTAGTCATCAGCGTCAAGACGGTGCAGGCGCACCGTGCAAACGTCATGGAAAAACTGGGGCTGCGTGATATCACGCATCTGGTACGCTTCGCTCTTCACTTCGGCCTGTTGCCAGAACACTGGCAGGACTGATCACAACGCCCTCTGACGGAAGAGGCAAGCCACGCCCGACCATTGAAATGTTCGCACTGAAATTTGTTGACAATTCTGAAGCTGGCTGCTATGCTTAACACGTAATCGAAAGTGAGTCTGACCCGCGTTGAACGAAACGAGTACGAGGGCGGCAGCCAACAGCGAGCCG
The DNA here is from genome assembly GCA_902810755.1 of Chloroflexota bacterium. Next base: position 16,494 of record CADDYT010000038.1, read on the forward strand.
GAGCAGAGTGGAAGTCCGGCGAGGAAGCGCCCCCCCCGGAACGCCTTCGGGAGCGGCTGGCCGAAGAAAGCCTCTCACAGCAGGCAAGTAGGAGCAGGTGGGTGGTTCCCACGCAGCGGAATAACCGGAAAGTGGTCATCGCCATTTCGGTTCGCCGGTGAACGGAAATATGCCGGGCGGCAGGGCGTGACAATCAGGGTGGCACCACGGGCGTGTAACTACGGGAAGCCGCGAGCAATCTATCGCGACGCTATTTCCAGTCCATACACTCTCGTCCCTTCAATGTCTGTTCAGGAAGGGGCGGGAGTTTTTTGATGCCTGCTTTCTTCCAGATATCACTTCGTTGAAGGAGTATCTGACACATGCAAAAGGGGATACAGTTATGACTAAACTCTGGCAAAAGGGCTACCGGCTAAATGAGCAGGTCGAGCGGTACGAGGCGGCCCAGAACAGCGCGCTCGACAACCGCCTGATTCGCCAGGATGTGTGGGGATCGCTGGCCCACGCGGCCATGTTGCAGCATATCGGCCTGCTCACGGAAAACGAATACGTGGCCATCCACGACGCGCTGTGCCATGTCCTCGAACTGGAGGCGAGCGGCGAGTTCAGCATCCTGCCCTCGGACGAAGATGTGCATACAAGCATTGAAAATTTCCTGACGGCCACAGCAGGAGTGGCTGGCAAGAAGATCCACCTTGCCCGCTCACGCAACGATCAGGTGCTGGTGGATCTGCGCCTTTACGGTAAAGAGCAGTTACATGCCATTGCTGAAAAGCTGTTTGCCCTCTGCTCCGCCCTGCTGGCGTTCGCCGCGCGGCATAGGGATATCCCCATGCCGGGTTACACGCACATGCAGCGGGCCATGCTCTCATCCGTCGGCCTCTGGGCGGCCAGCTTCGCCGAGTCCCTGCTGGACGACGAGCAGTTGCTCGCAACAGCGTACCGGCTCAACGATCAATCGCCGCTCGGCTCGGCGGCAGGCTATGGCGTCCCCATCGCCATCGACCGGCAGTACAGCGCCGACCTGCTTGGCTTCGCGCGCGTGCAGAATAACGTCATCTACGCGCAGAACAGCCGGGGCAAGGTGGAGGCAGCCATCGTACAGGCCCTCGCTCAGATCATGCTCGACCTGAGCAAGCTGGCGCAGGATATCTTGCTTTTCACCACCGTCGAATACGGCTTCTTCACGGTGCCACAGGAACTCTGTGCGGGCAGCAGCATCATGCCGCAGAAACGCAACCTGGATGTGATGGAACTGGTGCGCGCGCGCACCCAGACCATGCTGGCCCTGCAACAGCAGATTCTCGGCATCGTCAGCGGCCTGCCATCCGGCTACAATATGGACTATCAGGAGACCAAACGCCCCTTCATAGAGGCGCTCGACCTCGCGCGGGACAGCCTGAACATCTGCGCGCTGGTCGTCAGCGCGCTCGGCGTCAACACGGAACGGCTGGTCGCCGCCTGCACCTTTGAACTGTTCGCCGCCGACCGCGCCTACGAACTCGCCCGTACCGCGAAGCTGCCCTTCCGCGACGCCTACCGCATCGTAGCCGCCGAGGTCACAGCCCAGCTCGACCGCCATCAACCGCCCCCTAATGAAAGCCACGAGCAGTTGAAGGCGCGCCTGGCCGCGCGCAGCCATACAGGCGCCGCTGGCAACCTCGGCATTGAACAGGCGCAACAGCAACTCGCGCAGGCGCAGGAAGCATGGCAGAAACGGGCAGAACACTTTAATATGGCTATAGAAAGCCTGATAAAAAGCTAACAACATCCACCACCCGCATCGCCTGCTCCAGGGCGAGCCTGGCGTATATAGTAGGGCCACCCCTTGCACGTGGCCTGGGACGGCGGGGTGAGGAAAAGGAGTAAAAGATGTCAACAGTTGTACTGGCTTATTCGGGCGGCCTGGATACCTCGGTCGCCATTCGCTGGATTAAAGAGCAATACGGGCTGGATGTGATCACGCTGACCATCGATGTCGGTAATGATCGCGACCTGCCAGCTATCGCGGCGCGCGCGGAGACAATCGGCGCGGTCAAGGCGCTGGTAGTGGATGCGCGAGCAGATTTCGTGCGCTACTTCGTCTGGCCCGCTTTGCAGGCCAACGCCGTCTACGAGGGGCAATATCCGCTGGCTACTGCCCTGGCGCGCCCGCTGATCGCGCGGCTGCTGGTCGAGGTGGCGCGAGCGGAGGGCGCGGTCGCCGTCGCGCATGGTTGCACGGGCAAGGGCAACGATCAGGTGCGCTTCGATGTCTCCATCAACACGCTGGCGCCCGATCTGAAGATCATCGCCCCCGTGCGCGAGTGGAGCATGACGCGCGACAACGAAATCGCCTACGCGGCAGAACATGGCATTCCCATTCCTGTGACCAATGCCAGCCCTTACTCCGTCGATCAGAACCTGTGGGGGCGCAGCGTCGAATGCGGCATTCTGGAAGACCCCTGGGAGGAGCCGCCCGCCGAGGTCTACGCCTGGACAACCAGCCCTGAAGGCGTGCCTGCCGAGCCAACCTACATCGAAATCACCTTCCAGCAGGGCATCCCCACCGCGCTCAACGGCGAGGAGATCGACGGCGTGGCGCTGATTGAGGAACTGAACAAGGTCGCGGGCAAATATGAGATCGGACGCATCGACCATATCGAAGACCGGTTGGTAGGCATCAAGTCGCGTGAGGTCTACGAGGCACCCGCCGGCGTCGTGCTACTGGCGGCTCATCGCGCCCTGGAAAGCCTGACGCTCAGCCGCGAGCAGATACGCTTCAAGGAGATCGTGGCCGGGGAGTACGCGCGGCTGATCTATAACGGGCAGTGGTATAGCGCGCTGCATCAGGATTTGCTGGCTTACGTGCAGAGTACGCAGCGTTTCGTCAGCGGCACGGTGCGCGTCAAGCTCTCGCAGGGCAACTGCGCCATCGTCGGGCGCAAATCGGAACACTCGCTCTACAACCACAGCCTGGCAACCTACGATAGCGGTGACCAGTTCGACCACAATGCCGCCCTCGGCTTCATCAAGCTCTGGGGCCTGCCCCTCACCACGCAGGCGCAGGCGCAACTCCTGCCTTCCATCGGCCTTGAGGGCAACCTGCTCAAAGAAGCGGGGTCACAGAAAGAACTGACTTAGCGAGTAGACGTGTCGTGCTGAGCGGCAGCGAAGTCTCTCAGTGAGGCTACTGCATCAGGATGGCGAGATGAGAGATTTCGCTGCCGCTCAGCACGATACGTTCAGGAGAGCGTTTTCTCGAGCGTGATATAATGAAAAGCATCCGGGCATGCAATGACCCCCGGTCATACTATAATCTGGAAGAACCATATTATGAGTGTTTTTGAGACGATTAAGCGCAGACGCAGTATCGGGAAGATGACGCAGGAGCGGCCCACGCGCAGGCAGATTGAGAAGCTACTGGAGGCAGCGACGCACGCTCCCAACCATCATAAAGTGGAACCCTGGAAATTTATCGTGCTGGCGGGCAGGGCGCGTGAAGAGCTGGGCGCGGTGATGGAGGAGGCGCTGGCGAGTCGGCTTGAAGAGACGAGCAGCAAAACCGCGCAGGCGCTGCTCAACAAGGAGCGCAACAAGCTGTTGCGCTCGCCGGTGGTCATTGTGGTGGTGGCGGAAGCGCCCAGGCTACCAAAGGTGCTGGCAATCGAGAATATAGAGGCGGCAGCGGCGGCGACACAGAATATGCTGCTGGTCGCCGAAGAGATGGGCCTCGCCGCTATGTGGCGCACGGGCGATGCCGCCTTTGACCCGCGGGTCAAAGCATGGCTGGGACTGGAACCCGAAGCGCATATCGTCTCTTTCCTCTACCTCGGCTTCCCCGCCATCCCCCACCTCGAACGCCACCCCATCCCGTTCGAGGAAAAAACAACCTGGCTGGGGTGGGAAGAGTAATGCTCATGGAATGGGCCAACAACGCGCCGATGGTAGGCTGTTGGCCCGTTCTCTATCCTAATATTTGATCAGGGCGAAGACATCATGCCCTTTGAGCTGTTCGCGGCCCTTGAGGAAGGTGAGTTCGACCAGGAAGGCGATGCCCGCGATATGTCCTCCCAGCTTCTCCACCAGTTCCATCGCCGCTGAGACGGTGCCGCCGGTCGCCAGCAGATCATCGACGATGAGGACGCGCTGGCCGGGCTTGATGCCGTCGATGTGCATCTCGACGACGTTGGTGCCATATTCGAGCGCGTACTCCACGCTCACCGTCTGCGAAGGCAGCTTGCCGAATTTGCGCACGGGGATAAAGCCGCAGTTCAACAGGTAGGCCAGGGGCGCACCAAAGATGAAACCGCGCGACTCCACGCCCACCACCGCCTCGATGCCCGCTCCTCGATAGTGGGCGGCCAGACGATCTAACGCAGCGCGAAAGGCCGGACCATTTTGCAGCAGGGGCGTGATATCTTTAAACAGGACGCCCTTCTGCGGAAAGTCTGGAATATCACGAATCCAATCTTCCAGGCGTATTGACTCCGATTCAGTTGTTGAGGACATCGCTTCATTTCTCCTCTACTTGACATTGCATCTAGCACAAGAAGGCAGGGGCAGTCATGAGAGCGGTTAGTCTCTCTTGACAACCCCTGCTGTATTCAAATAACCCGGGCCGGACGACCAGGCAGGCCGCCCCTGCCAGCGTACCTGTTTTGCTTGCAGGCCCGCCATACCGCTAGCAGTATACCGCAGTGCGCCAGTTTGCGCAAGATAAACAGGCATTTTGCATATCTCCCTCCGTTCGCGCTATCTCACAGCAGAGGGAAGAGACATGACACTTTTGGGAAGGCGCGGGCGTGTACCCTGTAAATATTTAGAAGGCTAGAGAAAAAGTCACGGTATCCTGGAGGGCAGGTTTTCAAGATGGATTATCAGAACAGAGGAACAGGAGCGAAGCGTATTCCCGGCACGCGCGGAAAAGGGGTGCCGCTCGTCAGCGCCAGCGGGCCTGCTGAGTATGTGCCGGGGCATCAGGAAGGGCCGGTACAACTGACCAGCATGGCAGATATGTTGCAGTGGGCGCAGAACTGGGCGCGCTCACGTTCTGTCTGGCCGCTCGGCTACGGGCTGGCCTGCTGCGCCATCGAAATGATGGCCTCGGCCTCTGCTGCCCAGTATGATCTGGCGCGATTTGGTTCTGAGGTCTTCCGTTCTAGCCCGCGCCAGGCGGATTTGATGATTGTGGCAGGGACCGTCTGCGTGAAGATGGGGCCGCGCCTGCGTCTGCTGTGGGAGCAGATGCCTGATCCCAAGTGGGTGCTGAGCATGGGCCAGTGCGCCAATTCCGGCGGCGAGTTTTTCGATAGTTACTACACCGTACAGGGCGTGGATACTATCGTTCCCGTCGATGTCTATGTTCCCGGCTGCCCGCCACGCCCGGAGCAGCTCATCGAAGGTATTCTCAAATTGCGTGAGAAGATTCTCAAGCAGGGTCTGAGCATCCAGGGAGAGGATCCGTTTGCGGAGTAACGTGGGCCAGCGGAAGGCGAGGAAAGCATGGCAACAGACTACAACAGACTCGATACCAGCGCCAACGTCCATACAGCAGAGTCTGCCGAGGGGATCAGGTCCGAGGAGATGCTGCTGAACATGGGGCCGCAGCACCCAAGCACGCACGGCGTCTTACGGCTTATCCTCACGTTGCAGGGAGAGACTATCATCGAGTGTACGCCCGTCATCGGCTACCTGCATCGGGGAATGGAGAAAATTTTTGAGAATCGCACGCTGATGCAGGGCATTCGCTACACTGACAACTCGGACTATCTCTCGCCTATGCTCTGCGAGATCGCATATGCAGGGGCCGCCGAGCAGTTGATGGGGCTGGAAATTCCCCGACGCGCGCAGTACATTCGCCTGCTGGTGGGAGAATTGCAGCGTATCGCCAGCCATCTCGTCGCGGTCGGTACCTACCTGCTGGACGTGGGGGCCTTCACGCCGATTCTCTGGACCTTTACGGCGCGTGAGGGCATCATGGAGTTATTCGAAGCCCTGGCCGGCAGCCGTTTCACCGTCAACTATATGCGCGTGGGCGGCGTGCTGCACGATTTCCCGAAGGGCTGGCTGCGCCAGTGCGAAGCCTGGCTCGATAACTTTGAAAAGAGGCTGGACGAACTCAACATCCTCATCAATGGCAACGAAATCTTCCAGGCGCGCACGCAGGGAGTGGGCTTCATCGACCCGCAGCAGGCCATTGCTTACGGCCTGACCGGCCCCATGCTGCGCGCCAGCGGCGTCAACTGGGACCTGCGCGTCAACCGGCCCTACATGGCCTATCGGGAGGTAGCCGTCAACCCGGTTGTGCTGCAGGAGGGAGATTGTTACGCCCGCAATGATGTTCGCATGCGTGAGATGGCCGAAAGCGCGCGACTGTGCCGCGTTGCCATCGACAGGATGCCAGCCGGGCCAATCTCCGTTCGCGTTCCTATCGCCCTGCGCCCGCAACGCGGCGAAACTTACTTCGCCATCGAGAATCCGCGTGGGGAATATGGCTTCTACCTGATCAGCGACGGCAGCGAATATCCCTGGCGCGCCAAGATGAGAGCGCCTTCTTTTGTGAACCTGCAAATCCTGCCAGAGCTGCTGCGCGGCCACAAAATGAGTGACGCCGTTGCCATCATCGGCAGTACCGACGTCGTGCTGGGGTGCGTTGATCGCTGAGCCGGGAAACTACCTTGCCCACCTGCTCCGTACCAGTAGTAGCGCACTACAGCGCGGTTCAGCGGCCTGGAGCGAGCTAGCGAGGGCAGGGCAACCCTGGCGCTCGCCCTTGCAGCTCAATCCTTACGAACATCACTTTAGAGTATCAGCATGAGAAAGGAAGTCAGGAATAAGCGATGTTACCCGGCGATAGAAACAGTCAGCCTCCCAGCCAGTACGGGAACCGGGAGGAATCGGCCAGCTCGCAACAACAAAACGCCAACAATGCCGAACATATCAGCCGCGACGAGCAGGTGAAATACGGCACGCGCCCGGAAGACCAGTACGGCGCTCAAGACCAGTTTGGCGATGTAGACAATCAAGACCCCTATAGCAACCTCTATGATGAGGAGATGGAGGACACGCCAGGCGGGGAAGGTATCGAGAACCCTGAAGGCATCCTCTACGGCCTTGAAGCGCCAACAGGCGAACCCATTCCGGCAGGTGAAGCCAACGAATTGCGCGGCTTTGATGATGCAGATAATGAAAATGTTAATAACCAGAATCGGTATTCTACCTGGGACATGTGTGTCATACTTCGCTGCCGCTCCGCATGACACGTCCCGGCCACGTTTTTACGGCATACCGTAGCTGGCATACCGTAGCTGGCCCCCTCGTCACAGGCTGCAACGCAGGCCCGCCGCTGGCACGGGCTTCAGTTAATGCCTATGGGGCCACCCCTGGCGGATGGCCCTACTCTAGACAAACGTGTCGTAGGACTTGTGGAGCCGTCGTATATAGTAGGGCCACCCCTGGCGGGTGGCCTGCGGCGCAGGCAGGCCAGCATAGGGAGACCGGCATACAGCAGGCCAGAGCCGGAGCGGTTTTCAAGAACATGATAACAATTATGATGGGCGCTGTGCGGTTGCCGGAGGTTGCGCGGTGGGCGGCAACTGCGACGTGCAGTAGGGGCAGCGTGTCGCCTGCAACGGCACATTGCTGATGCAATAGGGGCATTCTTTGGTCGTGACAGCCTCCGGCTGCCCCTTCTTATACAGGCTCATTAATGCATTGACCGGGCGGACAACGAAGAAATAGATCACAAACGAGACGATCAGGAAGCTAATTACCGCATTGATGAACGCGCCGTACAATAAGTGGCCACCCGTAAATGGCAGGGTGACAGATGCATTGCTCAGCCCGGTTTTCCCTGCGGGGATCAGCGGCGTGATGATGTCGCTGACAAAGGCGTTGACAACGCTGGTGAAAGCTGCGCCGATGACGATGCCAACGGCCAGATCGACGACGTTGCCGCGCAGGATAAACTCTTTGAAACCGGTCAACCAGCTTACTGCACCCTTCTCTACTCGCTGCACATTGGGATTGTTCCAGACAGTCATGAATCCTCCTTTGTTGTGTTACATAATTGTTTGTCTCAGATAAGTCCCTGTCAGAGAACCTTATCTTACTATACAACGGATAAGATATCATGATTACGAAGGTTGAGCTAGAGGGTACTGATCACGGTTATTCTGATGACAAGCATGGAGAGCGAAACCTGAGCCTTGCAAGACTCAGTTTCGCTCTCCATGCTCGCGCTAGAATGGCCCGCCACGATAGACGACGCGACCGGGAATGACGCTGCGCAGGCCAGGCGGAAGCATATTCATCGCTTCGGGAGCGGGAAGAGTCGCTTCTTCGGCGCTGGTGCTGACCATCTGCTCGCGCAGGGTATCGATCTGGGAGGTCATGAGCGCGTCCATACTCTGCGGCTGTGCAAGGGCGACCCGGCGCATCATGGAGGAGAGGAAGAGTTCTTTGAGGTAGGCGAATGAGAAGCCTTCTGTGGCCTCTGCGACGCGCGCTATAGCCTCGGCTGAGAGACGCAAAGCGGAAAGCGGAGCGCCTCGTTGATAAGCTGTTCCTCGTACATGGTTCCTCCAAAGCTGATTTTGAAAAGTACACCATGCTATCTACACTGGAATAGCGTGGAAGGTTGTTTGCCACACCATGTTCATAGAGAACTGGCGGGGAGAAAGCGGGCCAATAATTAGCCTCAAAAAAGCTTGACACGGCAGAGCTAGCTGGTTATAATTCTAATCATAATACGGTATAGTTGTATGACAAAAGCAGGCGCTATGGCGAAAACGTTTCCTTCACTTCAGCGACAGAATCTGACCGAACAGGTTGTTCGAGAGATTGGTCTGAGTATTATGCGCAAAGAGTTCAAACCGGGAGATGCCCTGTTGAGTGAGCCTGAATTAAGCCTCCAGTTTCAAGTCAGCCGACCTGTCCTGCGGGAAGCATTGAAGGTACTCGGCGCAAAAGGACTCATCGAATCGCGCCCGAAAACAGGTACGCGGGTGCGGCCACGCGCCGACTGGAATCTGCTCGACCCCGAAGTGATTTCCTGGCAGCACGAGGTCGGGTTCGATACCTCGTTCTTGCAGGCGATCTGCGAGGTTCGCCTTATGTTCGAGCCAATGACTGCCGGGCTGGCGGCAGTACGCGCGACCGCCGGGGAAGTGGCAAGAATTGAGGAGTGTTGCCAGCTTCTGCAGGAGACCGTTGATTCAAGCGAACGCTATATTCCTGCCGACCTCCAGTTTCACACCGCGATTTGCGCGGCTGCTCATAATGAATTGCTGCAAAAGATCATCACGACACTCGAACCGCCTCTGCGTGCCAGCCGCGTCATTACCTCGCAGCTCCCAGGGGCGAACGAGGACGCCATGCCTTTCCACTGGGCCATCACCAGGTCGATTCGCAGCCGTGATGAACAGGCAGCGGAAGTGGCTATGCGAAAATTGATTACTCTGACAACCAAGGACATCCAGCGTGCGCTGGATGCAGAACGCAAAGGAAAGGAGGGAGCGTAACAGGTAAGAGAGCATCGTTGTCAACCTCTAGCTGGTTTCCCTGGTTTTTTAAGGAAGGCTTTTGCAATTGGAGGGACTCCTCATGAAAGAAAGTCGTATTTCATCGACCCGACCGGGGGTGCGCCTGGGACGGCGCGACCTGCTCCGGGGCGCCGCAACAGGTGCCGCCGGCCTTTCCTTAACATCGCTGCTGGCTGCCTGCGGGGGTAGCAGCAGCCCGACCTCCCAACAGGGACAGGGGGAAGGCAGTTTCCCCAGCCACCCGCAGTGGAACTTCGTCTTTGTCAACCATGTCACGACCAACCCGTTCTTCGTCCCCACACAGTATGGTATTCAGGATGCCTGCTCCCTGCTGGGCTGCAAATACCAGTGGACCGGCTCGCAGACCAGCAACGTAACCGAGATGGTCGACGCATTTAACGCCGCCATCGCCGCCAAAGCTGATGGTATCGCCGTCGCGATCATCGACCCCACAGCCTTCGACGCTCCCGTGCAGGCGGCGTTGCAGGCTGGCATTCCCGTTGTTGCCTACAACGCCGACGCTCCTGCTGGCAGTAAGAATGCCCGCATGGCCTATATCGGGCAGGACCTCTTCCAGTCCGGGGTTCAGATGGGGCAGCGCATCGTCCAGCTTGTCGGTAGCGGGGATGTCGTGGGCTTCATTGCGACGCCGGGGTCGCTGAACATTCAGCCGCGTATCGATGGCGCGAAGCAGGCGATCAAGGCTTCGGGCGCGCCCATCAACTTTGTGGAGGTTGCTACCGGCGCCACAGTGGACGAGGAACTCTCGCGCATCGAGGCGTACTATCTGGGCCACCAGAACCTGAAAGGGATGTTCGCAGTCGATGCTGGCAGCACACAGGGCGTCAGCCAGATCATGGAGAAGTACAACCTGGCCTCCAAAGGGGTGCATGCCGGTGGCTATGACCTGCTGCCCAAGACGCTGCAGGAGATCAATGCCGGGAATCTCGACTTTACCATCGACCAGCAGCCGTATCTCCAGGGCTTCTATCCTGTGGTCCAGCTTTTCCTCTACAAGCTGTCGGGCGGTCTCATGCAGCCATCGGATACGGACACGGGGTTGCTCTTCGTCACCAAAAACAACGTCGGCCCCTACCTGAGTACCCAGACGCGCTTCGAGGGAAGCTCCAGCAAGGAACAGGTGGTAACGCATCCATAGCCGGCCACCGAAAGTGTAGCCAGCCATGTCATGCTGAGAGCAGCGAAGCATCCACCCGGAGCCGCTCCTGTCATGCTTCGCTGCTCTCAGCATGGCAGGAGCGAAGAGGCACGCTTCATACTATGCGCGAGGGAGATAGCCAGGAAAATGTGCTATATTTTATGGCAGAATGATGAGATAGCCCCCGGTCGTGGGAAGAAACAATGTACAATGTAAGGAGTAGCCGTATGGTCAAGAAGGTTCTTCCCGAGACGACCACGCAAGAGGCGGAGGCACAGCCCGTAAAGGAGAGACCGGGCTTCTGGTCAACGCTGGTGCGCACCTTGCTGAGGCAGCGTGAGGCAAGCATTACGGTGGTTGCCATCCTGTTGATCATCTATTTCCAGCTCTCCAACCAGGCTTTCCTTTCGCTGGCAAACATCAGAACGCTCTCCCAGTTTGTCGCGGCGGCTGCGATTATCGCAGCCGGTGAGGTCATGTTGCTAATCTGCGGCGAAATCGACCTCTCAGTCGGCCAGATTTTCGCGCTGGCCCCCTTTATTATGTACTTTGCCTATCAGGCAGGGCTGCCGCTCATAGTGGGCATTGTGCTGGGCCTGCTTGCGAGCCTGGCGGTCGGTCTGGTCAATGGCCTTATCACCGTATTACTCAAAGTTCCTTCTCTGATTACCACCCTGGGAACCCTCTTCCTGTTAAGCGGAATCACCCTCACCACTTCTCAGGGGTTTCCTGTCCTCACCCCCTCTGCCGGATGGCTGAACGAGGTGCTTGGACACAGCCCGTATGCGGAAATCCTCTGGGCCATCGCTATCATGGTCATCATGCAGATCGTCCTTTCTCGCACACGCTGGGGGCTACATACGATAGCGACGGGCGGCAATTTGCTGGGGGCCAGCGAGGCCGGGGTGAACGTCAACAGGATAAAGATCGGCAACTTCATGCTGGCCAGCCTGTTTGGCGGCTTTGCCGGCATCCTGGAGTGCTTCCGCATCACCTCTATCGACCCGCTGGCAGGCGGGACCGATATCATGTTCCTGGCAGTGGCCGGGGCGGTCATCGGCGGAACCGCGCTTTCCGGCGGATTAGGCACGATTGTGGGCGCCTTCCTGGGAACGCTGGTTCTCTCTATCCTCAGAGATGGCTTCACCTTGCTGGGGGTGAGCGAATTCACCTTCGACTTGATCCTCGGCGCCGCCATCCTGATCGCTATGATCCTCAACGTTCGTCTCCGGCTATGGCGAGAGGCAGGTCGAGAATGACAGAATCAACGCTTCCCGATGTCATACGGACACAGAGTCTGGTCAAACGCTACGGCGCAGTCACCGCCCTGCGGGATGTGAGCATGCATTTGAGGAAAGGGGAGGTACTGGGCCTCATCGGCGACAATGGAGCCGGCAAGTCAACCCTGATCAAGATTCTGACCGGCTTCATCCAACCAACTGCCGGTGAAATCTTCGTCAACGGCCAGGAGGTCAAACTGCGCTCTGTGACGCATGCTCGCTCACTGGGCATCGAGACGGTCTACCAGGATCTGGCCCTCGTCAACGAACTCAGCGTGTACCACAACATGTTCCTCAAACGGGAATTGCTACACAAACCCTCCCCCCTGCTCAATAACCGGGCCATGCGCGAGCAGGCCCGGAATCACCTTGAGAGGATGGGGGTCAATATCCCTTCAGTCGATACAGAAGTCGCCCGGCTCTCCGGGGGCCAGCGCCAGGCTATCGCCATTGCGCGCGCCGTCTACTCGGAAGCGAGAATCCTCCTGCTGGACGAGCCGCTGGCAGCGATGGGAGCGAAGGAAGGAGCATTGATCCTCGATCTCATCCGCAATCTGAAAGCGATGGGTGAAGTATCCATCATCATGATTGCGCATAACTACGCTCAGGTGCTGGAAATTTGCGACCGCGTAAACCTGCTCCAGCACGGCGTCATTGCCCTGGACAAGGAGGCGACCGAGACATCGATGGATGAGTTGACCGAACTGGTAATGCGCGAGTATCGCACCGGGGCAACTCAGGCAAAGCGAGGGCAATGATGATAGTGGATTTCCTGTGAGGTATGTAGAGCGATGAGAGCTATCCTGCTCAAAAGACCTGGCGAATCTGTGCTGGCAGAGCTTGAGAAGCCGACGATCGGGCCAGAGGATGTGTTGATTCGCTCCCGTGCCGTCGGTATCTGCGGCAGCGATGTAGAACTCTACCGGGGCATCCGGCCAGAAGGCTACTATCGTTACCCGGTTGTTCCCGGCCACGAGTGGGCCGGGGAAGTGGTTGCCGTTGGCGAGCGCGTGCAGGCTATCGCGCCGGGTGAGAGGGTAGTAGCGGAAGGCTTTTTCTTCTGCGGCACCTGTCGCAATTGCCGCATGGGGCTGACTAACCTGTGTGAGGCCGGTTATGAAGAGACCGGTTTTACACGCACAGGAGGGCTGGCGGAATATGTCGCCGTCCCTGCCCGACTGGTGCATCGCCTTCCTGCGGGCGCCTCACTGGAGGAGGCCGCTCTGCTGGAGCCGACGGCGGTGGTGGCGCATGCCTTTCTGAGGGCGCGGCCCCAGGCAGGCGAGAGCGTCGTTGTGCTGGGAGATGGCACGATTGGCCTGCTGGCCGTACAACTGGCGCGCTTATTCAGCCCCGCCCTGCTCGTCCTCATTGGCTCGCGCTCTGAACGGCTGGCGCTGGGCCGTCAACTGGGAGCAACGCATACGCTCAATGCCAGGGAGAACGATCCTGAGCCGCTGATACGTTCGTTGACGGGGGGACAGGGAGCCGATCTGGTATTTGAAGGAGGCAACCGCCCGGAGGGAGTCGAACAGGCGCTGAGGCTGGCGCGCCGGGGCGGCACGCTGGTGCTGGAAGGCATTGCCGGTTCCGGCGCCCATCTCAGCATAGAGAGCGATATTTTTGTCCTCAAACACCTGGCCGTGCTGGGCATCTTCGGAGCCTCCTCTTCCGCCTGGACCTACGCCGTGCAGGTTTTCCGCGTCGGCTTCCTGAACTTAGCTCCGCTCATCACGCATCGCTTTGCGCTGGATGAGTACCAGGCCGCACTGGATACAGTAATCAGCCGTCAGGCGAAGACGCTGAAGGTGCTAATCGTCCACAACAGAGACCAGACCGGGTGACGTATATGAAAGGAGACCGGTATTCAATGGAAGCAACACGGCATTTCCTTGCAGGCATGGGGCTGCCTCCCGGCGACCTGCATGACCTGCCGACCAGCCCGAAACGTTTCCCTGACGGAGCGCAGTACCGCGTCGAGATTCCCAGCACAGAAGGGCCAGACGCGCTGGCAGCAATTATCGAGGAGGCAGATCGCTACCACATCACTATCCACCGCGTCTCACAGGGCAGTGGCGTGCTGTTACTCACGGATGACGAGATTCGGGAGATGGCGCGTCTGGCGCAGGCGCGGGGAATGGAGATCAGCCTCTTTGCCCGCCCTCACGCCGGCTGGGATACCGGCGCGATGGCGGTATCCGCCGCCGGCAAGACCGTTGGCCCGCGCCTGCGCGGGCAGGATCAACTCGTCTACTGCCTGGAAGATGTACAGCGCGCGGCGGCGCTGGGGGTGCGCAGCGTTCTGCTGGCCGATGAGGGGGCGATCTGGGTAGCAGGGGAGATGCGCCGGGCCGGAGCGTTGCCTGGAGACATGCAATTCAAAATAAGCGTCATGATGGCTTCCGCCAACCCGGCTTCCATTCGCCTGATGGAGCGGCTGGGCGCGAATACCTTCAATATTCCCACCGATCTCACGCTGGCACAGATCGCCGCCATTCGCCAGGCGGTAGACATTCCCCTGGACATCTACGTGGAGGTGCCGGACAACCTGGGCGGCTTTGTCCGCCTCTACGAAATCCCTGAACTGGTGCGCATCGCCTCCCCCGTCTACCTCAAGTTTGGCCTGCGCAATGCGCCTGATATCTACCCCGTCGGTAAGCATATTGAGGGCGTGTCCGTGGCCTTGAGCCGCGAGCGGGTGCGCCGGGCGAAAATCGGGCTTGACCTGCTGGCACGTTACTACCCGGACGCCGTATCCTCACCGCCTGGGGCCGCCGGACTGGCAATTCCCGTGACGGAAACGGAACAGGCAGGCATAGCCGCGAAAGACGTGCCGGAAAATTCACAGACGGAGATCGGAGCAGTATGAAGATTGTCGATGTCAAAAGTACGGTCATGGGAACCGCGTGGCGCAATTTGACCTTCGTGCGCGTCATCACCGACGATGGATTGGAAGGCGTGGGCGAGGTACGCATGCTCAATCATACCGATGCGTTGCGCGGCTACCTGGCGGAGGCCGTACCCAACCACATCCTGGGGCATGATCCTACCAACATCGAGGACCTGGTGCGCCGGATGTACCTGAACGACTACGCGCGCGCCGGCGAGATTACCATGTCTGCCATCGCGACGATAGAAATTGCCTGCTGGGATATCATCGGTCAGGCGCTTGGGCAACCGGTCTATAAGTTGCTGGGCGGCGCGGTACGCGACAGAATCAAGGCATACGCCAATGGCTGGTACACCGTCGAACGAACCGCGCAAGAATTTCATGACGCGGCCAGGCGTGTCCTTGCAAAAGGCTACCGCGCCCTCAAATTCGATCCCTTCGGCGCTGGCTTCTATGAACTCGACCGCCGTGAGAAGCGGCGGGCGATCGAACTGGTCGAGGCGGTACGTGACGCCGTTGGCCCCGACGTGGAGATGCTGATTGAGATGCACGGTCGCTTCAACCCGGCAACCGCCATAGAAATAGCGCGCGCGCTTGAGCCGTTCAACCCCTCCTGGGTCGAAGAGCCGGTGCCGCCGGAGAACCTGGCGGCTCTCAAGAAGGCATCGGAGAAAATCGCCCTTCCGGTCGCGAGCGGGGAGCGCATCCACACGCGCTACGACTACCGCCAGCTTTTCGAGCTACAGGCAGCCGACATCATCCAGCCCGACATCACTCATTTCGGCGGCCTGCTCGAAACGAAGAAGCTCGCCGCCTGGGCTGACACGTACTATATCCTGGTCGCGCCGCACAACGTGGGAGGGCCGGTTTCGACGGCGGCGGCCCTGCACTTCGCGGCCTCCACGCCTAATTTTAAGATTCAGGAACACTTCAACGACTTTGCCGAGGACTGGGTGAAAGCCGCCGCGCCCGGAAACCCGGAGGTAGTGGACGGATACTTTGCGCTACCGCAGGGGCCGGGACTTGGCGTAAAACTGAATGAAGACGTTATCCGGGAGCATCCCCAGCAGCGTATTTTCTTCAACCTCTTTGCCGAGAACTGGCACCTGCGCCAGGCGGTGCGCTCACCCTCTACCAATCCATAATACATGGAAGAGCGGCAACTGGCCTGAAAAGCCAGTTGCCGCTCTTCCATGTCGCCGCTCAGTGGAGAGATTATGCGCTCAACTTCACAATAGTCACGCCGTCACCGCCCTCACGTGGGGGGGCGGAGGCGAAGGATTTGACCAGCGGGTGGTGGCTGAGCTGCTCGCGCACGGCGGCTCGTAACGCGCCTGTCCCCTTGCCGTGAACGATGCGCACCGAGGACAGGCCGGAGAGCGCAGCGTCGTTCAGGTAGGTTTCCAGTTCTTCGAGCGCGGCATCCACGCGCCAACCGCGCATGTCAAGCTCCAGCGCCACGTCCGGGCGGTCTTCCATACTGGGGCGCACAATGGCGGGGGCCGAAGACTCGTATGTCCGATCTTCCACGCCCTTCGCGGCCTGTCGCTTGCTCAGCCGTTCCAGGTTATCCACGCTGACACGGATGCGCAACGCGCCCATCTGCACGTCGGCCTCGCTGCGGTCGGCGGAGAGGCCGAGCAGTTCGGCGTTCTGGCCGAAGCTGAGAACGCGCACGGTATCGCCGATCTGCAGCGGGCCTTCCAGCTTCTCCTGCTCCGGTACGGCTGTCTTCGCCCGACGCGGCTCCGCGATAGGCGCAACTTTCTCTTCGAGGCCGCGCACCTTCTGCCTCGCCTCGCTCAGCCGCTCGCGATTCATGCTGCCCCGATTGACCTCTACCTTGATCTTTGCCAGCGCCGCCTGTACCTCATCCAGTTCGCGCCGCGCCTGCGCGCGCGCCTCGTTGAGGATGCGCACGCGCTCCTCTTCCAGCTTCTGCCGCTCTATTTCCAGTTGCCTGCGCTGGTATTCGGCCTCGGCGCGCTCCATACTCAGATGGAAACGCTCGTCCTCCGCCGCCTTGCGCTCAGATTGCAGCCCTTCCAGCAGGTTTTCCATGCGCACGCCCGCGCTGCCCAGGAACTCTCGCGACCGCTCGATGATCTGGCTATCGAGGCCGAGCCGGTCGGCGATAGCCAGCGCGTTGCTGCGCCCCGGCAGGCCAATGCTCAGGCGATAGGTGGGCGAGAGCGTCTCAATGTCGAACTCGACCGAGGCGTTGACCACCCCCGGTTGCTCATGGGCGAAGGCTTTGAGTTCCGAATAGTGCGTGGTGGCAACCGTCGTGATGTGGCGTTCCTGCAGGTAGGTGAGGATAGCCCGCGCCAGCGCCGAGCCTTCGCTGGGGTCGGTACCCGCACCCAGTTCGTCCAGCAGCACCAGAAACTTTGCCTCGCGCCGCTCCTGCCTGCCAAGCAATTCCTCTGACTTCGCGCCGCGAATATCGGGCCGACCGCGCTGCTTCTCCTGCTCAATTGTGCGCAGAATCTCAATGATGCGGCTCAAGTGGGACGAGAAGGTGCTGAGGCTTTGCTCGATGCTCTGCTCGTCGCCGATATCGGCAAAGATATTCTCGAAAACGCAGACTTCCGAATGGTCTTCCACCGGAATATGCAGCCCTGCCTGCGCCATCAGCGTCAGCAGGCCCACCGTCTTCAAGGCGACCGTCTTGCCGCCTGTGTTGGGGCCGGTGATGACAACCATGAAGAAGTCGCGGCCCAGATGGAAGTTGATGGGAACTACATTGCCGGTCAGCAGCGGGTGGCGCGCATTGCGCAGATCGATGCGGCCCTGATCGTTCAAGGCAGGCTCGGTCGAGCGCGTCATACGCCCGTAGCGCGCCTTCGCCAGGTGCAGATCGAATTCGGCCAGCTTCTCGACCGCCGTTGTCAGCGGCTCGGCTTCGTGGCCGATTTCCAGCGAGAGGACACGCAGAATACGCTCGACCTCCTGCTTCTCCTCGATCTGCAACTGGCGCAGTTTATTATTCAACTCCACAACTACCATCGGCTCGATAAAGACGGTCGCGCCGCTGGAAGACTGGTCGTGGACAATGCCGCGCACCTGCCCGCGACTCTCCACGCGCACCGGAATGACATAGCGATCATTGCGGATAGTGATGATCGGCTCTTGCAGCGCATGACCGAACTCATTGACGAGAGTGCGTAGACGTTCCTGCAAACGCTGGTTGGCGCCGCGAATATCGTAGCGCAGCTTTTGCAGCGCCGGGCTGGCGGTATCCAGCACCTCACCCTCTTCGCTGATAGTCTCTTCGATGCGGCGTGCAATCTGTGGGCGGCGCGGGATCTGCGAGCCGAGGGCATGCAGCAAGGGAAACGATTCTGTGTCCAGTTTCTCCAGCAGGTTCGCTACATAGATCGAGCTGCGCGTCGTCTCCAACACCTCAAGCAGTTCTGAAGGGTTCAAGATGCCTTCGCGAGCAGCACGAGCCAGCAAGGGGCGAACATCGTGAGCGCCACGCACGCCCGCGTCGGCGTGCAGGTCGATCAGGCGCGCAGCCTCGGTTGTGTAGGCAAGGCGACGCCGCGCCTCCGCCAGGTCTGGCGTTGGCTCCAGCGCCATCACCAGTTCTTTGCTGGCCGAAAAAGCAGCCTCCTTCGCCACCTTCGCCAGGATTTTGGGATACTCCAGCGTGAGTAAACTTTTCTCGTGCATAGCTTTGAATAACACCTCTTTATATTTTTACGCAAGCAAACAGTCAAATAATTTCAGGCAGCAAAAAACATCCACCATCCTGCATGATGTGGATTCGTCAGTGAAGCGCACCCATACGATACCACATTTATCGCAAGATGAAAAGTAGCTTTTGAACTTCTCCGCTCTTTCCCGTATACTTAGGGAGTACAACATCAAAACAGCAGAGAAGGGGAGAAATACGAACATGATCCTGCACATGGGAGAGCGGGTCTACTGGGGCGCGCCCGAAGTTATCTATCTCGAAGGCCCGATTGTCAAACTCGACGATGAGTCGCAGAGCGTCACCGTGCATATTGAGCGAGCCACGCCGCATTCGGCGCACCTCATCGGCTCGGATATTGTCTTTGCCGCCGACGGCCTCACCCCGCTGAAGGGGAGCAGCCCGCCGGGAACTACCGACGAGCGCAGGACGCAGGCATTGCCGCCGCGCGTCATGAGCGACGACGAAAAGGTACGCCGCGCCGCCGCCGTTGCCGTCCACCAGCAGTTTGGCTACAATCTGCCGCCCCCACAGGAAACGGCGTTGATCGATCAGGTGGCGGGCGAACTCAATAACGACCCCGCCACGCGAGCGCGCATCATCGCCTCAATGGATGCCATCCTGCAGCGCGAACATTCACGCGATTCAACGCTGTGAAAAATTCGGCACAAAATATGACGTACACCACTGTACAAAATCAGCCGTATAAGGTAGACTCTTTTCAAGTTTCAATTCCGCAAGCGGGTTCAGGAAAAGCTCTGGCTCCTGCCGCTCCCCTGTCGGGGAAGTACACCGGCCAGAGCCAGAAAGATCAAGTGTACTGGCATGAGCAAATAATCAGCGGCGAAAGGGAGGAGCTACCTTATGAACTGTGTACGCTGTAATACGCCACTGGAAGCGAATGTACGCTTCTGCCGCCATTGCGGCCTGCCCGTCTCTAATCCGTCATCACAGCCAGACGCGAATGGTGGCAAAGCTGCTCCTTCGCCGCTCCACCAGCCGGTATCCGGCAATACAGATGCGCCCACCATCCCGCCAACAGCATGGCAGGCACCGCCGAACGCGCCCCGGCAGCAGCAACCGCTTTATCTGGCAGGCCAGTCCGACCGCCCGGCCACGCCAACCCCACCGGCACGGCAGGCGCAACAAGGGCAGCAGTGGCAGCAGCAGGCGTGGGGAACCACACCGGCCCAGCCCTCTCCATTCACCCAACCGGCCAGGCGAGATGACTTAGGGACGCTGCGTTCTGGCCCGGCCAGCCAGGCTCAGCAATCCCCACAACCCGGACCGCGCAAGCGGCGCGGACGTAGATTACTGATAACCCTGCTTGTTATTGTTGTAGTGCTGCTGGCGCTGCTGATCGGAGGGCGCATCGCCTTAAACGCCTTTGCCATCAACCAGATCAACCAGGCGCTTTCAGATGCCATCAACAACGTTCCGTCGCAGGTAGCCCTGCTGCCAGAGCGAGACCAGACCATCACCGATGGCATGGTCAACGCGCTGATTACACAGCAAAGCTCCTCGTCCTCCCCGGTCCAGAACCTGACCATCCACTTCACGCCCAACGACGTGGAGATCGATTTCAACGTCTTTTCCTTCTCCTCGACCATCACCACCGTGCCAAAAATCGTGAATGGTCAGCTGGTCGCGACCAATGTGACGGTGCAGGGCATCGCCGGGCTGATCCTCTCGCCCGACGACATCACGAATGTGATGAACACGCAAATAAAGAATCTGGAGACGCACATCCAGCACACCATCACGGCGGTCACGCTTGAGAATCATGCCATCCTGCTGCACATCAAGCCCGGCAGTTCATCGCCCACGCCGCCAACGAAGCTCCCAACAAGTATCCCGACCTCTATTCCCACAAATATTCCTACCTCCATTCCTACCAATATCCCGCTCCCCTGATTGAAGCGGGCAGGAGCAGGATAGAACAACACCGGGAACGTTGGGGACACGTGAGATAGAGGATGCACATGGCAGGAGCAAATATGCTCCTGCCCTCTGTCTCTCATAAGAATGAAACAAGGGCCGCAGAGAAAATCATCCCTTTTGATGGCATTAACAGGGAGAGAAGTTGACAGGTGGGCCATTTCCCTGTACAGCAGTGGCACTTGCCTGATGGACAGCGGCAAAGACGGAGGAGTAATTGGGCAGAAGACCGTCATTGCCCTGGCCTAAGGGCCAGTAGACGAGGGCGGCACGGCCAATGATGTTCTGGCGCGGCACAAAGCCGAAGGCGCGCGAATCGCAACTGCCCGCGCGGTTATCACCCATAACCCAGTATTCGTTGGGAGGCACGACAAGGTTGGAGATCGACTTAAACGCATAGGGGTTGCCCTGCCGCGCCGGATCAACGTATGTCTCATCCAGTTTGACGCCATCCACGAAGACTGCCGTCCCCTGAATGGTAATCACGTCGCCCGGCAGGCCGATGATGCGCTTGATATAGTCCTGGGAGGGCGTGCGCGGAGCCACAAAGACGACGACATCACCCCGCTGGGGGGCATGGAAAAGGTAGGACCACTTATCAACGAGGATCAGTTCGCCGTTATGCAGGCTCGGCTCCATACTCATGCCATCGATATTAAAATTCTGCACCGCCAGGCGGATGACCATGAACATGAGCAGGGTCAGGACGATGGTTTCTATGACTTCACGAACAAGCCGGTAGCGTTTCTCAAAATTCAGTTCAACGTTCACGCGTGTTCCCCTGTGTCTTTTTTTGTCTCTCTGCGCCATGCTGGCTTACCTGCAATGTAGCAGATATCACAGAAAGACGCAAGTTTCTCTCCCACCGCGCATTCGTACCCACTGGCACCCCTTACGAACAGTATAGCTCAATTATACGACAGAAAAGAATAGGAAAGAAAGACTACTTCGGGGTTACGACGGCGGCGAAGCCCTCCCACCAGGCGAGGAACTGTCCCCGGCTCAGCACGTGGCGATTCCAGATCGAGGAATCGGCCAGATACACATTATTGCTATCGCCCCCGGTGACGACCACAATGTGGCCCTGTGGATACCTGTCAGGCGGCCAGCTCACAATGACGGGATGACCCTGGTTGGCAGCGGCGATCACCGCATCCAGCGACCACGAGTTGCCCCACGTCGTCTTGAAGCCAAACTGCGCGGCGGTGTTGGCGATGCCCTGCGGCCTCAGCAAACCCTGCGCAGGCGTAATTTCGCCGATGCGGTATTCCACCTGCAACACGTCCGTGATGCGCAGGGAGCGACCATAAGCGTCGAAAACTTCCGTCATCGAGGCGGCGGAACAGGCCGAATATGCCCAGACATTATATTCGCTGGTGGAGCTATATTGCGCGGGATCAAGCTGAGAAATACGCACCAATCGCTGCGAGGCGTTGAGATTCGCCGGCACCGACTGCTGAGCGGTATTCAGTTCAATGCCATTGGCTGCCCTGCTCAACAGGAAAAAGTTCTGGCCCAGCGCCTGGAATGTCGTATCGACCAGACCTGTCTGCACAAAGAGGGCCACTGCGATCATACAGAGCAAGCCCAGCGAGACCATCATACGCCAGCGTTTATACCATGACGGCGACAAATGCCACATACGTTCTTCACCTTACCCGAACACACTATAAAAAAACACAACCGGTTTCTATTGCTTCAGTATACAGGAAAAAACTGAGCGGGCAGGGGAAATTTCCATGACACTAGCCAGATAGTACGCCCTACCCATGCGTGTAACCCCCTATCGTACTATCTTCCTGGAGGGTGTAAAATAGCTCTTCAAGAAACACGGCTCTGCTATTTTATCCCTCTTCCCCTCTCATATCTCATCAACAGGCCCACAAGTTTCCCTCGCCAGGTCAAGATGGTAGGAAATTTGTTCAATCCCCTCACATCATGCTATAATAGCAACGCAGAGGCCATCCGATTACCCATTTTCCTGAAACGTATCCTGTATAAGGAGCAAAGAACAGGTGGAAGAGAGCAAAACCAGCGTGACCACCGGCATAGACATCGCCCCTGTGCCGACAAGAACGTTTGAGGCGTTCATCCAGGTTGAGAACTGATGATTAAACACCAGCAAACAGCTTTGAGGTCTGTTGCCCGAACAGAAGTACCTGCCCGGAAAACCGAAAGGCTTGGTCCCTTCCTGAAATGGGCAGGAGGCAAAGAGCAGGAACTGAAGCATATTTTACCGTTAGTGCCACCCTTTGACAGCTTTTACGAACCTTTTGTTGGCGGTGGCGCGGTCTTCTTCTCCCTTCAACCCCCCAGAAGCTTCATTAATGATAAGTCTCCCGAATTATTCAATCTTTACCATATGATTGCACAGCAAAATGAGCATTTCTTTGCCGCCCTGGACACCTTATTCCGTAGCTGGCAACACATAAGTATCCTGGTGGACAGAGAGGCTACAAACATTATCGACATGTACAACCAGTATTCTATGGATACCTTTCTGGAAGAAGAAATGGAAAACAGGCTGCTTGCTTTCATTCAATCTCATGTCGATGACTTTAGCGAGATGGCTCAGGCCGTTTTCAGCACGGGCGTTCAACATTTCCTGGATGAAATGAAAAGGAATTTACTGAGCAAAACGAAGCGAATGAAGGCAATAGAGAATAAGAAGAGAAAATTACCCGATTACGATATTGTAGCTAATATAGAATGCGCCTTAAAAAGCGCCTTTTATATGCATATCAGGCATCTTTATAATAATATCGAGAAATATGAAATACAGCCAGCTCTTGCGGCGGCGCTATTTTTCTTTGTGAGAGAGAATGCTTACGCTTCCATGTTCAGATACAACAGCCAGGGGGAATTTAATGTTCCCTATGGTGGTATCTCCTACAACCGAAAAGATTTAGCACGAAAAATCGCGTATATGCAATCTCCTGCATTACATCGCTTACTAAAAAATACAGTGATCGAAAATCTGGACTTTGAAGAATTTCTTCACAGGCACGCCCCTGAAAGAGACGACTTCATTTTTCTGGACCCGCCGTATGATAGTGAGTTTAGCACCTATGCACAGAACGAATTCAGCATAAAAGATCAGGAGCGCCTGGCTCATTATCTTATAAATCGGTGTAGAGCCAGATTCATGCTTGTCATTAAAAACACCCCTACCATCTTCAGGTTATACAATCAGGCTAATCTTACTATCAGGACCGTCGATAAAAGATATCTGGTAAGCTTCCAGGACAGGAATGATAAGCATGCCGAACACCTGATAATCACAAACTACTGAGATCTGATTGCAGCAGAGAAAAGAGGATGACCGGTTCGAGTCTGTTACAGAGGATGAGCAGCAGGAGTAGACTTCTTTCTTCCCCTTGATAGCTGTATGAGAGGAAGTTCCCTCTGCTCGTTTTCCACTTCAGCCCGGTCAACGTCTTTCGGGGGAAACAAAAACTCGCCTTGCGGGTCATGCTCTTTAAATCGCTGCAATGCCAGGTCTCTGCGCTGCACCGCGTAGCAATAGACGCAGCCATGGGGGCAGGTATCATATTCGCCGATATCGCGCGAGGCGAAGCAGCCGCACTCTTTGCGGTTTCCCTTCTTTTCTGCCTGGATCGTGCCGCCGCAAACCCTGCTCAGCCGATCAGCATCGACGCAGCGCGCCTCTTCCACGATCCCCGGCGTCAGAAATGCGGCCTGCGAACACACTTTCAGCGTGATATTATATTTTATGGCTATATGAAATAGCTCCAGGGCAAAAGATTTCCCTTGCTCCTGCATCATCGTTTCGTGGTCGTGCCAGTCGAAGTTATATACTTTCGCTGCCGCGTCCATGTTGCGCTTCGTTTTGCGGTAAATCTGGGCGAAGGAGATGACGACTTCGCTGGTGGTCCCGGCCAGGGCCTGTGCCAGCTTCGCGAAGTTGGCGAGATGCCAGTCTGGCGGGGTCAGCGACGAGAACACGATGGGGTCGTAACGCCAGATGGCCACATCCGGCCCATACTGGCTTGCGAGGGTGTGCATATGCTCGACGGTCTGGTTGTAGCTCGTGACGTGAGATTCTAACTCACGGGGATAGCCATTGATGCTGTGCTGGACGATGAACGGATAGCCTCTCTCTCTGATCTCCGGCAGGTATTTCAGAAATGGGCCGATATTCTTTGTCCAGAAGACGAAACCTTCTACATCTTCCCGTCTCAGGCTGATTTTATATCTCTGCCCGCCATAGGGATTCACCATGCGGCAATAGCCCGCGCGCAGGCGGTTCATGAACCATTCCCCGTAAAAGGTGGGGATATCTGTTTTGTAGCTCGCTGAGATGATCATATCGTTTTCTTCTTATTGCCTGCGGCAAATCCGGTAATCCGGCGCGAGGTAGCCAGGACTCCCTGTGAATTGCTCACCGATGCTGTGAGCCAGTCAGGATACCGGTCACATGTTCATTTTATTGGACATGGATAGAAAAAGGCAAGAAGGCAGCATAGCTCCCGGAAAGTGGTATGATGACATGAAAGGATAGCAGAAACGTGAAAGAAAGGGATGCGATCTATGGCAACACCACAGCCGAGATTTCGTGGAGAGGTGCGTGCGCCGGATTTTCCAGAGGGGCTGGACTGGATTAATAGCGACCACCAGCTGCACATCAGCGAGTTTCGCGGGCGCATTTTGATTATTCACTTCTGGACGCTATGCTGAATCAATTGCATACATGCACTCTCGCAGTTGCGAGAGCTTGAAACAGCTTTTCCCGAAGAGTTGTCTATCGTTAGCGTTCACTCGCCGAAGTTTGCGGCGGAGCAATTTACGAGCAGCGTGCGCGAGGCGGTGCTGCGCTATGGCATTACGCACCCGGTGGTGAATGATCGCCGGATGCGCCTCTGGCAGGAATACGCCGTGCGCGCGTGGCCGACGCTGATGTTTGTTGACCCGGAAGGGCGGGTGATCGGCAGGCACGAGGGCGAGATCAACCCGGAGGCGGGCAAGGCGCTGCTGACGGCGATGGTGAAGGATTTTGATGCCGCCCACTTGCTCGATCATCGCCCGCTGCGCTTCACGCAGGAGACGGCGCCCGAGGCGGCGCTGGCCTTCCCTGGCAAAGTGGCAGTGCAGCCAGAAGCCGGTCGCATCGCCGCCAGCGACTCGACGCACAACCGTGTGATGATACTGGATATGACGGGCAAGGTGCGGCAGGTCATTGGCAGCGGCGAGGAGGGCCACGCGGATGGCGCCTTTGAGCAGGCACGGTTCAAGCGGCCACAGGGCATTCTGTTCGATGGAGACCTGCTCTACATAGCGGATAGCGAGAATCACCTGATCCGGCGGGCGAATCTTGTCACGCGGCAGGTGGAAACGATTGCCGGAACGGGCAGGCAGGCGGGAATGGGCGAGGAGCCGACAGAGGGGCCTGCGCGGGAGGCCGCGCTCAGTTCGCCCTGGGATCTCGCGCTGGTCAGCAATGATCTCTACATCGCGATGGCGGGCGAACATCAGATTTTTGTGTTGCACCTGGATAGCAATATCATCGAGCCGTTCGCCGGTAGCGGCATCGAGGGACTGCAGGATGGGCCGCGCCACGAGGCGATGTTTGCGCAGCCGATGGGGCTGGCGCTCAACGAAAACGACACGCTGCTCTATGTGGCAGACAGCGAGACCAGCGCGGTGAGAGGCGTCGAACTGACGGGGGAGCAGGAGGTCATCACCTTTGTCGGCACCGGCCTCTTCGATTCTGGCGATGTCGATGGCGTGGGCGACGAAGTGCGCTTGCAGCACGTGCAGGGCCTCAGCTGCGCAAATGGACAGGTCTATCTAGCCGATACATACAATAACCGCGTCAAGATACTGTACCCGCAGAGGCGCGAGGTCATCTCCTACGCCGGAACCGGGCTGGCAGGCTATAAGGACGATATCATCAGTGTCGCGCAGTTCAACGAGCCAGGCGGGCTGGCCTTCTCCGGCGGGAAGCTCTATGTCGCCGATACCAACAACCACGCCATTCGCATGATTGACCTCAATGAGGGGAAAGTGGAAACGCTGAACGTGCGGTTCGATGATACAGTGTAAAAAGACTTTCGGACATGTCATCCTGAGCGCAGCGAAGGAACTGAACCAGCGGGCCGGTCACTCTGGCCTACCAGATATCCTTCGCTGCGCTCAGGATGACATGTCCGAAGAACGTTTTTTATGCTATACCATGCCCGATCAAGAGTTGACTACCTGGCCTGTCCAGTTGCCCTGGGCGCCATAGTGGTAGAAGTAGGCGCCGATACTGTCGCAGGTGTAGGCGGTGATTTTAGGATAGGTGACGGTACCGGTAAAGGTGTTGTTGCCGGTATAGCTGCCCGTCAATTGTTCATCCACCTGAGGGGAAGTCAGCATGCAGGTGCCGCCGCCATCGAAAGCGATGGTATCGTTCAGGAGCGTCTCTGTGTAGGTAAGCTTGCCCGTCTTGTAGGTACCGCTGCACGAATAGGTCGAAGTTTCGCGATATCCCGCTCCGCTGTTCACCGTTGACTGATGGTACGAGTGTGGCTGCCCGTCATCTTCACTCTGGCAAACAGTACCGCCGTTGGGGTCAGGGTGGCCGGTAACGATATCAACTTCGTTCTGGGTAAACGTCTGGTTCGCGCCCAGCAGCGTTCCACTGATGGTGGCATTAATCTTGAAGCTGGCGTCATCGGGCGGCGCGCCGTTGGGGCCCGGCGTATTGGCTTCTCCCTGCTGCACGATGACAACGGCGACGCCGGTCTGCGTGACGTAGTTGCTGGCATCCCTGGCCGTGATGGTATGCCGCCCGACCGACCAGTCACCGGTGATGGCCAGGCTGGTGCTGATATTGCCGCTACCATCGCTCTGCACCGATGGGCTGCCCGGCAGGGGCGAGCCGTCGAGCAGGAAGGTGATGGCCGAGGAGGAGGAGAATTTCTGGCCGCTGATATGCAGAGACGTGCCGGTCGCCCCTGCCGGTGTGCCATTGACATGATAGGAGCTGCTCACGCTAATCACCGGCTGCGGGCGCGTCAGGAAATAAGCGGCCACTCCTGCACCGATCAGACCCACGAGAACGACGACACTGACAATGATCAGCGCCACTTTCGGCGTGCGCCGCCCCTGCTGAGGGCGCGGCGGCGGCGGCGGAGTTGGCGGCACCTGTTGGTAGTATGTTGGCGGCGGCGCGTATGGATCAGAAGGCATGCTGCCCGGCTGGACATACCCGGATGGAGAACCAAATTGCGTATGAGCAGGTGACGATGCTGGCAGCGTCTCCATAGAGGAAGAGGCAATGGTCGGCAAATTGCCCGGCAAGGGGGTCCCCGGAACAGATGGCACAGTAGGCGCGCTGGGGTTCAGACCAGACTGCGATACACCAGACGGGAAGGCGCTCAGCGGCGTGAAGGGAGTTTGCTGCCTGCGCTGCTCCTCGAGTATCGCTTCACCGGGGCTTGATGATCCACTCCGGCTCGTCGCCCCCTCTAACGGAGCAAGGGTCTCTGTCAGGCGGCCACAGTTTCCACAGAAACGCGCATCCGGGGCAAGTTCAGTTCCGCAATACATGCAGCGCATGGTGCAACACCTCGATTCTATGCTCCTATCATCTTTGAGCATCGACTATCCAACAACCAGCTTGTAACAATTGCTGTCTTCGATTAAGGCCAGAAAATCAGGGTACGCTTTATAATGGTTCTGGTAAGAACAATATAACACATTTTCTCGCTGTTGCGTGTCTCTAAAATTACACTTCTTCTGTGACGCCCACCACAGATGAGCGGGCTGCCTGTTTCTCTGGCAGGCAGCCCGCTCATCTCTTACATCGGCAGGAGAAAGAATGAGAGGATATTTGCCAGGATCAGAGCATACGAAATGCTCAGACTTCGAGCAATTTTTTCAGTTTGCGGCGTGCCAGTCCGCCTTCAGAACTGCTTGCTGCCTGCCGGGCGGGTAGCTGCGGCTCGATGAAGATATCCTCGATGACTTTGCCGTCAAATGCACAGGGGAAGGGCAATCCCATGCTGCGCAGCACGGTTGGGACGAGGTCGTAGACCTCGGCACGGGCGGCCTGGAAGCCCTGTTTGATGCCGGCGCCGTAGGCATAGAGAACGCCGTCCTTCTGGTGGGAGCCGCGCCGTTTCTTTCTGTCGCGGCCCGTAAAGACATCATTCCAGAGCCATTTGTTGCCCAGAGCCATATTGAAGGTGATGCCGTCGGTGGGCAGCAGGATCAGGTGCTGCTCGCGCGGCGCGTATGGCCCCTGGCCGTAAACGTCGGTGTGATAGATGGCATCTATGAGCGGCTTGCCCGTCGCGGGGTCAACCTGGCGTTTGAGGTCGGCGCACAGTTCCTCGATACGTTCGGCTGGCAGGCTGTTATCGAGAAAGATGTCCGCATAGCCGCCGCCGTAGCCGGACATGGAAGGCACGTAGGCCAGCGTATGCTCCCAGTCGATATCGTTCATGACGGGACGATAGACGCCGCCGCGTTTCTTTTTGATGATCCCGGCGCTTTTGAGCGCGCGTTTGGCCCCCTGCGCCAGCGCCAGCAGACCCACGCGCTGGAGAGCATGTTTCAGCGTGGCAAAACGACTGGCCTTCTCGCGCTGCGCAGTCGATTTCAGCTTCAACAGCCCCTGACTGTAGAGGTATTCATTGATATCGAAGGAGCGGCTGATGCCCTGGAAGCCGTGATCGGAGACGACAAACAGGCTATCTTCCGGCTTCAACTGCTCCATAACCAGTCCCAGCGCGTCATCGAGCATGCGATAATATTCCGTCGTTTTCGGGTCCGGCTCGATGATCTCATCCCAGAGCGAATGCTGCAAGCGGTCGGGGCCGACGAAGACGACGTAGCAGAAATCCCAGGCTTTCTCCGCCAGCAGATACTTCAACAGCGCGATACGCTTCCTGGTCATCTCCAGCGTGGCGTCGACGAGCTTCTGCACGCGGTTCTCTACCTTGCCGCTGAAGATATCATGCAGGTGGATGTCAATTTCGTAATCGGGAACGACGCGGAAAAGCTCCTCTTTGAACGAGGCCGGATACGTGAATTCAACCGACTCGCCGGGCGTGAGGTAGCCACTGACCATGATGCCGTTGACGGGTTCGGGCGGGTAGGTGATGGGAACGTTGATGACCAGCACCCGCTTGCCGTACTCGCTCAGGATATTCCAGATGGCCTTGCCGCCGCGCCGGTGCGTCTGCACAAAGGCTCTGCGCCCGCCGACGTGTTCCGTGCCTTCTTCATAGGCCCAGAAATCGTAAACGCCATGCCGGGCCGGTTTGAGGCCGGTCGAAAGCGATGTCCAGGCGGGCGGCGTCAGCGGCGGATATTTCGATTCGAGCGTGGCCTCACAGCCCTGCTCGCGCAATTTCTTGAAGTTGGGCATATGCCCCTGCTCCATCAGAGGATGGATGACACGAAAGGCCAGGCCATCCGCGCCAAAAATGACTGTACGCATCGTCTCTTGTCCTCCTCATATCATTTCCTCCCATATCATGCTGAGCGAGAGCGAAGCATTTGCATGAGCTACACTCATCGTTTGCCTGTCTCAGATGCTTCGCTCTCGCTCAGCATGACACAGGAAGTTAGATTTCAAGCAATTTCTTGAGCTTGCGGCGCGCCAGCCCTCCGCTGGCAGCTTCACCCGTCTGCGCCGGGGTCGCGCCCTCGACGAAGAGGTCTTGCAGCACGCGACCGTCGAAGGTGCAGGGGAAGGGCAGGCCCATCGCTTGCAGCAGCGTCGGCACGACATCGTAGACCTCGGCGTTGGGGGCTTTGAAGCCGCGTTTGAAGTTCGGCCCGTAGGCGTAGAGGACACCATCTTTGTGATGGGAGCCAAAGGTCTTGCCGATATCCTCCCAGACGCGGCTGTTGCCCAGTTCCATACGAAAGGTGAGGCCCTCACGCGCCAGCAGCAGGAGATGCGGCTCGCGCGGCGCATAGGGGCCTTCGCCGAAGACTTCGGTGGTGAATATCTCGTCGATTAAGGGTTGCCCGTTTTTCGGGTCTTTCTGCTTTCGCAGGTCGGCGCACAATTCGTCAATTTGCTCCTGCGTGATATCAGGGCTGAGGAAGACATCGGCATAGCCGCCCTGAAAGCCGGAGAAGGAGGGCGCGTAGGCCAGTGTATGCTCCCAGTCGATATCTTCCAGCAGCGGGCGCGTGGCCTCGACGCCCTCGGCATTCCAGACGCCCTTTGCTTTGAGTGAGCGTTTCAGCTTGCGCGCCAGCGGACGCAGGCCGAGCCGGTTGGCAACGTGCTTGAGCATGCTGCTGCGCCCGGCTCGCCTGCGCGCCGCCAGCACTTTTTCGCCCAGGCGCAGCAGTCCCTTATTAACGAGGTATTCGTTGATGTCAAAGTAGCTGCTGTGGCCGCGAAAGCCGTGATCGGAGACGACGAAGAGCAGGTCTTCCGGGCCGAGCAGGGCCATGATCTGACCCAGCGCGTCATCCAGCATTTTGTAATAGGCGTTGGTGCGCGGGTCGAGCGCGATAGCCTCTTCCCAGAGCTGGTG
>CADDYT010000039.1 GCA_902810755.1 Chloroflexota bacterium
CGTTGCCACTCCTGGCTATTGATGCCATCAGAGCTGTTGGCTCCCCAACGGCAGGCAATTATGCCAGGTACAGCCAGCGCAATGAGGAGGCAGAGAGTAAGCATTGTCTTCTCTTTCTTTTTATTGATATATTGACAATTGAAACACTCATGGTCGTCCGCGTGGTGTTCTCACGACTATCTGCCGTCAGGACTCAACGCGGCTCACAGCTGATCGTGGAGAAGGGCTGGTGGCTGCTCGAATTGCTTCAATCTGGCGCCGAGTTCGAGCAGCAACAGCCCCAGCTTTCCGGCGGCGTATCTGAATATGCTTCGAGGATACGGGGGCAATTGTGCCAGCAATCGCTCCTTCTCGGCTTCACGCAGCAGGTCCTGGTAGTGGACTTCACGCGCCTTCTCGTTGAGGTACATAGGACCCATTGTACTTGTCTCCTTATTCTAAAGCGGTTCGTAAGGGTTGAACTCCAGGGCGACCCTGGTGGTCGCCCCCATAAGCGTTAACTTCAGGCCGCCGCAGGCCACCCGCCAGGGGTGGCCTGCCCGGCGTTGGCACTGGCTTACGTTAACGCCTATG
The DNA here is from genome assembly GCA_902810755.1 of Chloroflexota bacterium. The sequence continues at coordinate 574 of CADDYT010000039.1, forward strand.
GTGGTCGCCCCTCCCCTCGCCAGGTAGCTCCATTGAGGGGACTGTATTCATATATACTCAGCCTGATGACGGTTCACATCCGGCCAGGAAATGTTCAGGCCTGGCAGTAGCATACCTGAGAAAAGCGGCGAAAAGAATAGCACTGCTATATCACACATGTATCGCCAGTGATACCCTTGCAATCAGAGGTAAGAACGAACAGGAGAAAGATAGCATGCATGATACGTCCGTGATATGGCGATGCTATTCCCTTCATCCCTTGCTCCGGCTATGCTTCCATCAGGGCAACACATTCCCGATTGTGTATCTTAAAGAGCTGCTGGAGATAAAAGAGAGGCAGTCAGCAGCATCTCGCACGAAACAGCCGTTTGATGGAAGGAAAGCACCATGTCTGAGAACAAAGGCTACATCTATCCCGAATCCCTTGTCGACGTGGATTGGGTCCAGGCCCATCTGACAAATCTAGAGGTGCGCCTGATCGAGGTAGATGTCGATACCACTGCCTACGAGCAGGGACACATTCCTGGGGCTGTCGGCTTCAACTGGCAAAAAGAGCGGTCGCACTCTTCCTCCAACGGGCGCAAGCCATCAACCCTGATTTCCGGCTTACCGAGGCCAATGCCGCAGCGGTCGCTGAGGTCTGTCTCCGGTTGGATGGGCTTCCCCTGGCCATTGAACTGGCGGCAGCCCGTACCAAACTCCTGTCACCTCAAGAACTGCCTGGGCGTCTGGAAAACCCAGGTGAACGCAGTCTTCTATCAGGACGGTGGGCAGAGAGCCTCGTACTCGCCAGAGAAGCTAATGGCAAGACAAGCAGAATCGCCTTATCAAACAGAATTTGCCTAGTAGTTGCTAAGTATTTGCTATTCAAAGGCGACCACCTTTCCCGCATACTTGAACCAACGCGGATGTAGTCTTATCACTGAGAGGAAAGAGTCGCAAACGATGGTTATCTGCATAGATGAAGCACCTGACCAGATGAATCTGACCACGCTGGCCGAACTTTGTAGAGATGAACTGAATCGCTACCGGCGAAAGGAATCCAGCGAAGAGCAGTATTGCATGGAACTCTTGCGGCGCGCTGTCCTGGAACGGGCAGAGCAAGCCTGGGCAGTGATGCATCAATGCTTCAGTGAGACGCTCAGGTGCTGGATACGCAGCCATAGCAGCCGCGATACCGTCCTGCTACTGGATAGCGAAGAGAATTATATCGCTCAAACCATTGCTCGCTTCTGGTTCGCACTACACGATGAGCCTGTCACATTCCCTTCCCTGGCTGCTCTTCTGAACTACCTGCGCGCCACCCTCAACGGTATCCTTATTGATACTCTTCGCCAGTACCGGCGCTCGCAGGTTATCCCTTTACCAGAACCCGGTTTTGTTGAAGAACCTGCGGCAGAAGATACTCCGGATGGTGAAAGCATCTGGCAAAGTATTCAATCGCTGCTTTCTGACCCATCTGAAAGGCGATTGGCCTATCTCCTGTACTACTGTGGCCTCAAGCCACGCGAAATCATAAAGCACTGTCCGGGAGAGTTCAGCAATGTCAAAGAAATCTATCGCCTGAACCAGAACCTGATTGCACGGTTGCGCCGCAATCGCGAGCGCCTGCGCTGGTTTCTCGCCCTGGATGATTAAGCGAGCGTGTCCTCATCCTGCACAACCGGCCTGACCTGGCTCGCACTCCCTTCCCTCAACAATCGATGCAGACTCCTCCATACTCTGGCGGAGGGAGTCTGCGTTAATACCTCTATCTCCGTTCCTCCCTCCTCAACCTTCGCACTTTTTCTTCACCTGAATCTACACCATCTTGCGTCAGTACCTCGTCAGCACTCTTCCCTATAGAATTTCAATAAAAATATATGTTATACTACTGTCTTGCAGGCAGAGGGTGAAGAATGTCCAGAAACTGTGGAGATGAAGCCCATGTTTCGGACGTTCCGTCTCTTTCTTTTCACAAGTCTGAATCAGTAGTGGGCCATCAGCAAGAACAGAAAGAGCAGGTGGGCTGTGAAAAAGGCTTCCATTGTTACTCCTAATCAGCGACTGAAAGCAGAGCGCGAGCGGCGCGGATGGTCGCAGAAATACGTTGCCGAGCAAATCGGCGCCGACCATTACTATCTCAGCCGCTGGGAACATGGCATCGTTGCTCCCAGCCCGTACTATCGCCGCAAATTATGTCTCCTTTTTGGCAAGGATGCCAGCGAACTGGGGTTGCTCAGGGAAGAAGGAAGCGAGGAAAGTGAAGTTGCGGAGGAGCAAGAGGTCCCCGGTTCCATCTGGCCCGTATACGACCCGGCTATCCCCCTCCCGTATGTTGGAGGCTACCGGCTCGTAGGTCGCGAGAACCTCTTGCGGCAATTGAAACAGCAATTATTCGAACGCGGGCAGGTTGCTCTCTCCGCCTTAAACGGTTTACCTGGCGTCGGCAAAACGTCACTGGCACTCTCACTTACTCATGATGATGAGGTAAGGGCGCATTTTAGTGATGGTATTCTCTGGGTTGGGATCGGGCCTGAACCCAACATCCTGAGCCTGCTGAGCCGCTGGGGAACACTGCTGGGCATTGCCTCCGCCGAAATAGCGAAGTTGAGCGATAGTGATACCTGGATCAAAGCCATCCATGCAGCGATTGGCAACCGAAAACTGTTGATCGTGATCGACGACGCCTGGAAGCTGGAAGATGCTCTGGCATTTAAAGTGGGCGGGGCGCAGTGCGCCTACATTATGACGACCCGCTTTCCCCAGCTTGCCATCCAGTTTGCCGCTCGCGGCGCCACTGTGGTACAGGAATTGAACGAGGAAGACAGTATCGCGCTGCTAGCACGCATGGTACCAGATTTTGTCGAGCATGAACCGGACGAGGCACGCGCCCTGGTGCATGCCGTTGGCGGCCTTCCACTTGCGCTCATCCTTATCGGAAAATACTTGCATGCGCAGAGCTATAGCGGGCAGCTTCGCCGCCTGCGCGCTGCCCTCAACAAATTGCAGCAGGCAGAAACCCGCCTGCAACTGGCCGAACCGCAAGCTCTGGTCGAGCGATTTCCCAGCCTGCCGCTCAATACGCCTGTTTCGCTTCACAACCTCATCACCATCAGCGATCAGCAACTGGATGAACAGGCATGGCATGCTTTTCGCGCGCTTTCACTCTTTCCGCCCAAGCCAAATAGCTTTTCTGAAGAGGCAGCACTGGCCGTCTGCGCCGTGCCGGTGGAAACGCTAGACACGTTAAGCGATGCCGGGTTACTGGAAGGACGAGGAGGAGAGAGGTACTCGTTGCACCAGGTCATAGCCGATTTCGCGCGCGCGAATATGACCGGCACAGCCGCTTACGAGCGCATGGCGAAGTATTTTGCCGACTTTGTCGAAGCGCACAGGAAGGACTACAACGCCCTCGACCGGGAGACCGTCAATATCTTCGCCGCGCTGCAAATCGCCTTTGAACACCACCACTACGCCGACCTGATACGGGGAGTGAACGCCTTCACCTCCTTCCTGGACGCTCGCGGCTTATACGCGCAGGCAGAGGAACTGCTGGCGCGAGCCAGAGAGGCCGCCACCTTGCTCGATGATCGAGCGGGTCTGGCTGAGACGCTGCTGCATTCAGGCGATATCCTGGTCAGGCAGGGAAACTATGCTCAGGCACAGGCATATTTACAGGAAGGGCTGGCCCTGGCTCGCGAGATCGACCAGCGCGAACATCTCGCCGGGCTGCTTCAATCGCTTGGTATGCTTGCGCAGCGTCAAGGGAACTACGCTCAGGCTGAAACGTATTTGCAGGAAGGGCTGGCCCTGGCGCGCCAACTGGAGGATCGCTCACGCATCTGCCTTATTCTAAAAAACCTGGGGACACTGGAAGCGATTCAGGGCAACTACGCTCTGGCCGAAGCGTATTTGCAGGAGGGGCTGACGCTGGCGGAGCAAATCGGAGATCATGAGACCATGAGTTTGCTGCTGCTGAATTCAGGCCAACTGAGCAGCGAACGCGGCAACCTCACCCAGGCAGAAATACACTTTCAGGAGGCGCTCAGGCTGGCACAGCAGATTGGACACCGTGAAGCCATCAGCCTCTTGCTGACAAACCTGGGTGTACTGGCAGGCGAGCAGAAAGACTATGCCCGGGCGGAAAAATACTTACAGGAAGGGTTAGCCCTGGCGCGCCAGATGGGGTATCGCGAACGCATCGGCCTGCTGCTCACCAATCTGGGCTGGATCGCATCGGAGCAAGGAAATTATGCTGAGGCAGAAGCCTACTTGCAGGAAGGCGTTGCCCTGGCATCCCAGGTAGGCAATCAATGGCTTATCTGCGGCACGCTCAAGTTCTTAGGCGACTTGCAGGTATTACAGCAGCAATACGATGCAGCAGAAACAACGTTTCGCACAGTGTTAGAAAAAGCCGCCGAGGGAAATCAGAGAATGAAGGGCGAGGCCCTGTTCGGTCTTGCTGAGATAGCCGCAGCTCGCGGGAACTACCGTGAAGCACGCGCACAGGGACAGGCCAGCCTGGCTATCTTTGAAGCCATCGGCCAGGGTACTGCCGCCAGGGTTAGACAATGGCTGGACGATCTTGCCGCTTCTTAGAGAGAAGCCCTTTTTACACCCCCATCGCTCGCCCGATGATCTCCTTCATGATCTCGTTCGTACCCGCATAGATGCTGGTCACTCTGGCATCCAGATAGGCGCGGGCGATGGGATATTCGAGCATGTAGCCGTAGCCGCCGTGGAGTTGGACGCACTGGTCAACAACTCGTTTCTGCAAATCCGTCGTCCACCACTTCGCCATCGCTGCTGTCTCGGCAGTGAGCGCACCGTCGTTGTAGTCCTCGATGCAGCGGTCGACAAAGACGCGGCCAATTTCGATCTCGGTCTGCATCTCTGCCAGCTTGAAGCGCGAGTTCTGGAAGCTGCCGATGGGCTGGCCGAAGGCGGTGCGCTGCTTGCAGTAGTCCAGCGTCATCGCCAGCGCCGCCTCGCAGGCGGCAATCGCCATCGTGGCGACGCTCAAACGCTCACCGGCGAGCTGGCGCATCAGATAATAAAAGCCCTGGCCCTCCTCGCCAAGCACGTTTTCTACCGGCACGCGCACGTCTTCAAATGACAACTCAGCCGTGTCCTGCGCCTTCAAGCCCACTTTTTGCAGGTTGCGCCCTCGCTTGAAACCCTCCATGCCGCGCTCAACCACCAGCAGGCTAATGCCCTTGTGCCGCAGTTCAGGCTGCGTCTTCGCCACCACAATGACCACATCGCTGAGAATACCATTGGTGATAAAGGTCTTTTGACCATTGAGCAGATAGTAGTCTCCCTGCCGAATAGCAGTTGTGCGCACGGCGGCCAGATCGCTGCCGGTATTCGGCTCGGTCATAGCAATCGCCGTAATCAACTCGCCAGAACACATACCGGGCAGCCAGCGTCGTTTCTGCTCCTCGCTGGCATAATTCAGGAAATATGGCAATACGACATCGTTGTGCAGCCCGAAACCAGCACCGGCGCTGGTCACATTGGCGCGCGTATATTCTTCCGCCATGATCGCGTTGTACGTAAAATCGTCGATGCCGGAGCCGCCATACTCTTCCGGCACGCTGATACCCAGAAAGCCCTGTTGCCCGGCCTTCAGCCACAGGTCACGCGCAACAATACCATCCTTCTCCCACTGCTCAATATGAGGAACCATTTCTTTCTCAACAAAATGGCGGAACGAATCGCGAAACAGCTTATGCTCCTCAGTAAGAAGTGTTCTTCTCATGTATAATCTCCGCTCAGGTGCCTTATCGGTCAGCCAACAGAACTCTACCTGATTATACCCCTGAGCAATGTCAGACTGCCAGCCCCCGGCCTCAAGAGGCAGCAGACGGAGCCTGTACCGTCTGCTGCCTCCTGGGTATTCCCTTGTAGAGAAAGTTTCTAAACCTACCCGGAATGCCGCTGGAGGAACGTCAGAGTGGTCTGGTTAAACTCATCGACCTTCTTATAGATAGGCGCGTGGGCGCAGCCCTCGAAAATGACCAGTTCGGTATCGGCAATATTCTGCTGCATCGGGCTGGCAAAGCGAGTTGAGTGACCATATCGTAGCGACCAAAGGTAATTTGCGTAGGTGCCTGTCTGAAACAGTCCCCTTTGACTTGCAAAAACGTAGCAAGCAGGAAGGGAGTTTTTGCCAGCCCCTGGCATTGTACCATCTCTGTCTGCAAACTGCACAGTTTCGTGGAAGTCAACCTTACAGGTCGCGACGCTGGAAGCGAAAGGCTGCGAGGACGGGCAGAGCGATACAGTAGAGAATGACCCAACGCGAGTTTGTAAGCATGGCGTGAAAAACTAGCGGCACCATCATACCTGCACTATGCTTATAAGCAAGGAGGCGGTAATTGACCCGGAATGTTCCTGTGTGCTACACTTTTATTAGTAGTCACAGGACAGAGCGGCTGTGCTGGCCATTTCGCAACGGGAGTATGGTAATGGAAGGTATTAAGAATTATTTGATCGATCTGGATGGGGTGATCCTGCGTGGCGATACCCTCATTGCTGGCGCGGCAGAATTTATTCAGCGCCTGCGCCATCAGAGCATTCCCTTCTTGATTTTCACCAACAACTCGCAATACACGCCGCGAGATTTGCAGGTGCGGCTGCATCATATGGGCCTGGACGTGCCGACAGAGGCCATTTTCACATCCGCGCTGGCAACCGCGCAGTTTCTCAAGGCGCAGCGACCAGGTGGCACTGCCTTCGCCATCGGCGAGTCTGGCCTGACAACGGCCCTGCACGATATCGGCTACGCCCTGACTGATCAGGAGCCGGAATATGTGGTACTTGGCGAGACGACCACCTATAGTTTTGCCCGCATCACCAGCGCCATCCGCTTCATCATGGCCGGGGCGCGCTTCATCGCCACCAATCCTGATGTGATGGGGCCGGGCGAAGGCGGCATCGTCCCGGCAACGGGCGCCGTCGCCGCTTTGATCAATGCGGTCACGAACGTCAAACCCTATTTTATCGGCAAACCAAATCCGCTGATGATGCGGATGGCCCTGCGCACCCTCAACGCGCATTCGGAGGACTCGGCAATTATCGGCGATTCCATGAACACCGATATCGTGGCAGGAACCGAAAGCGGCCTGAAAACGATTCTGGTGCTTACAGGCATGACCACCTCACGCGAGCAGGCAGAACGTTTCCCCTATCGACCCACCTGGATACTCAATTCCATCGCCGACGTGGTGCTATAATGTGAAAGGATTTATATATGCGCACAATTGCAATCGAAGAACATTTCCTGGCCGAGGGCTTCAGAGAAGCCATGCAGAGAAATGCTGTCGGCGGTCTAACGGGCAGCGACGAAATACAGAAAAAGCTGGCCGATGTGGGCGAAATTCGGTTGAAAGAGATGGATGCAGGCGGCATTGATCTGCAGGTGATCTCTCACAATACGATGGACCTGGCAGCCTTTCCGGTCGATGAGGTCGTCAGACTGGCGCGGCAGGCAAACGATCAACTGGCTGCGGCCATCGCCGCCCACCCTGCACGCTTCGCAGGCTTTGCCACGCTGCCGATGACCGATCCGCAGGCAGCCGCCGATGAACTGGAACGGGCTGTGCATTTGCCCGGCATAAAAGGGGCCATGATTGGCGGCACAATTAATGGACGTTTCCTGGATGATCCCGCCTTCCTGCCGGTTTTAGAACGGGCCGTCGCTCTTGACGTGCCGATCTATATCCACCCTGGCGTGCCGCCCGAATCGGTGCGAGCGGCCTACTATTCCGGCTTCGATCCGGCGGTAAGTTATGCCCTGGCAACCAGCGGCTGGGGCTGGCATAATGAGACGGCCATTCACGCCCTGCGCCTCATCCTCTCCGGCCTCTTCGACCGCCTCCCCGCTCTGCAAATCATCATCGGGCATATGGGCGAGATGCTCCCCTTTATGTTCGACCGCATCAATAACACCCTCACCCCGGTGGCAAAACACTTGCAACATCCTGTACCCGACTACCTGGTGCGCAATTTCTTTATTACCACCAGCGGCTTCTTCACCGAGCCGCCGCTCATGCTCGCCCTGCAAACGCTGGGAGCCGACCGCATCATCTTCTCCGTCGACTACCCCCACAGCCGCAACGAGCAAGGGCGCAGGTTCCTGGATAATGTCTCCCTCAGTCCCACCGACAGAGAGAAAATTAGCTATCTGAACGCCGAGCGTCTGCTCAAACTGACATAAGCCTGTCACACCTTGAAATTTCTCCATTTCCAGATTATACTGGAAGCAGGCGACCGCTATTTCAGGTTGCCTCTCTTCTCTCCTTCGATCCGTTCCTCTTTCGACTTCCCCACAGAAAGGTACCTCGCATGGTTCGCACCCTGGATAGCTCGCTCACGACGGCGCTCAACAGCCTGACGCGCCGCCCGGCGCTTACACTGACGATTGAAGATCACGTGCAGCACTATGGCCTCTACCAGAGTCCCGGCGCGGCAGAAGCTTTGAATGATGCCTGCATCGCCCCGGATAACTCAATTGTGCGCGTGCAACTGACACGCGGCGGCAACGCCTTTACGCAATCATTCCAGTTTCAGCGCATCACCGACCCCTCGCAGGCGTCGCAGTGGAGCGCGTGGATAACACTGCCGGGCGCTTCCGGCAATATGTTTCAGGATGGCGGCTGCGCGCTTTCCAACAATTCGGGGACGCTGCGCGCCTTCGCCCAGCGCGGCACCGGCGGCAACGATCTCTGGGTGTGGACCTCGACGAACAACGGAGTAAGCTGGAGCGGACCGGTGACGGTGCTTTCGCCGCCGTCGGGCGCGCTCACAAAGGGCATCACCTCTTCGGGCAGCAACGATGTGTTTTTTCTCTACGACGTGACCGGCGGTGAGGCTATAGGCTTCAGCCAGTATAGCGGCACGTGGTCGGCCCTCAGCACATGGCCGATGGCTCCCATCTCCTCCGGCGCCGGTCTGGCTGCGGCGTGGACGGGCAGCAACTGGGCCGTCGTCTATTCTGACGGCTTCACCCTCTACAGCCTCACACTGGACAGCAGCGCCACCGTCTGGAACGCGGGACCGATCATCGCGCCCGCCACCAGTACGGCCATCGGACGCACGGCCCCGCGCCTCTCCCTTGCCGACGGCCTCTATACCCTGGTCTGCGTCGAATCCGATACGGGCGCGCTCACCGGCACCGTCTATAGCTACCCGCGACTGCGCCAGTCGGCAGACCTGATTCACTGGTCAAACGGGATGATCCTGCACGATCTGAGTTGCACTTATGGCGCGGTCGCCTTCAAGCTACCCACACCCGGTAGCGGCAACGCCGGGCCGCGCTATTACGTAGCTTCTCCGGCGGCGGTCTTCAGCGCGCCAGCCTTCCAGAACACCGGCCCGGCGCAGTATCTGGATGTTTCCGCCGCCATTCTCTCTTACCAGCGCCGCGAACAGCCAGGTAAACCGTGCCGACTAGAGGTACTCATCGACAACGCAAAGGGCGTCTATAACAGCCTGATTACGACCGGCAGCAGCTACGAACCGATTGGCCCCAACGCCTCGCTGGTACTCAGTGAGGGCTACAAAACGGGAACGCCGCCGACGACGCCGGATATAGTGAAAGTTGGTACCTATCACCTGGAACAGATCCACGTCGTGCGCTCGCCGCAGGAAAACCACCTGCTGCTGGTCGGGCTGGATATCACACGCAACCTTGACCTGATCTCGCGTTACCAGAACACCTACCTGAACCAGACATTGAGCTATCTGATCGCAGAGGTGTGCGCGCGGGCCGGGCTATTCAGCCTCTCCCTGCCGACCACAACGCAGATGAGCCAGATCATCCCGGACTTCGTCCTGCAAGCCGGGCAAAGCTATCGGCATGCGCTGGATGAACTCTGCCAGGCATACGGGCTGGTCTACTTCCTCGACCAGAACGAGACGCTGCAATTCCGCGAACTTTCCACCGGTGACCCATCGGTATGGAGTTACCAGCCGGAAATCGAACTGGTCAGTTTTGGCAGCAATGACGCTCGCGCCAACCACATCATCGTCAGCGGTAAGCCGCCCGCCGGGGGCAACGTGGGCGCGCTGACAGAGGCCGAAGCCTATGACGACGCCAACCTGCACCTGGTTGGCGTGGAACGGCTGCTGCATCACGTCGACCAGAAGCTGACAAGTACGAGCCAGTGCGCCCGGAAAGCCTCGTTTCTCTTGATGCAGGAGGCTCGTTCGCAGGTCGTCCACACCGTCAGCGTGCCGCTCAACCCCGCCTTGCAACTGTATGACGCCATTACCCTGATCGATAGCGCGGCCCCGACGGGCAGCGGAAACCATGTCACCGGGCGGATCGTGCAGCTGATCGCCCATTTCGAGGCGCAACAGGGAACCTATGATATGCAACTGGTGGTGGAGGGATTGTGAGATAGCACTCAAACTCGTCCGGCCCTGCGACGACGGGCGGCAGCCGCTTTCTGGCGGCGCTCGCGCCGATGCTGCTGCTGGATGGCATGCCGTTGTCGGCTCACCTCATCCTTCTCGTCATCGGTAACGACCACTCGCTGGCCGGTAACAGGAGCGGGTCGGGCTGAACCCTGGCGCGACTGACGCAGGCTGACAATTCCCTGGCGCACAATAAGACCGGCAAGCACGGCGGACGGAATGAGAATCACAAGATAGAATGGAAGAATAAACGCGTTCAGGCTGACCGGAATCCAGCCGTTCATAACGGCGATTCTGAACAGGAAGACGAACGAGAGCAGGATATATTCGAGACCAATCAGCAGGAGCGTCTGTTTATACCAGCGCGCCGGAAGACCCTGTGCCTGCGCCCTGCGCAGCCGCCTGTAGCCTGCAAAGACGTTATAGAGGCCCAGCAGAAGGAAGACTACGGCAAAGGTGACGAGAAAACGAGGATCGCCCATACTCCTGTAGCCTCCCTTCTGGCAAATGCCTCGCAGGATACCCTCATAAGCGTTAACGGAAGCCCGTGCGAGCGCGACGCAGGCCACCCGCAAGGGGTGGCCCTACGAGAGACGAACGGGTCGTAGGGCTTGTGGAGCCGCCGCGTATAGTAGGGCCACCCCTTGCGGGTGGCCTGGGGCGGCCTGAAGTTAACGCCTATGCAGGATACCCTGCGCTTCATCAAGCAGGCGTCCTCTGAATACTGACAAACGCGCTGTATTGCGCGCCATTGGCGCTGATAGTCATATGATAGACCTGCCCGACCTGCACGCCATTGCAGGTCAAAGCCAGCGCAACGGTCGCGCCTGGCGCCAGTTGGCCCTGCACATTGGAGCTTGCTTTGCCATTGTACGTAAACATAATATGGCCCTGCGCATTGGCATCCATGTTCACATTCCAGGTGATGAAGCTCGTACCCAGATTGATTAACGTCAGCGATGAGCCAGGGTTGCAGATACCGCCAGTCGTCCATACGCCAACAACGGGGTTCGGGCTGAACACCATCTCAGTTGGCGCGTCCTCTACCCGCAATTCTACAGGCAATGTCAACTGTTGTGACATACCGGGGCCATTGATGGTGAAGATAATATTGCCAGTATACGGTTTCGTACTGCTCTTCAGCCCTCTGAGCCAGATACCGATGCCAAGCGTAGCCATGCCGTCCGCCTGTATCTGACCGCCGGTATGGTCATCGTCGATATGCAGCCAGCTCAGGTTATCGTCTGTGGCAGCCGTTGCATTCCAGTTAAGCAGCGTGCTGGTAGTATTCTTTATAATAATATGTTGCGGGGCCGGATCATTTTCTCCGGCAACGCCTGTAAAACTGAGTTTTGTAATGGGACGATTCTGCAAAGAGAAGGAAAACAGCCCGGTTGTGGTAGGAGTACCGTTCAACAGAATCGTAATATTCAGGTAAGCATCCTGCTGCGTGCGATTATCCAGCGCCTCGATGGTGTGCGCGCCAACAGACCAGGAGGTTGACGTGGGAATGGGAATAGCCACATCAAATGTTCCCTGGTTGCTGACCGTAGCCGCCAGTTGATGGCCATTGGAGCCATCAATGGGGATGGTTGTATCCAGGTAAAAAATAATGGGGTCGCCAATCGTAAAGTTTTTGCCATGCACGTGCAGCGTTTGCCCCGGCGCAATGCTGGCCACCGGCGTTCCTGAGACGGAGAGCATCGGCTGGCCGGTGTTGGAGGGAGGGGCGACCTGAGAGATCAGCTTTGTATTGGCAGTCAGATATGTTGAGAAAATGAACGCGCCCAGACCAATGATAATACAGCCCATCAGCAGAAGAGAAATCCAGAAGGCGAGACTGCCCCGATTCTGTTGCTGTCCGGGCAAAATAATGGCGCGCATACGAGCGAAACTGTGCTGCATCACGAGCAGCGGCTGCGGCACAGAGGCCTGCCCGCGCGAAACGGAGGTGGCAGGCCCGGCTTCATCATGCTGGCGCTGGCGCCAGCTCTCGCGCCAGCGTTCAGCCGCCTTACTCGTCGCAATAATGCTCTCAAAGCCTTCTGCCCCGCTCGTCCCGGCCTGAATGACCCCCTGCTGCCCCCTGACAATCTCTACCGGCGGACGGGCGGAAGGTTCATTATTCCCTGCTGGCTCCCGTCTGTCCCATACCAGAGGCGCGCTGGCAGACGGCCCAGGTTGGGACGCTCCCGGCGCTGATACAGGTTGTCGCGGCGTTTGTGGCATTACCGGCGGAGGCGCGGACGGCGTAAATGGTGTAGCGGGTGGGGCCGAAGCAGATGTCATTCCCGACCCGGACCCAGTTGGCTGGAAAGGCGTGGCCGTTTGCGGGAGCGGCGTTCTCGCAACCAGGTGCGTACCCGAAATACGCCGTGGAGTCGTGGGTGGATTCGTCGGGGATGCGTTGGTCGGAGACGAAGGAGTGGGTCGTCTCGGCGGATGCATCTCCACCGGGCGTATCAGGCTGGCTGATGGTCCCGCACCGGCGGGCGGCACAGGCTGGTTCCCCATAGCAGGGTTGGAAGAAGGTGCTGGCTGGCTCGCAGGTGGCACCCCCGGCATGGAAACAGGTGGCGTACCCGGCCTCCCAGGCGCACCGGTCATCTGACGACCTGCCGGTAACACGTGCTTATTCTCCACCTGTATTGTGCGTGGAGGTACCATTGGCGGCTGAGACGGTGGGCCGACAAATGGTTGCCCCATAGCGGGCGCAGCCCCCATACCGGTGTTGCCCGGCCCCACGGCAGGCGGGAAGCCCGGAGCAGCATTCGGAGCATTAAATCCGCAAAATCTACAGAAACGCGCTTCCGGCGGAAGCTCAGCATTGCAGCGTGGACAACGAAACATACCTTCAAACCCCTGTATTGCAATCTCTGTTGTTTAGATGTTTACAGGCATATCTAATCCTACTGGTAAAACGGATAGATATATCAATATTGCCCGCTTTCCATTTGTTTAGCCCATACATATGACTTTTATGCTATCCGCTTTCTGGCCGAGAAGAAACGCAGCAAGATAGCGATGAGCAGGCAGACAAGCGGCCCCGTGACAAGGTCAAGCGTGAGGGTCAGCGGGTTGAGCAGGTACAGGGTGCGGATGGGGATAACAATGCCCGGCATTTGCAACAGTCCTTCCAGCCCGCGCATCATCCACAGTGCAGCGGGCAGCGCCATGACCAGGCCCAGCATGGCCTGCAACAGGAGAGAGATCGGCAAGGCCATGGCCGGGGAATCAGTTCTGTCCTGCGAACGACCGGCAAAGCGATGGACGGAAAAGAGCAGTAAAGCGAGCGCAGCCGCATTCAGCAAATAGGGTTCGAGGGCCACCAGATCGAACATGGTGGGATTACCCAGGAAAATCGGTATGCGCCAGTATTGCCATTCCAGAAACATGATGGTTTGCGGGCTGGCGCCGCTCAGGTTGAGCGGAACCGGTACCTGCCAGGGCAACAGGCCGCTCAACAGGCGCAGCGTGGGATAGGGGCCGGGGAAGAAGTTGTAGAGCTTCAGCATAAAGTCGAAAGCGGCGGAGAAGACATAGCCCCCGATTGTCGGCATCAACCCAAGCAATACTACCGCAACAATATAGCTGAAGAGCGAACGCGGAGCTTCGGCGGGCGCAGGGGCTTCAGGTGCAACCTCTTCATTGCCTTCCTCTGCCGGGACAACTTCGTCCTCTCCCTCTTCCGTCTCCGTTTGCGTCACGGGCGCGCCCTTCTGTGCCTGCGCGGGCAGAGGGCGCAGGGGAGCGAACGCCAGGTGGCCCAGTGTTGCGCCGATGATACTGAAGAGCAGCGAAAAGACAAGAATCAAGGCCCAGGTGGTCAAAAAACCATGCATATCATCAACGCTGCTACTGAGCGCAGAAAGAATGCCGGGCGCGGTGACGGCTGCCAGAAACGGGAACAGGACCAGGAAAAAACCGGCAATGGCAGCTTCAAGCAGGCCCGGCCCGTGCGGCGTGCGCAGCTTGCGCATGGCCGTAACCAGCAGGCCACAGCCGGTCGCGCTCAGTACGGCGACAGGCGTCAATGAGTTCGGCGGCTGGAGATTCAAGCGCGACACAATGGCAAAAAACGCCGCGATAATCGCCACAATCATAATGGCCGTCCAGTCAACACGGTTTCTCGTCCCGGCGGTTACCTGCCCCACAACATTTGCCTGATCTTCTCCCGGCTGCTCTGCCGACGGCGAAGAAATCTCTATCCGCTCTTCCGGCGCCGCTTCCGGCTGTTGCCGCGCCTCTAACTCCTGTGGCTCCTGCGATTGTCCCGCAGCTTCCATCGTCACATCCGTCTGATCTGATCCCTGCATGCTCTGTTTCCGCTCCTTCTCAAATGTCCTTTGCCGATACTAACACAAACCGGGCCATGCGACAAGAGGAAAACAGCGGATATTTGCCCTGGCATCCGCTGTCAGGTATACACCCGATAGAAATATGGGGTATGTACCTGATAGAATATCCATGTTCATACTCTTGACTATTCAGAAAAAAACGCTAAAATCTCTATAGGTTTGTCCGCTAGTTGAGAATTACGAGGTTTGCGTGCGTATCGTTGTTATTGGTGTCGATCACAGCACGGCACCCATTGCATTGCGCGAGCGACTTGCCTGTTCCCTTCGCCAGATACCTCAGCTCCTCCAGGCAGCGCGCCAGGTAGCTCAGGAATGCGTACTGCTTTCGACCTGCAACCGCGTAGAACTCTACGCCGTTTGCGCCGACACCGACGAGGAGCAGGCAAAAGCGCACCTGCTGCACGTGCTGAGCGAGCAGCGGCAGGTTGAACTGACGGAACTGGAAGCTTCCTGCTATTATTTCACAGGCCAGCAGGCGGTTGCGCACCTTTTCGGCGTAGCCAGCGGCCTGCATTCCCCGGTGCCGGGCGAGCCGCAGATTCAGGGGCAGGTGGCAGAGGCGCTACAGGTGGCGCAGGGTGGGCGTTTCGCCGGCCCTATCACCTCTGCCCTCTTCCGTGCCGCTCTGGTGACCGGCAAACGGGCGCGCAGCGAGACGGGCATCAGCCGCAATGCCGCCTCGGTCAGCCATGTCGCGGTCCACCTGGCGCGCCAGCTTTTCCCCCACCTCAACGACGCCTGCGTTCTGCTCGTTGGCTCCGGCAAAATGAGCGAACTGGCTGCGCGCAATCTCTGTGACAACGGCGCGCGCCGCCTCGTGATTATCAGCCGCACAAAAGAACACGCCATTGAACTGGCAGAACGCTACGGCACCATCCATCGCAGTTTCTCCGAACTTGAGGAGTCGTTGGCCGAGGCAGATGTCGTCATCAGCTCCACAACCGCTCCCCGTGCGGTGATTACGCTTGAGCTGATACAGCGCATCCTGCCGCGACGAGCCGGACGCCCATTACTGTTGATAGATATTGCCCTGCCGCGCGACGTGGACCCCCAGGTTGCCACACTGCCGGGTGTCCACGTATATAATCTGGACGATGTGCAGGCCGCCGTCGATGAAGGCGTTCGCCTGCGCGCGCAGGAAGCCGTACTCGTCAAGGCCATCATCGCCGAAGAGACGGACGCTTTTGAACGCTGGCTGCGCTCGCTGAGCGTGGTGGATACCATCAGTGATTTGCGGCGGCAGGTGGAGCAGGTGCGCCAGCAGGAACTGGCCCGCGCTATGCGACAACTGGCCCCCACCCTTTCCGAACGCGAGGCCGCCATTATTCGCGACCTTACCACGCGCATTACCGGGAAACTCTTGCATACCCCGACATTACGTTTGAAAGAGGCCGCCGCTTCCGGTCAGGGACACACCTATGCCGAAGCGTTGCGGTACCTGTTTGGACTGGAAGAAATTGATGGAACCGATAACGAAGATCACCATAGGGACGCGAGCCAGCAAACTGGCGATGATCCAGACGGAACTGGTCATCGAGCGGCTGCGTCGCTGCTGGCCGACGCTGGAAATAGCCATTGAGCAGATTCATACCAGAGGCGACCACGTACAGGATAAGCCGCTCTCGCAGATCGGCGGCGATGGCGTTTTTGTCACAGAAATTGAACGCGCCCTGCGCGAGGAACGGATTGACCTCGCGGTACACAGCCTGAAAGACCTGCCGACCGCGCAGCCCGCAGGATTGCATCTTACCGTCATCGATTCACGTGAAGATGTCAGGGACGTACTTGTGTTTCAAAGTACCTCAATGCTCCCCTTACCGGAGCATGGTGGCCAGTCGGGCGCGGCTGCCTGGCAGTCATCCTCGCTGACTCCCCCCTTGATAGCGGGGAACGCGCCCCCTGGCCATCCCTCTCACCCTCTGCGCGTGGGTACGTGCAGTCTGCGCCGCACCGCCCAGATACTGGCTCTCTATCCCGATGCGCAGATTCTGCCCCTGCGCGGCAATGTCGATACCCGCCTGCGCAAGCTCGATGCGGGCAACTATGACTGCATCGTGCTGGCCGCAGCGGGGCTGCATCGCCTGAACCTGCACGAGCGGTTGGCCGACCGCCTGCTCTACCTGCCCGTCGATGTCATGATGCCTGCCCCCGGCCAGGGCGCGCTGGCGCTGGAAACACGAGACGAAGCGGCCATGCGCGCGCTGATCGCCCCTCTCAGCAGTCCGGCAGAACAGGCCACGACGAGCGCGGAGCGCATGTTCATGCGCCGACTGGGCGCGGGCTGCTACCTGCCCGTCGCCGCGTATGGCGAAATTACCGGCAATTTCCTCACGCTGCGCGGACTCGTCATCAGCCGGGATGGGCAACAACAGGTGAGAGTCCAGCAGAGCATGGGTTGGGCGCCGCAAACGCCCGTTGAACAGGCCGAACGGCTGGGCGCGCTGCTGGCCGAGCAAGCTCTGGCACGGGGCGCCAGCGAAATTATCCGGTCGCTCAACAGCGTAACACCAGTGGAGCAGGAGAAACAGTATGTCTGAGCAGGCAATCACCACAGGCTTGCCATTACAGGGCAGGCGCATCCTGGTCACGCGCACCCCGGAACAGGCCAGCGCCCTGAGCGAACGCCTGCAAGCACTGGGCGCGATCCCGCTGGAGTTTCCCACCATCCGTATCGCGCCCCCACGCGACTGGCAGCCGCTCGATGCCGCGCTCCGCCGCCTGCTTACCACCGAGGCGCAAAACACGCCATACTACACGTGGCTGGTCTTTACCAGCGCCAACGGCGTGAATATTTGCTGCGCGCGCATGGACGCACTCGGCCTCGACCGGCAGGCACTGGGAACAAACGGTGTGCGTATCGCCTGTATCGGCCCGGCCACAGCTGCCGCGCTTGCCCGTTTCGGGCTGAACGCCGATCTCGTGCCTGACACCTACATCGCCGAAGGCGTGGCAACCGCGCTCATCGAGGATGCGGGCGGGGGGCCGCTGACGGGCCAGCGCATTCTGCTGGCGCGAGCGGCAGGAGCGCGCAAAACGCTCGCAACCGCGCTACAACAGGCGGGCGCGCTGGTCGACGAAGTGGCCGCCTATGAGACGCTTGCCGCCGACGCCGACGATGAGCGCAGCCGCGCCGTGCTGCACCTGCTCAAGACCGGGCAGATCGACATTTTAACGTTCACCAGTTCATCAACCGTCCGCAATTTTATGCACTGGCTCGCCCGCTGTGCGGAAGGCGACGCGGCTCTTGCGCTGCCGAACCTTCTGCACAACGAGCGTATCGCCTGTATCGGCCCTGTTACCTCACAGACAGCCCGCCGGCTTGGCCTCACTGTGCATATCGAAGCCAGCGAGTACACCATTGACGGCCTGATTGAGGCCATTGTTTCATACGAGGGAAATCATGACAGAACAGATCATCACATCACAGCCTGAGCAAGAGAACGCGCACAGCCTGACAACAACAGCGGAGGTTGTTCCCACGCCAACAGTGGAAGCTGCCCCGGCGCCAGCACAGCCAAAACCGAAGCAGCCGCGCCAGCTTGTGCGCTTTACCTTCTACAAACTCGACCCGCAATGGTATCTGCTGCCTGCCGAAACGCGCCAGCAGGGAAAGCAACAATTGCTGGACATCTACAACGAGTTCTTTCAGAAACACGCACTCCTGCGCAGCTACAGCCTCTTTGGCCTGCGCTCCGACTGCGACTTCATGCTCTGGCAGGCCACTTACGCCGTCGAAGATTTGCAGGGCCTGAGCAGCCGCATTCTGCGCAGCATCATGGGGCCATACCTGCGCGAGACACATAGCTTCCTCTCCATGACCAAGCGTTCGGTCTATGTCGGCAAAAATGCTCGCGGCGCCCATGACCCTCGGCTGGTACTTACCCCGCTCGATAAGAAATATCTCTTTGTCTACCCCTTCGTCAAGACGCGCCCCTGGTATGCCCTGCCAATGGAAGAGCGCAAACGCATGATGAACGAACATATCCGCCGGGGGCTGGCCTATCCCAGCGTCTCCATCAACACCACTTACTCGTTTGGCCTCGATGACCAGGAATTCGTTGTCGCCTTCGAGACTGACAGCATCAGCGACTTCCTCGACCTCGTCCAGGATTTGCGCGAGACCGAAGCCAGCCAGTACACCCTGCGCGATACCCCCATGTTCACTTGCGTCACACAGCCCCTGGATGACATACTGGAATCCCTGGGAGTATAGCCTTTGTATGTCATTGTGAGCGCAGCGAAGAATCTCTCGTGGAGGTGAAGGATGGGAGACCATGACAGATACAAATAACACACCCGCTCAATACTGTCACCTGAACCTGACGCGCTCGCACGAACTGTATGCGCGGGCGCAGCAGCTTTTTCCGGGCGGCGTGAACAGTCCCGTGCGCGCCTTCAAGGCCGTTGGCGGCGAACCCATCTTTATCGATCATGGCAGCGGACCGTATCTCTACGACGTGGATGGCAACCGCTACCTGGATTATGTGCAGTCCTGGGGGCCGATGATTCTGGGCCATGCCTTCCCATCGGTTGTGCAGGCGGTGCAGGAAGCCAGCGAGCGCGGCCTCAGCTTTGGCGCGCCCTCGCCCTACGAACTGCAACTGGGCCAGCTCATCACCGAGAGCATGCCCTCGCTAGAACTGCTGCGCTTCGTCAATTCTGGCACCGAAGCGACAATGAGCGCGCTGCGCGTGGCGCGGGCCTACACAAAGCGCAGGAAGATCATCAAGTTCGCGGGCAACTATCACGGACACGCCGATATGCTGCTGGTGCAGGCCGGTTCTGGCGTGGCAACGATGGGTCTGCCCGACAGCCCCGGCATCCCCGAAGAGATCACCACCCACACACTGGTCGCACCCTATAACGACCACAGGGCCGTCGAGGAGCTTTTCCAGACTTACCCTGACGACATCGCCGCCATCATCGTCGAGCCGGTCGCCGCCAACATGGGGCTGGTGTTGCCCATCCCCGGCTTCCTGCAAAAGCTGCGCGCGCTGGCAGACAGCTACGGCGCGCTGCTCATCTTCGACGAAGTCATAACCGGCTTCCGCGTCGCCCCCGGCGGCATGCAGGCAGTGACCGGCGTCACACCCGATCTGACCTGCCTGGGCAAGATCATCGGCGGCGGCATGCCGGTCGGCGCATATGGCGGCCAACGCAGAATCATGGAGCAGGTCGCGCCCATCGGCCCGGTCTACCAGGCCGGAACGCTCTCCGGCAACCCGGTCGCCATGGCCGCAGGCATCGCCACGCTGACCGAACTGCGCAAACCCGGCACCTATGAACAGTTAGACCACAAAGGGCGCTTGCTGGCCGACGGCGTAAGCGAAATACTCAAAGAGATTGGCGGGCCGCTGGACTTCCAGTCGATTGGCTCCATGTTCTGCCTGTTCTTCGCCCCGCAACACGTCACCGACTACGCCACTGCGAAAACTTCCGAGACACAACGCTACGCCCGATATTTCTGGCGCATGCTTGATCGCGGCATCTACCTGCCGCCCTCGCAGTTCGAGACCTGCTTCATCTCACTGGCCATGACCGACGAGATGATCGAAGAGACGGTGAAAAGTATACGCAGCGTCCTGCATGAAATGATTTAATCTCCAGAAAGGAGCGTCACGATGGCGAGCTTCCCGATCGTGCGGATGAGACGCACGCGGCAGAACGAAAAGCTGCGCGGCCTGGTGCGCGAAACGCATCTGAACGTTGAGCAGTTGATCTATCCCCTCTTTATCGCCGAGGGCCTCAAAGAGCCAAACGAGGTGGCCTCGATGCCGGGCATCATGCAGTGGCCGCTAGAGCAGCTGGGGCGTGAGGTGGAGCGTGTTGCCGGTCTCGGCATCCCGGCGGTGCTGCTCTTTGGCCTGCCGGAACAGAAGGACGAAGTCGGTTCCGAGGCATATAACCCGCAGGGCATCATCCAGCAGGCCATTCGCCGCATCAAAGCGGCAACGCCGGACATGCTGGTGATTACCGATGTCTGCCTGTGCGAATACACCAGTCACGGGCATTGCGGCGTCATCAAAAATGGCAGCGTGCAGAACGACGAATCACTCACTCTGCTGGCCCAGATGGCGCTCACCCACGCCGAGGCCGGGGCCGATATCGTCGCCCCATCTGACATGATGGATGGCCGCGTCGGCGCGATCCGCCACACGCTGGATGAACACGGCCTGAGCGGCACGCCCATCATGGCCTACTCCGCCAAGTTCGCATCCGGCTTCTATGGCCCGTTCCGAGAAGCAGCCGGGTCCGCGCCCCAGTTCGGCGACCGCCGCGCCTACCAGATGGACCCGGCCAACGCGCGCGAAGCCCTGCGCGAAATCGATCTGGATATCGCCGAAGGGGCCGATATCGTTATGGTCAAGCCCGCCATGGCCTACATGGATGTCATTCGCCGCGTGCGCGACCGCTGCGACCTGCCCATCGCCGCCTACAACGTCAGCGGCGAATACGCCATGATCAAAGCCGCCGCCCACAACGGCTGGATCGACGAACGCCGCATCGTCATGGAAGTCCTGACCGGCATTCGCCGCGCCGGGGCCGATATGATTATCACCTACTTTGCCCCTGATGTGGCGCGCTGGCTGAAAGAAGAGTAAAGCAGGTTCTGATCTGAGAAAAAGGAAGTGAGAGGATAGCAGTGCTTGCTCGCTATCCTCTCACTCCTTTTCCCCTCGTTTTATGCCATCGCGGGAATGACGCCGAGTTTTTGCATCAGGCCGAGATCATCGCTGTTGCCCCAGTGTTCAACGATCTTGCCGTTGGCGACACGGAAAATGTTGATGCCGGTGATCGAGCCACTGACGCCGGTTGGCGGGATACCAAAGAACTCGCCTTTATGAGTGCCGCCGCTCGTAAAGCGTTCTACCACCCTGTCCCCCTCCACAATCACGTCATCAGCCGTTGACCAGATGTCAGGGAAAGCCTGGCGGAAGAGCGCGGCCCATTGCCTGACGCCCTCAATGCCGGGAGCCAGTCCCGGCGGCGCGCTGTGCGAAACAAAATTGGGATCAACAATCTCGTCGATGACGCTGAGGTCTTTATCGTGATTCCAGATTTCCGCCCAGCGATGGCCTAACGCCCTGTTCTGCTCTGTCGACATAAGATGTTCTCCTTTCGGTATGAAAAGTTTTTCTATGAGAATACACCTGCTACATAGCCTGTGCAGGCTGGCCCGGCGCCGGGATGACGCCGAGTTGGACCATCAGGCCAAAGGCATCGAAGTTCACCCGGTTCTCGGCAATCTTGCCATTGGTGACGCGAAAGACGGCGGTAGCTGTCACGGTAGCAGACCGACCTGTTGCTGGAATACCCAGAAATTCACCGGTCTGGGTACCGTGACAGGTCCAGCGACTCGCTACCAGGTCTCCTTCCGCGATCATCGCCTCGACAACCAGTTGAAGGTCGGGGATACCCTGCGCGAACAGGGTAATCAACTGGTGCGCGCCCTCCGGTCCATGCGGTAGCGGCGGCAGATTGGCGTCATAGTTTGTCCAGTCTTCGGAGACGAGGGCCGCTGCCCCTTGCGCATCCTTCCGGTTAAACGCCTCGACAAACCGGTAAATCAGATCCTTGTTTGCCTGTGTTGACATGAAATGTTCTCCTTCTGGTAATCCGTTTGATCTGTAAAGTTGGATATCTGACAATGCGAGCAGCCATACTCATACTGTTCCATGCTGAAAAGCCACTACGGCTCGATGGATAGCTTCGCGAGCGAC
The DNA here is from genome assembly GCA_902810755.1 of Chloroflexota bacterium. The sequence continues at coordinate 23,057 of CADDYT010000039.1, forward strand.
ATCACCTCCTTCTGGTTTGAGAACTGCCCGGCCACGAGCAGCAGGCCATTACCCTCCCGGTCGCGCAGCACAAGGGCATCCGGGTCTGATATATGCCTGAAGGTCACATCTGCCGTTTCCAGCCGCCCGGCAACGCGCTTCACTCCCTCCTCATCAGGCAGGCAAATGGTGAAAAAACGCAGACCAATGGCATCAGATGGCGGTGGCGGCCCGCCCAGGCTGTACCAGGTGTTGAGCGCGAGATGGTGATGATAGCCACCTGCCGCCATGAAGTACGCGCCCGTTATGCCGGTGATGCTTTCCTCGAAACCGAGTATATCCTGATAGAATGCAACTGCCCGGTCGAGGTCGGCGGCCTGTAAGTGAACGTGTCCGATGCACGTCCCGACCGGCATGCCACGCCATCTCGGCCCGTTTCCTTCCAGTTCCGCTAGCAGATTTTCTTTGTCCAGCGGGTCGCTACTGTTCGCGGCATACAGCCGCCCGTTTTGCCAGGGCCACGCGCCGCGCGGGCGATCGCGGTAAACCTCAATGCCGTTGCCGTCCAGATCGGACAGGTAGAGCGCCTCACTCACCACATGGTCTGAGGCTTCCCGCAGGGCATAGCCGACATCCAGCAGGTGCCGCAGGAAACAGGCCAGGTCGGCCCTGCCCGGCACCAGAAAAGCAACGTGATAGAGACCGCTGGCATCGGGAGATCGGAACTTTACTGCTGGCTGCTCCGTGAGCAGGAGCAGAGGCTGATCCACGCCAAGCAAGGCAGTATCATTGTCGCGCTGCATGAGTTCGAGGCCGAGCATCTCGCGGTAAAACGCCAGCGAGCGTTCCAGTCGCGAGACGTTCAGCGAGACCACGCCCATCCGCGTAGTCGGGGGAAGCTTGTTTCTCTCTCCTGCTTGATTACTCATCGTTTTTCCTCTGTGTATGTGAAACTTCCTGCTCGCGATAGATCATCGTCGCGCAAGAACCTCACCCACGCTTCTTTCCTGCGGGCCTGCCAGGTATGGGGCAATATTTCTGGCAAACCAGGTCGGGCCAAATGTCTTTGCCCCGTTCTCCGCGTTCGCCGCGCTATCCCAGAAAAGAAGGATAGTGGCCCGGTCGTCCGCGACCTTTACGAGGTAAAAGTCAAGGAAACCGGGCATACTTGCCAGCAGTGGAATAGCTTCCTCCACGGTCCCCGGTCTGAGCTGGTCGACAGGGATATTCAGATGAAGGTGATTCACAACGGCGTACATTTACTTGCTCCTTTCTGATATGCAATGATCTTTCACCACGTCCGATGCGTATATCTAGCTTGCAGGCCGTTCAGACCGTGTACTAGAATGTGCTTGCGCTATCTGGACATAAGGGTAGCATGGCGGCGTGATAAAATCGTGAGCAGAACGTGAGTAAAGGGACGAAATATGGGCCGATTGCAGCTTGCATTACTGGGCGCGCCAGAAGTGTGTCATTCAGGGCGCATGTTGAGGTTTCGCACGCGCAAAGAGCTGGCACTCCTCATCTACCTGGCTGTAGCAGGTGGCGCTCACTCGCGAGAGAAGTTAGTAACCCTCTTCTGGCCGGACAGCGACACTGCCCAGGGACGCACAACGCTGCGCCGCACCCTGGCCGATCTACGCGCTACCCTTGAAGATAGCAATACGCCCGGCTCATCTCATCTGCGTATCGGGCGCGAGCAGCTCAGCTTCGATGCAACCTCAGATGTTGAACTTGATCTCCGTCTGCTCGAAGACGCCTCCATACCGGTTCGCTCGTCATCGAGCCGCCAACCAGATACGCTGCCCGCCCTGCTCTTACAGCTCCGGCAGGCCCTCAGTCTCTATCGCGGCCCCTTCCTGGAAGGCTTCTCACTCAACGATGCTCCCGAATTCGATGACTGGATAGCGTTGCAGCGAGAAATCTGGCATAGCCGTGTGGAACTGCTCTTTGAGCGCCTCTCGCAATTGCAATTACAATCCGGCGACGTGGCGAGCGCGCTCGAAACCGCTACTCGCTGGACGGCGCACGATCCGTTGAGTGAAAATGCTTACCGGCGCGTGATGGAAGCCCATCTGGCGGCAGGAAACCGCAATGCCGCCCTGCGAACATTCGACGCCTACCGCTTGAAGCTCTCTGATGCGCTGGCTGCCGACCCTTCACCGGAGATGGAAGCCTTCGCAGCCAGTTCAGGCGCGGAAGGACAGGCACGCAAACCGGAATCGACCAGAACTGCCCACCCTCCCATATCTTCTCCTCTCGCCTTGCCGGAGAACACACGAGAAAGGTGGGCCGAGCCGATTACTGTCGCGCTCCTCTCCAGCCCGTTGATTGGACGCAGGAGCGAATATGCGCGTCTGATAGAGGCATATCGCGCCACTGCTCGCGAGCGCGCCAGCACGGTGGTACTGAAGGGTGAGGCCGGAATCGGGAAAACGCGGCTGGCAACGGAATTCCTCGAATGGGCCGACGCGCAAGGGGCAGATGTCCTTGCCGGTCGGGCGTTTGAGGCCGGAGGACGCCTGCCCTATCAGCCGCTTGTTGACGCCCTGCGCGCGCGCATCGAACGCGAAAATGCGCCCGACGATCTCTTGAGCGACCCCTGGCTGGCTGAACTGGCCCGCCTCCTGCCCGAACTGCGCGACCGCTACCCCGACCTGCCCGCCCCCGGCGCAGACGAACCCGCTGCCCGTATCCGTTTGTTTGAATCCGTGACGCGCTTCATCCAGGCGCTGGCAAAACGCGCCCCCGTGCTGCTCTTTTTCGATGATCTGCAATGGGCAGACACTGCCTCCCTCGACCTGTTACACTACGCTGCGCGGCACTGGCAGGCGAGCAAAACGCCTGTCCTGCTGCTGGCAACGCTGCGGCTGGAAGCGTTGGAAACCGGCGCGCTCAGCCGCTGGCTTGCCAACCTGGAGCGCGAGCCAGGTCTCATAAGCATCACGCTGGACACTTTGAGCAGCGAGGATACACGGCAATTGCTTCATGCGATGGGAAGCTTCGCTATGGAACCGCTCAGCCGGTGGCTGTTCGCGGAAACGCACGGCCAGCCCTTCTACATCATGGAGACGCTCAAGGCCCTGCTCGATCGCGGATTGCTGAAGGCGAGCCGCCAGGGAGATGGAAGCTGGCTGATCGATTACGCGGGGGCATCCTCCGGCACAGCAGCACTCCACCGCTTTTTGCCTCCCGGCGTGCGTGAGGTCATACGCGCACGGCTCGATCAGGTCTCACCTGCTGCGTTTGCCCTGCTGGTGGCCGGGGCCGTCCTCGGTCGTCACTTTTCGTTCGAGCAGGCATGCCAGATAGCCGGCTTGAGCGAGAATGAAGGGCTTCCGGCGCTGGACGAAACGCTGATCAAACGCCTCCTCCACGAAATCGGCGAGGAAGCAACAGATCATTTTAACGAATTGTATAGCAGCTATTTCTTTACCCACGATAAGATCCGTGACGTTGTTTACACAGATGCAGGGGAGGCGCGACGGCGGGTCTTTCATCGCCGCGCGCTGGATGTCTTGCAGGCGGCAGCCGCTCCCGCCGCCGAACTCGCGCACCACGCCTTTGCCGCCCGCCTGCCGGAGCAGACCTTCACTCTCAGCGTGGCTGCGGGCGATGATGCCATGCGCCTCTTCGCGGTACGAGACGCCATTGCCCATTACGAACGGGCAAGACAGGTAGCTGCACAATGGCAATCGCAGCCGCGCCTGCCGTCCGAGATTGTAGCGGACTCGCTGCGCCACCTGTACAGTCAGCTAGGCCGCGCCTACGAATTCTTGAGCGAAGTTGAGCCAGCTCTGTGTGTCTACGATGAGATGCTGGCATTTGCTCAAGCCTCTAATATGCCGGAGATGAAGTGCGCTGCCCTCAACAGACTGGCGACCGTGATGATCCATAAAACGTACAATCTTGAACAGGCGATGTCGCTTTTGCAGCAGGCGCTTCAGGTAGCCGGGGAGAGCAACGACACACTCGGCCTGGCAGAGACCGAGTGGAGTCTGGCCCAACTGCACTTTTACCATTTCGACGTGAACGCAGCCATTGCGCATGGCAAACGCGCCCTGGAACTGGCCAGACAGCTTGAACGGCCAGAGCTGATTGCTCGCTGCCTCAACGTGGTCTCCTATGCTACCAAAGACGCCGGTTTCTGGGAAGAGAGCGCCATCTACGCACAGGAGGCTACCATAGTCTACAGGCAACTGGGCGACCGGGCAATGGAGGTGGACAGCCTGTGCGTGTTAAGCAGTATTGCCATCAATACCGGCCAGCTTCAGGCAGCGATTGATACGGCGCTAGAGGCCCAGAGAATTGCGGTTGAGGCCGAGAACTGGTGGGGGCAGGCCAATGCCCTCTACCACCTGGCTCAGGCTGCCATGGGACAGGGGGAATACGGCAAAGCCCTTGCCTTAGCCCGTGAGTGCGTCTCTACCGCGCACACGCATGGTGTTATTCCCTGGCAAGGCAACAGCTTCACATTATCAGGTACCGTCTACCGGGCAGTGCTGGCGCTGGATGAGGCGCGGGCGATGCATGAAAAATCGCTGGCATTTCACCAGCAGATCAGATCACAGCCCCTCAGCCGTGTAGCCGCCGCCGAACTCTGCGCCGACTATGCGCTGGCAGAGGCGTGGGAAGAAGCAGCCGGATATGCCCTGCAAGCCATAGAGCCACAAACACCTGTCTTTCTGCTCTGTTCTCGTCTCCAACGCTGGTACGAAGTCGAGACGTTGTTACGGGCCGGTGAGGTTGAGCGCGCCACCAGCTATGTGCAGTATCTGGGCAAGGCTATTGGCACCAGCAAGCGGCACCGCATTCCTTATCTACGCGCTCTTGCTATTCTGGCGCGCGGCCAGGCAGGGGAAGCCATTACGCATCTGCAAGAGGCCGCGAACCTGGCCGAAGAGATCGGTCTGCCCGGCGAATTATGGCCGATTCTGGCGGCACTGGCCGCACTGCACCGGCAACAGGGGCATGAGGAACAGGCGATAGTTGCATACGAGCAGGCAGCACTGATCCTCAACAGGCTGGCAGATTCTCTTGAGGATACTCAGCAAAAAGCCGCCTTTCTCGCATCACCGGCAGCGCGGCGCGTACTGGAAGAAAAGGCCGCGTTTGCTCGGAAACAAAAAGAGACCTGAGATTGTCCTGTCAGGTCTCTTTTCATGCTTACGCGGCCAGCTAGAATTAGAGCGTACCGCCTGTCTGGCCCGCTGTAACGGTGTTGTTGGCAGCCGGGGCCGTTTCCGGGGGAACAACAGGAATAGGCGCGGGCTGGCTCACAATGCCGATCGCCACCATGATAGCCTCGGCAATGGCAATGCCCAGCACCAGTGGACGCGGCAGGCGAATGCCGAACACGCGATCCAGCGAGAAGCGACCGGGACCGGTGAGGATAAGCGTGGCAGCAGTCGCCATATCCACAACCGGCAGTTCCGCGCCTCCGGTGCTGACCCAGATTGGCTTGCCCCAGTGAACCTTGACCGTTGCCATAATCATTGCGCCTATTTCAGCCATCGGGCCTAGCGGGTGGAACAGACCGAGAGAGGTGAGCAAGCCGCCACCAAACTCAGAAGATGCTGCCGATGTCGCCCACAGCTTGCTCGGATGCAGGCCCAGCGACCTCAGCCAGCCAGCCGTACCCTTGAAACCGGGGCCGCCAAACCAGCCGAAGAGCTTTTGCGCGCCATGCCCAACCAGCAAACCGCCGGTGGTCAGACGCAAGAGCAGTAGCCCCACGTCACGCATCATAGGCGTCGTTTCACCCGGCTCCCCCAGTTCGAGGATGACCGGCGGTCTGGCCGTAACTTCCTCTTCCATTGACGGCGATACATTCTCAAAAAGCGGGATCTCTTTGTCAAGAAACGGTATTTTCATCCTGAGAACTCCTTTCCCTCTCCAACATTTCCAGAGACGTATCCTGGCAAGAACTGAATGCCACACGAAGTACCCTGTGCGCTTCCAAAGGGATAGCATCGTCAAGATACACGCCGGGTAAGGGAAAAGAGTTTCACACCTTGCTCTCTTAGCCCTGAAAAAAGAAGGCCACGCTTTTCTGCGTGACCCTCCCTGGCCTTGAGAACCTGCTCAAAAGCTGCGCGCTTACTGGCGGGAGATGCGCGACGCCAGGTAACGGCAAAGGCCGACGAGAAAAAGGGCCTTACTCGCCTCCCCCATGAAAGCGGCGAGCAGGCCAAACAGTAACCCTACGGCAAGTCCCACTTTCCCGGCGGGATGACGCATCACCTGCTGAATCTTTCCCATATGATCCCTCTCCATTTCATTCCATCTAGCTAGCTTAGAGCTACAAAGAACACGTCTGACTGTCGCCGGGCCGCCTCAACACAAAGGCAACCCACTATCCGTGACCGTTCCAGGCCACATATCAATCTCCGAAAAACCTGCATCCCCTGTGACTTGCTCCTGTAGTAGCGTAACATGTTTGTCCTCTCCGTGTCTAGCGAATATTGCACATTCCAAATGTGTTATAGGTAATATGAATCGTTCCTGAGAAATTCATAAGAAAAGGATGAGCTGTTCTCAGCTTTCTAAGAATACAGCTTGAACGGTGTTCAAAAGCGGATAAACACGGCCAGAATTAGTACCAGTTTCTTGTTACCGTTGCCTCTGCTATTCCGTTATCTCTTGATAAGAACCTGCAAAAAGGATTCTTCAAAACTTTGATTATCGTCGATTACTTCCTTAAAGAGGCGTGGTTGGGATGAAAGCAACTACTCGGACTTATCAACCTGTTAACTCTTATGGCGTCATTGGAGACTGTCATTCTGCGGTACTGGTCGCCCCGGACGGCTCGGTAGACTGGGGCTGCTTGCCAGATTTTGATAGCCCGGCCATCTTCTGCCGTCTCCTCGATGCCGAACGCGGTGGCTACTTCCAGATCGCCCCTGCCGACCCGGCAATCCCCGGCGCACAACGCTACCTGTGGGGCAGTAATGTGCTACAAACGCGCTTTGCCAGCACGAGTGGAGAGCTTGTTCTCACCGATTTCATGCCGGTCGAGACGCTCAGCGCGTGGCCATACCGGGCGATGAACAATAATACGTGGTCACGCGAAGATGGCTCCTGTCATTGCCTTGTGCGCGTCGTCGAATGCACACACGGGGAAATGCCCGTTATCATGCGGCTCAGGGCAACGCCTCACTATGCGACAACGCCGAGTGAGGTGTTCTTTGCCCCTGATAATACGGGCGTTGTCATCTCCGGCGGCCAGCAGCACATGGGCCTCTCCATCGTCGGCGCGCACCTTCTTCCTTCGTTCACCATGAACGTTTCACAGGAAATTGATGACCCGCATCCAACCGTCAATGTGCAGGTGACGCTGCGTGAAGGCGAGCGTCTGCTCTTCGCGGTGGGTATGGGGCGCAACCTGCAAGCGGCCCGGCGTCTGGTCGAAGCCGAACTGCCGCAGCGCAACTTCGACGCGGAACTGGCCCACACCCTGCACTGCTGGCGCAAGTGGCTCTCCGGCTGCACCTACCAGGGACCATACCTGGAATGGGTCCAGCGCAGCGCCCTGACTCTGAAGATGATGACCTACGCGCCCACCGGCGCCATTGTGGCCGCCCCCACTACATCACTGCCGGAAGGCATCGGCGGCGAGCGTAACTGGGACTATCGCTTCACCTGGCTGCGTGACGCCACCTTCACCCTCTACGCCCTTAACGTCCTCGGCTTCACCGAAGAGGCCCGCGCCTTCACCTACTGGCTGCAAAACCTCTCCTACGCCGATGGCGAAGACGTGCAGATCATGTACGGCATTCGTGGCGAGCGCGACCTGCGCGAGATCGAGCTGCCCCACCTGAGCGGCTACGAAAATTCGCGCCCGGTACGCATCGGCAACGGCGCGGCGCAACAGAAACAACTGGATGTCTTCGGCGAAGTGTTGGATTGCATCCACATCTACCGGAAGCAGGGCGGCTTTGAACGCTTTGGCGAGAAGCTCGAAGGCCCGCTCTGGGATATGTTGCGCAAGCTGGTCGATTACGTCTGCGCACACTGGCACGACGCCGATAGCGGCATCTGGGAAGTGCGAGGCGGCCCGCGCAATTTCGTCTACTCCAAAGTAATGTGCTGGGTCGCCCTTGATCGCGGCATCCGTGCCGCCCAGCAACTCCACTTAGAGGCAGACCTGATGCGCTGGTGCAAGGTACGCGATGAGATTCGCGCCGATGTCCTCTCACGCGGTTACAATACAACCCTCGGCGCGTTCACGCAGTCCTATGAAGACGCCCGGCTCGACGCCTCAAACCTGCTGCTGCCCCTCGTCGGCTTCATCCCACCCGACGACCCACGCATGCGCTCAACCGTTGACCGCATCATGGAACAGCTGACGGACAGTAAAGGCTTTGTCTATCGCTATCACGTCGACGATGAACTTTCCAGCGTGGAAGACAACATCGATGGCCTCTCCGGCAAAGAAGGTACCTTTACCATCTGTAGTTTCTGGCTGGTTGATAACCTGGCCATGCAGGGACGTATTGATGAGGCCCGCTCGCTCTTTGAGCGCCTGCTGAGCTACGCTGGTCGCCTGGGCCTGTTCTCTGAAGAGATCGATTCAGATAACAATATAGCCCTCGGCAACTATCCTCAGGCCTTCACGCATATCGCGCTGATCAACAGCGCCTGGAACCTGCAAAAGGCCGAGCAGCGCATGGCCATCCACCACACCGACCCGGTCATCGCCGCCATCAAATTGCAGAATCACCCCGAAGCAACGGGCAAATAAGCGCAGCACACATTTCTGACAGGAAGGAGACTCTTTTGAGGGGAAAAGAGTCTCCTTCCTGCTCTGCTACGCGAGACGGGCATGCCAGCCATTCCATTTGACAAAGCTGCTGCCAATCTTTTACGCTATCTGTAAACAATTAGAAGGGAGATGGCGCTCGCTCTCGTTGCTGAAAACAGAATTTTCCGCGCCACAAAGCACAATGAACACTGTACGCTACGAGGAACTGGACGAACTGGCAAAAAAGGCACTCGACGCCGCCGCGCAGGCTATGGAACACGCCTACAACCCCTACTCTCACTTCTACGTGGGGGCCGCGCTCTTTACGGAAGATGGCACAATCATCCCCGGCACCAACTATGAAAGCGCGACATACACCTCAATCTGCGCCGAACGTAGCGCAATCGTCAGCGCGAACACTGCTGGCATACGGCGTTTCAAAGGCGTCGCCGTCATTGCTCGCGGCGAAGATTTTGCCACTACTGAAGTAACGACTCCCTGCGGCTCCTGCCGCCAGATGCTCTATGAAGTGGCGCAACTTTCAGGCACCGATCTGCTCGTCATCCTTTCCACTACTCACAGAGACAAAATTGTCGTCACGACCATCAAAGAACTGCTGCCTCTGGGTTTTGGCCCGGCTGATCTTCAGATTGACCTGCAAAAATATGCATGATGTTGCTACCTGCGCTACAGCAACATCTGGTCGATATAGCACCAGCGCCAGTCCTCCCCTGGCTGGAAAGACTGGATGATGGGGTGGTTGGTCGCGTGGAAATGCTTTGTGGCATGCTTATTTTTCGAGGAATCGCAGCAGCCAACATGCCCGCATTCCAGACAGATACGCAGGTGAACCCAGCTATCCCCCGTCTTCAAACAATCCTCACACCCCTGCGCGCTCGGCGTGACATCGTGTATATGGTCAAGATGCGTACATTGCCTTGCCATTGAGTTATCTCCTTTTCCTCTACCTCACCGTTCCAGTACGTTACATTGAACACTGATCGTCTCTATCTCGCCCCCGCGTATCAGACGCAACCGCACCTCGTCAACCGCATTTTTATGCGCAAGTATGTCCAGCAACGTCTCCATATCGTCCAGGGCCTTATCGTCAGCCGACAGCAATATGTCGCCGACCAGAATGTCCTCTTTATCTGATCTGACGCTGGCTATAAGAAGACCAACGGGCCGACCTGCTGGCTGGCGCAGGCTGATCGGCAATTCGACCGGGTACGCCTCTATACCAGGCGCGGGTTGCCGTCGAGGCAGATTCGCCAGCCACCTGCTAACAGTGTTAGCGGGGATGGAGACGGCCAGATCGCCGCCAAAGATCATGGCATTGATGCCGACAACCTCGCCATCCGCATTGAGTAGCGGGCCGCCAGAGTTGCCCGGTGCGATCAGTACGTCCGATTGAATATATTGGAGCGTCTCGTCGCTGCCGCGCAGCTTCACCTCACTCATCTTGCTGAAGATGCCAGCCGTGACGACGCCGCGCTGGCCCCAGGGATGGCCGATAGCAAAGACCAGCTCACCAACGCGCAGCTTCGCCGAATCTCCGGCGGCAATAGCCTTCAGGTCGTTTGCCGCCACCTTCAGTAACGCCAGATCAATTCCAGGGTTGCTCTCGATGATCTTTGCATCGAAGGTGCGCCCGTCGTTGAGCAGGACCTGGATGGCGATGCCGTTACCGGCCACCACATGGTAATTGGTGATAATATAGCCGTCGGCTCGCCAGACAATGCCCGTTCCGGCACCCCGGTCGCCGCGCCGCACCTGCACGATGCCCGGTTGCACCTGCTCTACCAGCCGCATCAGCGCAGGCGAGAAAGCGTCCGCCCGCCCGAATGAGGAAAATGGAGCGGAAAAAGTATCTTGCTGTGTCATAGCTCTCTTTTCCTGATCTGCTTTTATCCTTAACTGCGCTGACCAATCGTCACCTGCAGCGTGACAGACTGGTTGCCGCGAATGACATCAACGGGTACCGTCTTGCCTACGCGGTTGCCGTCGAGCAGGGCGTGCAGGTCTTCAGAATCGCTGACGGCGTGGCCGTCGATGCCAACCAGGATATCACCCATCAGCATGCCCCCTTTTTGCGCCGGGCTGTTGTCATCAACCTTCACGATCAGCAGGCCGTGTTCCTGCGTGCGGCCCGCGCGCTGGAAAGGCGGAATCTGCACAATCTGGCTACTGATGCCCAGGTAGCCGCGTTTGACATAGCCCTGCTGCGCCAGCGTCTCCGCGACGTTCCAGGCAGCGGAAGCTGGAATAGCCAGCGCGAGGCCGTTGATGAGACCGGTTGTGAGCATGCCAAGCACAGCCCCCTGCGTATCGATCAACGGGCCACCGGAGAAGCCGGGATAGGGAGTAGCGTCCGTGCGAATATAGCTTTCCAGCACAGCGCCGCGCCCGATCCGCAGCGGACCACCGATGGCGCTGACAATACCGGAACTTGCCATCGGCCCCTCACTGGAAGAGCGACCAACGGCCAGAATAAGCTGGCCTACTCGCGCAGGCTCGCCGGCTCGCGTGGGCGGCGTCAGGCCGAGGTTTGCCACGCGCAATACCGCCAGATCGCTCGATGGGTCACGACCGACCAGTTGCGCTGCCAGCGTGCGCTTATCATGGGTCTCGATGGAGATATCTTGCTCGCGCTCAAGCACATGACTGGCGGTCAGCACGAGGTCGTCGGCGAAGACGAGGCCGCTGGCAGGCTGGCGCTGTCGCCCATTCACCAGCACCAGAGCAGGCACGACGCGCTCCACCGCATCGGCCATTTGATTTGATAGTATCCTCAACAGGTTCGTCTCTGTAGAAGCTTGTTCCATAGCATCTTTCCTTTGCTTGCTTCAATCTGTCGTCCCCTCATCCAGAAAGTACGATAGGACAGATTTGCAAACACTATATGCCACGCCCAACAATTCCACATCAGTCGTTTTGCCAGTTGTGAACCTGCACATTTATGCAGGTTTTTCGTTGCAGGTTCAGACAGTTGGCACGAAAATCAGAGTAAATGACCTCCCAGATGGGAAAATTTGCCGCATTTTGAACATCAGTACGAACTTTCCTGGACAAAACCGCACTTATCTGGCATACTTTCAAGAGGAGTTGTACCCTGTATGAGGAGGGCTAATCGTCGCGCAAAATGGGCCGTGTCAGGCATGTTGCGCCGCCTTCGGCTTTGAGGGAGATTTCGTTGCCACGATAGGTGCGCACGGTGCAGCCTGCATCCTCTAAACGGCGTTGCGTGACCGGGTTGCCTTCCAGCATGATGCACTGGCCGGGCGATGTTGCCAGCACGTTGGGAGCCATCGTGGCAAATTCCTCTTCGGGTACCTCGATGATCCGGAAGTCGCGGCGCAGGAGTTCCTGCCAGAAGGGAACGGCCAGCAGCGGCGGGAAAACGACGGCGGTACGTTGATCGACGATGCTGATGAGCGAGAGCAGGTGCAGGCATGCCTGCGGGCCGGTGTAGTACGGCAACTCAACCGGGATGACGCGGACACCGATGGGTTCAAGCGCCTCGCGCAACTGGCGCAGGCCCTCCAGGTTGGTGCGAAAGCCCAGCCCGACAGCCAGCGTATCATGATCGACCCACAGCAGGTCGCCGCCTTCGGCCCGCGCCTCGCCGTGCAGCGTATAGAGAATGGGGACGCCGATCTCTTGCAGGCGCTGTGCCATCACAGCCTCCTCGCCACGCCGCTGCTGCTTGCCCATCGAGAGTATGACCGCACCCGCATCGGTAATCAGCGTCGGGTCAAAGGTGAAAATAGCATCGGCGTGATCGGGCTGCACGCTGTCGTGATAGATCACTTCGGCCCCGGCCTCGCGCAACATCTGCACCAGCGCGTCGTGTTCCTGCCGGGCCATTGTCAGGTCTGGTTTGCCTGCATAATGCCAGGCCGCCGGGTCGCTGACCGCGAACGCCTCATCCGGTCGCTTCACCAGCACCCTGCGCAACGTCCCGATCATACTCTGACTGCCGTACTGTCTCATGCTGAACTCCTCCAGAAGCATCAGAACAAAACTGATCACACTTTCTATTGCCGTCTCATTATAGCATGCCGTATGCTAGCTCCCCGTCACAGGTCGACAGCGCAGGCCACCCGCAAGGGGTGGCCTGCGCTGCCGGGTCGTATAAGAGGAATCCGGCAGGTCAGCATAGGGAGCCGGCATACGGCATGCCAGCAGAACGTGCAGCTTCATGTCCTGCCTCTGCCCGATGATCTCTTTTGAGGCTGCCACGCTCATCGAACTCCTGATCTGCTACGTGCGCGGCATCAACCGGGGCGACGACCGACATCCAACCCGGCGATAGCGTGGTGGTGTTTGCGTCATCATCGTCGAGGCCATCCCCTATCGCCTGCAACGGGGCGCGAACTCGGTGGCAAGGCGCTCAAAGCCGTCATTGTCGCCGGTGAAGAAGGGCCAGACGGCTCTTGACGTCTATCGTAAGATGAATAGGAACCGTGCGCTTGCCTGCCCGCGCTACTTTAAGCCTGCTGAAACGTGTTATTTGTAAGAAGGGGCAACTCTCAGCTTGCGCGTGACAGGCATGTGTCCTACAATGAAAGAATATCAGGGATACAAACGAACTGGCAAGACAGCATTTGTAACTTTTGTGAGAGGTGAACAGTTGACAACAACACAAACGAATCCGCAGGTGCAACAGTGGACAGAACTTGCCCAGCAGTTGCGTGTTGATAGCATTCGCAGCACCACAGCTGCCGGATCAGGCCATCCAACCTCCTCCATGTCGGCGGCAGACCTCATGGCGGTGCTGATGACAAAATACCTGCGCTATGATTTCCAGAACCCACAGAACCCGGACAATGACCATCTTATCTTCTCGAAAGGCCATGCCTCCCCGCTCCTGTATTCCATGTACAAGGCGGCAGGCGTAATCAGCGATCAGGAGCTTCTGACACTGCGCAAGGATGGCAGCCGCCTCGAAGGCCACCCGACGCCGGTGATCCCCTGGGTTGATGTCGCCACCGGCTCGCTGGGTCAGGGCCTGCCCATCGGCGTGGGTATCGCGCTGTGCGGCAAATACCTGGATAAGCTGCCCTATCACATCTGGGTGCTGCTCGGCGATAGCGAGATGGCCGAAGGCTCCATCTGGGAAGCCTTCGACCACGCTTCCTACTACAAACTCAACAATCTGATCGGCATTCTCGATATGAACCGCCTGGGCCAGCGCGGCCAGACCGAACTTGGCTGGAACGGCGAAGCCTACAAGGCGCGCGCCGAAGCTTTTGGCTGGAATGCCATCCTCATCGACGGCCACAACTTCGAGCAGATCAACAACGCTTACGCTCAGGCCGAACAGTCGACCGAGAAGCCCACACTGATCATCGCAAAGACGATGAAGGGCAAGGGCGTCTCCTTCCTGGAGAACAAAGAAGGCTGGCACGGCAAGGCGCTCAGCCCACAGCAGGCACAGGAAGCGATCAAGGAACTGGGCGGCGAAGTCAACAAGACCTTCCCCGTCCAAAAACCGGAAAATCGCCAGCCCGCGCCGGAGCCACAGTCACAGCCGCTCCAGTTGCCGCGCTATGGAACCGGCGAGCAGGTCGCGACGCGCAAAGCCTATGGTGACGCGCTGGTAGCCATCGGCGCCGCCAACCCCGATGTCGTCGCGCTCGATGGCGAGGTCAGCAACTCAACCTATTCCGAGGAGTTCAAAAAGGCTTTCCCGGAACGCTTCTTCGAGATGTTTATTGCCGAGCAGCAGATGGTTGCCGCCGCCGTTGGCTTCAGCGTGCGCCACAAGGTGCCGTTTGCTTCGACCTTCGGCGCCTTCTTCAGCCGCGCCTATGACTTCGTGCGCATGGCCGCCATCTCACGCGCCAACATTCGCCTCGTCGGCTCCCACGCCGGCGTCTCGATCGGCGAAGACGGCCCCTCGCAGATGGCGCTGGAAGACCTGGCCGAAATGAGCGCCGTTTTCGGCAGCACGGTACTTGCCCCCAGCGACGCCAACCAGGCGGCAAAGCTGGTCGAAGAGATGTCGAAGCATGAAGGCATCGTCTACATGCGTACAACCCGCGAGAAGACACCCGTCATCTACGGCCCCGACGAACAGTTCCCTATCGGCGGTAGCAAAGTTGTGCGCCAGTCTGGCAATGACCAGGTCACTGTCGTTGCCATAGGCATCGCTGTAGATGAGGCATTGAAGGCGTATGACCGGCTCAAGAACGAGGGCATCATCATTCGCGTGATCGATGCCTACTCGGTCAAACCCATCGATGAACAGACGCTCTTTACTGCGGCGAAGGAAACGGGCGAGAAGATTGTCACCGTTGAAGATCACTGGCCCGAAGGCGGGCTGGGCGATGCTGTGCTGAGCGCCTTCACCCACCGCAACTCCCCGCTGCCTCGCGTCGTCAAGCTGGCCGTCGATCATATGCCCGCTTCCGCGACGCCCGATCAGCAGATCGAAGAGGCAGGCATCAGCGCCAGCCACATCGTGCAGGCCGTGAAGTCCCTGCTGTAACGCTGATTGATGCGAAATCGCTCCCCTGTGCGTCTGTTAAAATGTAACCCGCCGACGAACATTCTAAAGCGAGGTTGGTAAGGATGGAGGTGCAGGGCGAGCAGCAGGCTCGCCCCGGCCCTCGCCACGTAGCTTCATAGCGGTGAACCGCGCTGTAGTAAACGCACAGGGAGCGATTGATGAAAGAAACTGTTACATCAACATCAACTGCCGACGCTGCGGCTGAGCCAGGAGCAAAGCCGCAGGGTATTGGTATGGCCGTCGCCTTCGACTGGGGCCTGACCGCAGAATTTTTCTTGCTGCCACTTTTCCCGTCCTTCACGCGCATGGTCGCCAATCAGTTGCACCTCAATCCAACGCTGGCAACCATCATCTCTATAGCAATTCTCTGGCCTCTTGCCCTGCTCTTTGCCCTTTTCGGCGAAAGCATCCGGCGCGGGCGCAACCGGGCGCGCCGCCTGCAAATTATCGGCAATGCCCTCGGCTTTCTCGGCGGCATCGGTCAAACCATCAACGCCATCCAGGCGATACGCACTGGCGATTACCTCTCCATCGTGCCAGCTTTCATCCTGCTCATTATCTCGCCCATCATCGCCTGGCGGCTCAGTCGGCCCGTCACCGCTCGCTGGTTCAAGCAGGTGAGCAGCAGCGAAGCCCGCAGGCGACACAGCGGCCTCTGGCTCTTTTTCATCATCCTCTGGAGCATCGTCGGCGGCGCACTGGTCGCCCTGGGCGCGGCTGCGAAATAACGGCTCCTTTCTCTGAGAACGCAGCATAGCGCAAAGGGAATCGCCCCTCGCTGTGCTGCGCAGCTTGTTGCGCCCCGTGATATACTCTCTACGATATCAGTTCTCTTTGCTGCTCGTTTTATCTTTTCTCATATGCCAGAATAAAGCAGCAGGCAGAAAAGATCAGGGCGTCTCTTAAGCTGGCGGCCAGTAAACCATCATAAGGGAGATACGGCGATGGAATTCAAACAGATGATCCAGGAATTCATGGAGGCGCTTCAACAGCGCAACATAGAGCGCGTTTTTTCGCTCATTACAATTGACGAGGATGTCAACTTAATCCTCTATAACGGCGCGCGCTTTCACGGTGGGCGGCAGATGCTTCAGTTGCAGGCGGCCTGGTTTTCCGACCCGGAATGGAGTCTGGATTTCACCATTCTGCGTACCGTCGAGACGCCAGAAATGGCCTACGCCCTCATTCTTGTGAATTATGCCGACCCCAACCTCGGCGCGCAACCCTACGCGAAGCAGCACTATTTAAGCCTCATCTTCATCAAAAAAGACAATACATGGACACTTATCCACGATCAGTCTACCGAAGCGATGGGACCCGCCAGCTAGCGCAATACCAGCAATAGACAGGAGCAAACGTGAGCATAGTAGACGATTCATCGTTAGAGTGGCAATCAGTGCTGAAGGCATTAAAACGCATTCCGGCCAGCGAGCGAGTAATTTTAGGCAGAGAGCCGGTGATCGCATATACCGATGGCGCGTGCATCAAGAATCCCGGCGGCCCCGCCGGTTGGAGCGCCATCCTGCTCCCCGCTTCTAACCTGCAAGGCGAGCAGGCACGCAATGAAGCTCAAAAGATCGAATGTCATGGTCATATCCCCGGCTCTCCCGGTACCACAAACAACCGCGCGGAAATTACTGCTGTGCTGGCCGCGCTCAGCATCGCACCGCGCGACCAGCCGCTGACCATCCACAGCGATAGCGAATATACCATCAAGGTGGCCCAGGGCGTCTACAAAATGAAGGCCAATCCCGACCTCTGGTCGCTCTATCGCACGCTGGTCGGTCGCCGCAGCGCGCCCATCAGCTTCGAGTGGGTGCGCGGCCACGCCGGTCACGACCTCAACGAACTGGCCGATGAACTGGCCGGCCTCGGCGCCTGGAACGATGACTACGAGGCCTATCGCCAGTGGCAAGAATCCAACGCGCCAGAGGCTCGCAATGCTCCAACCGAACTGGCCGCGCTGCGCCAGCAGGTGCAAAGCCTGAAGAAGCTCTTCGACAGTCTGGACGCCGAAAGTGGCCGCGTCAGACCCAACGAGCGCGAATTCATTAACGACATGGCAAAACGTCTGCAAAAGAACAACTTTTCCCCCTCTGAAAAGCAGGTCAACTGGGTCAAAGGGCTGGTGAGCAAGTACAGAGTCTAATATATGATAGAATGCAGAAAACCCTGGAACGGGCCTGCGAAAAATCGGCTCAGCATGACTCCTCCGGGAGAGCCTTTTTCATGGCAAAGAGACAGCAGAAACCAGCAGTGGAAAGCAGGTTTTAAGACGATAGAGGAAATACAGGCATGATAACCCCGAACCCCGCAAAGGTGCATATTGACTTCAATCAGCGCGTCCCTATGCGCGACGGCGTGATGCTCTCGGCTGACATTTATCGCCCCGTCGAGGCGGCAGGCGCGGAGAAAACATATCCCGTCGTGTTGATGCGCACGCCCTATATGAAGGCCAACGAACGGGCGCTTGAATACGGCGTGTATCTGGCCGAGCATGACTATGTCTTCGTGGCAATGGATGTGCGCGGTCGCGGCGATTCGGACGGGGAATTTGTTCCCTATTTCAACGAGGGACGCGACGGCTACGACGCCATCGAATGGTGCGCGGCTCAGCCCTGGTCGAATGGCAGGATCGGCACGGTGGGCAGCTCCTATCCAGGGCGCATCCAGTGGCTGGCCGCGCTTGAGCAGCCGCCCCACCTGCGCGCAATGGTCGTGCGCGTCGCACCCTCTGACCCCTTTGTCGAGACGCCCACCGGCCTGCCCGGCCCTATGCACCTCTGCTGGCTGCACCTTGTGAGCGGGCGCACCAACCAGTTGATGGAGGCCGTAGACTGGGCGCGGGTCTACGAACACCTGCCCCTGCTGACAATGGACGAGCAGGCCGGACGACGCAATCCTTTCTGGCGCGCCGACCTGGAACACCCGCAGCTAGACGCCTACTGGGAACCCCTGCGCTACCAGAGCAAATTTGAGCGACTCGCCATTCCCGTTCTGCACATCTCCGGTTGGTACGATGACGAGCAGATAGGCACGCCCCTGAACTACATCGGTATGACCACCCGCGCCGCCACGCCAGAAGCGCGAGCCGGTCAGCGTCTGCTCATGGGTCCCTGGGGACACGCCGTCAACACCGAATCGAAGATGGGCGAAGTCGATTTCGGTCCACAATCGCTGATCGACCTGCGCGGCGAAGAACGGCGCTGGTTCGATCGCTGGCTCAAAGGATCAACCGAGCCAACAGGCGCGCCGGTACGCATCTTCATCATGGGCGCGAACCGGTGGCGCGATGAGCAGGAATGGCCGCTCGCTCGCACGCAATGGACATCTTACTACCTGCACAGCGCAGGCCGCGCCAACAGCCGCTTCGGCGACGGCACGCTTTCCACCACACGGCCAGGGGCAGATGAGCCTCCCGACAGCTATCGCTACGATCCCGCTCGTCCCGTGCCATTCATCAGCGAACCAACCTCGTCGCAGATCGGCGGCCCCGACGACTACTCCGCCATCGAGCGCCGCGACGACGTCCTCGTCTACGCTACCGAGCCGCTCAAACAGGATACCGAAGTCACCGGCCCCATTCGCGTCGAACTCTACGCATCATCCTCGGCCCCCGACACCGACTTCACGGCAAAACTCGTCGACGTCTGGCCCACCGGCTTCGTCCAACGCCTCTGCGACGGCATGGTGCGCGCCCGCTTCCGCAACGGCATGGACCGCCCCTCCCTCATCGAACCCGGCAAAATCTATCACTACAGCATAGATTGCTGGAATACAGCGCAAGTGTTCAAAGCGGGCCATCGTATCGCCCTGGAGATCAGTTCCAGCGCATTTCCCAAATACGACCGCAATCTGAACACGGGCGCGCCATTGGGGATGACAACGGAGATGGCAATTGCGGAGCAACGGATTTATCATGATGAGGAACACCCATCTGCTCTCATACTCCCGATAATTCCAGAAAAATGAGGGATCGTTTATACTGCTTTTGAAGAATACTCATCCATTCTGATTTCGAAAGCAAAGAGATCGCTTTTGTTGGGAATCTTATTATCTCCCATAATTTTTTCTCCTGCCACTCAGACGCCACGCACACCTTATTTTATCACGTCTGAAAGGAAAACTGTGGAGATACTACTACCGTTTCTCTCCCTGTTCCAGATATGTAAATCACGGTTGTCAGGCTCATACGCACTTTCGCTGATTCGGCAGACGTTTTTATGGGATTTTAATGACTGGAACGCCCGAGGAGACGCTATTATCACCACAAAGCTGAGAGTGATGATGAGAGATCAGCAGAAGAAACAAGCTGGTCGTTCTGCTCGCCAGGATCAGCTTTCTGCCAGTGAGGCCGCCTGGCTGTTCATCTGTAATCCGCGCAAGCTCAAGTTGCGGCAAGTGCGACAACTCGACCCATTGCGCAGGCTGGAGGAAGAACTGGAACACGTCTACCAGCTTACGCAAGATTTTCGGGTGATGATCACCCGTCGGTGCAGTCACATGCTCGGACCATGGCTGGCAGAGGTGAAAAGGAGTGGCATTCCCGAATTGCGGAGTCTGGCTACTGGCATTTATCGCGACTATGAGGCCGTGTGGGCTGCGCTGACAACCCCTTACAGCAACGGCCAAACTGAAGCTCAGGTGCATCGACTCAAACTGATCAAAAGACCTGGCTATGGTCGGGCCAAATTCGACCTCCTGCGTCTGCGTGTGCTTCACGGATCTGCTATGCCGAATCAGCGAAAGTGCGTATGAGCCCTTCCCATCCCGTAGTTTACACTTAATTCGCCCGCCGTAGCATCTCGTCTACAACCGTAAGAAAGACGAGCAAATTGGGGATCTTCGCCGCCTTCTCCTTCCAGACGGCCTGCCCCGTCTCAGCCCTCTTGACGATCACACGCCCCTGCTGCACCTCGACTCCCTGCACCTGCGACCAGAAAAGAAATGTGCGTCCGTCGCCGATGCCTTCCCGGTCGACGTCGAATGACGCAAACATCAGGGTCTGCCCAACCCGGATCGAGTGCAAGGCATGAGGAACCAGTTCCCGTGTGACGCCCCGGGCAATAGCCGGTCCCAGTTCCGCGATGTCCCTCGTCAAATTGTTGAGCTTGACCTGATAGCCATCGACGCGACGCAATGTATATATGGAAGTGGTGCCAACGTAGCGACCGTTGCGATAGTTACGAGTGATGCTCTGCCAGACCGCACTCACCTGATTCCAGGGGAAGACCTGTACCTGCTTGCCTTTGTGAATGACTATTCCCCGCTCGAAGAGATAAACCTGCTGATTGGCTACCCGTATAACGCTGTAGGCCAGGGAGATAGCCAGGCCGAGAGAGAACAGCCCAAACACCAGCAACAGACCCCTTGTCGTCACCGTCAGGTCAGGCGGAAAGATGCCGCCTGCAGAAAAGAGCGCTGCCCCTGCCAGGAAGACGAGACTTCCAATAGTTGTCCTGGCAAGACTGGTTTCGTAAGCTCTGGTAAATGTCCCAAGCTCCTGCGCCGCCGCTACCTGCTGCACTGGGAGCGGCAGAATGTCCGCTGGTAATATATTCGTCGTCATAAATTTGATACTCCTCGTACTCAACATTACATTTTTATATTTCAGTATCTTTTTGAGTGAATCCTGAGCGCACTTTACATGCGCCAACAGAGCGTTAGCGGTCCACTTCCCCCACCACGAAATCCAGGCTGCCCAGCACGGCAATGACATCGCTCATCTTGTAGCCTCGCAGCAGTTCCGGCAGCACTTGCAGATTGACAAAGGATGGCCCGCGCAGTTTGGCGCGCCAGGGATATTCGCTGCCATTGCTGATGAGATAGACGCCGAGTTCGCCCTTGCTGCTCTCGATGGCAAAGTACGTCTCCCCGCGTGGCGGACGTAATGCTATCGGCGTGCGCGCGCTGATGGGGCCGGCAGGCAATTGATCGATTGCCACGCGGCACAGACGAATGCTCTCCCGCATCTCTTGCAAGCGGAGGGCGTTGCGTGCGTAGCAATCGCCTTCCTGCCGGATCTGAATATTCACCGGCACTTCGCGATAGGCCATGTAGGGGCGGTTGACGCGCAGGTCCCAGCTGATGCCGCTGGCTCGCGCCATTGGCCCACTGAGTCCGTAGGCGAGCGCCTGCTGCGCATCCAGGTAGCCCACGCCCCGGGTGCGCGCCTGGAAGATCTCGTTGCCGTTCACGAGCCGCTCCAATTCGCCCAGGTTCTTCTCCAACTGATTCAGGTAGGCTTCGCATGAGCTGAGCCAGCCGGTGGGGAAATCGTGCAGCACGCCCCCGACACGCACGTAGTTGACGTTGAAACGACTGCCGCCCAGTGCCTCGAACAGATCCATGATCCCCTCACGGTCACGCATGACCCACAGCAGCGGCGTGGTGGTCCCCAGATCATTCACGTAGGCACCAACGCCGATCAGGTGACTGGCGATGCGCTGCAGTTCTCCCACCAGCAGACGGATATACTGGGCACGTCGGGGCGGCTCAAGCGCCATCAACTGTTCGATGGCACCAGCGTAGGCGATCTCGTTGAGCATCGGGGAGAGGTAGTCGGCATTATCCATGTAGCGGATACCTCCCAGGTATGGACGATTCTCCAGCGTTTTCTCAATGCCTCGATGCAGGTAGCCGATGACCGGAGTGCAGTCCACTACCGTCTCGCCTTCCAGCGTCAGCACCAGGCGCAGGACTCCGTGGGTGCTGGGGTGCTGTGGCCCCAGATTCAGCAGCATCTCCTGAGTGTGTTGCCCCTGAGTGTCGTCACTTCCCCGGGCGTGCTGCGCTTCAGGTGCGGCAAGAGATGAGACCTCAGACGTGTGTGGGAGGTAGCCCTGCTTTTCGATTTTCTCTCGCAGTTTGAAGATGGCTTCGATCAGTGCTTCCGGGCGCGGGGGACAGCCCGGCACATAGACATCGACCGGAACCACGGTGTCAACGCCCTGCACGGTGTAATAGCTATCATAGAACTCGCCGCCGGAGTTGGCGCACTGCCCCATGCTGATGACCCATTTCGGTTCGGGCATCTGCTCCCAGAGGTGGCGCAGGCGTGGGGCCATCTTGACCGAAACCGTGCCGGCCACGATCATCAGATCGGCCTGGCGAGGACTGGCGCGGAAGACTTCGGAGCCGAAGCGCGAGAGATCGTACTGGGGAGCGGAGGCCGCTGCGATCATCTCAAAGCCGCAGCAAGCCAGCGCGTACATAAAGGGCCAGATGGAGCGGGAACGCGCCCAATTTTGCGCCCACTGCACCATGTCAGCGACGCTGGCCAGGACCGCAGGCTCTTCCTGTTGGCCCGGCACATAGTCCTGGGGTCCTCTTGCCATGCGCAGAGGGATGGCCTTGCGCCTGCTGGTGGCCGAAGCGTGTTCCCCTTCTGTGTGTTGTTGCTTGCTGCTCATCTACTACCTCTTTCCTTCTGCTCAGCTTTATTCCAGTATATCTTAACAAGCGTTGGAGCATCTCAAGTATGGATACTCCTTCAATGACTTCCTGCCGGATGTTTGTTGGCAATCTCATCGAGCGCGATTGCACGTTTCAAGGCACGGGATTGCATCACTTTGACGTTACTCTCCGTCAAGCCCATATGCGCAGCGGTCTCCCGTATGGAAAGATTGAGCAGAAACCGGCAGGTCAAGACCTCACGATAGCGGGCGGGTAATAGCTGAAGAATATCCTGTATGCGATCTGCCGCAGCACTGCTCTCCAGAGTTGATCCCTCTTGCACTACTGGCCCCTCCCAGCCTGCTTCTACCAGCCTGTCCAGTGAGTGCGTTGACGAGTGACGATAATAGAGACGCCAGTAATCGGCGATAGTCGTGCGGGCCACCTGAAACAACCAGGCTTGTTGATGGGGCGTGCTGCGTTCGAGATCGAGACTACGTACGGCTTTGAGAAAGACCTGTGATGTCAGATCCTCAGCGTCCTGTTCGTTCCTCACATGCCTGTAGACATAGCGGTAAATCAGGTGAAGGTACTCTTGAGAGAAAAGCTCATTGTCCTGTTT